>NZ_JBFBEZ010000027.1:95572-133570 GCF_040701725.1 Streptomyces sp. NPDC093109
GTCCCAGGCGGTGGGGTTGAAGTCGAGGTGGGGGAGGTGGATGTCTTTGGTGTCGCGGACGTGGATGGTGCGGGAGGTGGCGGCGACCTCGACGCATGAGGGGCCGTCGGCCGAGCTGTAGCTGCTCTTGAACCAGTTCAGCCCGGAACCATCCTCAGTAGGAGGCTTGGTGGTCATGTCTCTCCCAGTGCTTCCTCGATGAAGGCCAGCGACTCCCGAGGGGCGAGAGCCTGCGCTCGGATAATCCCATAGCGCATGTCGAGAATTTGGGCCTCTTTCTGATCAGAGATCACCCGGCTGACGAGCTGGACCTCGTTCAGGCCGACCATCTTGCTGTCACGGAGCTTGAGCAGCCGGAACGGACCATCAAGGCCCGCGTTGTCTTCACGGCTCAGAGGCAGCACCTGAAGGTCCACGTTCCGTAGCTTGCCCACCTCCAGCAGGTGTTCGAGCTGCTGTCGCATCACCATTCTGCCCCCGACGGGGCGGCGCAGCGTCGCTTCGCACAGTACGAAACTGAAGACCGGTTGCGCCTTGGTCGCGTCGATGATCGCCTGACGCGCCATCCGAGCGGTCACTCGACGCTCCAACTCCTCCACGGTGAACAACGGCCGTCGTGTGCCGAATACGGCCCGCGCGTACGCCTCGGTCTGCAACAGGCCGTCGATGACGGAGTTGTTGTACGAGCCCAGCTCGACCGCCTCGGCCTCCAGTTTCTTCACGTCCCTGACCTTCTTGGGATACCTGGCCTCGGCCACGTCCTGCTTCATCGCGGCGATCCTGCCGCCCGCCTTCAGGACCTTGTCCGCCTTGTCCAGGAACTCCGGTCTGGGGATGCGTTTTCCGGCCTCGACCTTGTAGACCTGGTTCTCGCCGTACCCGATCGCCACCCCGAACTCGGGCTGGCTCAGGCCCTCCGCCATGCGCCAGAGCTTGATCTGCCGGCCCACCGCCGCGATGACCCCGGCGGAGTCCTCGTCGGAGTCCGGCTCCCAGTCCGGTTCGTCCGTGCCTTCCGTCCCCTCCGCCGCACCACTGTCCGTACCGCCGCTGTCCACGCCCACTGCGTACACCTCCGAAACGAGACCTCGCTACGTAACCCCCTCGCCCCTGCGAAAGGTCACGCCGTGCGACCCGGACAGAACCCGGACAACGACCCGGACAACACCCGGACAGAGAGACGGCGGGGAGTCCTAGGCCGAAGGTCTCCTTCCCCTTTCCACGAACGCCTTGTGATGATGTCGACAGGCCCGGACGGTCATCCGCGAGAGACCAACAACCCCCAGAGCAGCAGCAGGCATTCGCATGAGCTTCGAACAACAGCGCGTCGTCATCACCGGCGCGTCCCGCGACTTCGGCCGGACTCTGGCCATCCGTTTCGCCCAGCAGGGGGCTGAGGTCTTCGTGTCCTCCCGTAGCCGGGAGGCATCGCTGCGCGTGGCAGGGGAGATACGGGACCTCGGCCACGCGCGCGTACACGCCTTCGCCTGCGACCTGGCCGATGCCGCCTCGATCCGGCGGTTCGCCGCCGAACTGGCCGAACGTACCGACCGGGTGGACGTACTGGTCAACAACGGCGCCCGCTGGCTGGAGGGGCCGGATCTGCTCTCCGCCAGTGACGAGGACGTGATCGACACCATCGCCTCCGGGGCCACCGGCACGGTCCTGATGGTGAAGCGCCTGCTGCCGCTGCTGCTCGCGTCCGATCGGCCGGACGTGGTCAACATGATCTCCGCCGCCGGGCTCCCCGCCCACCAGCGCTCCGACGCGCACGACGCCTTCTACGCGGCGAAGAGCGCACAGGCCGGCTTCGCCGACATCCTCTCCAAGCGGCTGCGCCCCCAAGGGGTACGGGTCATCTCGCTCTACCCGCCGGACTTCCACAACCCGGATCCGCTCTCCCCGCAGTGGGAGAGCACCCCGCGCGGCTCCGGCGACATGCTGACGGCCCACTCGCTCGTGGAGTGCGTACTCTTCGCGCTCGGACAGCCCCGGGACTGCTTCATCAAGGCGTTCCACTTCGAGCAGGCCCCCGTACAACCCGGACAGAACCCGGACAAGGACTCGGGGTCGACCCCCGGACAAGGCCCCGGACGTCTCATTGGTCATTCTTATTGACAATACGGTTCAACGGTGTTGAGACTGGGGGCACCGGTTCAACGCTGTTGAACCGGTTGGTTCCAACGGAAGGACCGCGATGAGAGCCGCATACGTACTCGGTGGAGAACTGCTCGTCGGAGAGGTGGACAAGCCGGCGCCCGGTGACGGCCAGGTTCTCGTACGCATCAACGCCTGCGCGATCTGTGCGTCCGACCTTCATTTCCTGCGGGGCGGGGAAAAGATGGTCGAGCTCTCCCGCGAGCTGGGCGGACCGTACGCGAGTCTCGATCTGGAGAAGAAGGTTGTCCTCGGGCACGAATTCGTCGGTGAGATCGTCGAGTACGGCCCGAACAGCCGCGAATCGATCAAAGTGGGCGCGCGGGTGGTGGCCGTGCCCGTCATCATGAACTCCGGCGGTCAGTCCGTTATCGGATTCGACAACAACTATCCCGGCGGTTTCAGCGAGTACGCGGTGCTCGACGAGAAGTTCATCCTTGAGGTTCCCGAGGGCGTCGACGACGATGCGGCCGCGCTGGTCGAACCCCTGGCCGTCGGCATCGAGCACGCCCGTTCCGGTGAGCCGTCCGTTGACGACGTCGCGGTGGTCGTGGGATGCGGGGCCATCGGGCTCGGCGTCATCGCCGGGCTGAAGCTCACCGGAGTGACGGCCATCGTCGCCGTCGACTTCTCGGAGTCGAGGCGGCGGCTCGCCCTGGAGATGGGCGCCACCCTCGCGATCGACCCTCGGGAAAGGTCGCCCTATGAGGCGATTCCCGAGCTGGACGGCCGGCGTACGACCATCGTCTATGAGTGCGTCGGTGTAAAGGGTCTGCTCAACGAGATCATCAACTCGGTCGGGTACAACACCAAGATCGTGATGGGTGGATATTCGATGGCGGCCGAGGAGATTTATATCTTCACCGCCCAGAACAAGCACCTGAAGGTGTATTTCGCGTCCGGTGAAACACCCGACGATATGTCTCTGGCGCTCAAGTCCATTGCCGACGGTACGACCGACGTCAGGCCCTGGCTCGCTCCTCGGCGCATCGGGCTGTCCGGTCTGAAGCAGGCGCTCGAAAGCTCGACGGAGTCGTCCGCCCCCATCCGTACGATCGTCGATCCGCTGCTGCCATGAGACGACACAGCGAGCGGCACGAGTTCGCCGGCGGTGCGCCGTGGTGACCGAGGACGGGCCCACCGCGCGTGAGGCCATCTGGCGGGCGGCCACAACTCTCTTCCTGGGGCGCGGCTACGGCCTCACCTCGGTACGGGCCATCGCCCGTGACGCGGGCGTGGATCCGGCGCTCGTTCTGCACTACTTCGGTTCGAAGGAGGCCCTGTTCCTCGAAACCATGGCCGCCGCTCTGAAGGACCGGCTGGTCTTCAGTGAGCCCGTCGAACGGCTTGGCGAGCACTTCATCCGGCATCTCCTCAACTCGGACGCCGAGCACCGGAGCATCCTTCTGGCGCTCGTTCGCGCGAGTGATGCCGATGGCATTCAGGGCCGGCTTCGCGAAGTTCACGAGCACACGTTCGTCGCCCCGCTCCGCGAGCGTCTCACGGGTCCCGACGTCGAGATCCGCACTCGGCTTGCCGGTGCTCTCGTCGGTGGACTGCTGTACGCGCTCTGGGTGGTCGGCGACGAGAAGCTCGCTGCCATCGATCATGAGGAGATCACCGTTCGTTACGGCGCTCTGCTCCAGCAATTGCTCGACCCGGGAGTCTGACCACCACGCACCCGGCCGCCGCGTGCACCGTCCCACCCAGGTGGGGGCGGTGCACGCGCCTCCGTACGCCCCTCCTCAGAGCCAGCGCCGGGCCGCCTCGACGCCGTCTCCGGTGCTGGTGTCGAAGGCGATGGCGGCCTGGGGTGCGTACCGGCGGGCCAGGTTCAGGACGCGTTCGAACTGGATGAGGGACTGCTCGGGCCTGCGGATTCCGGCGCCGATGAGGACGACGTCCCAGGGGCGGTCGGTCAGCTGCGTCACGAGGGCCGGCTCGGTGGCATCGTCCGTGGTGATGAGGGCGGCGGCCGTATCGATGCCGAGTCCCTCGAACCGGGCCATCTCCAGGTCGAGTGCCTTGAGGAGGACGTCGGCGTCGATGCCGGTGACAGTGTGTGGGTCATGGTCAACAATCAGTACGGATGACATGCGGCCAACCTACTGAACTCCGGCCGCGGAGCGAGGACGTTCCCCGGCATCGGCCACCTCGCGATCGGCTCCCGCGCCGGTGCCTGCCACTGAGGCGGGCGGGCGGATGGCCCGGTGGACGCAGCGGGCGCCGACCAGCGCTCCGACGCACGCCGGCACGAAGTGCAGCAGCAGCCACCCGTTCCATAAGAGCACGCTGATCACGGCCGTCACGTGCACCGCCGCCGCCAGCGCGTACACCGCGGCCAGCTCCCATGCCGTCCGTCTTGTCCAGCCGTTCATCCGTCCCTGTCCCCGTCCCCGTACTCAACACATCACGCACAGCACGCACAACACGCTTGCTACGAAAGCTAATTGATCATGATCGCGGCTCTTCGGGAAGTGAGATTGTCACGACCTCGCGCTGTTCCCGGCCGGGTCAGATCCAGCCGTTGCGCTCGCCTATCCGGATCGCGTCGACCACCGTTCTGGCGTTCAGCTTGCCCACCGCCGAGGAGAGTCGGTTGCGTACCGTCCCCACGCTCAGGAACAGTTCGGCCGCGATGGCCCGGGTGTCCGCCCCGCTCGCGGTCAGGGCCAGCACCTCCGTCTCGCGCTCCGTCAGCGGACTGGCCGCGGGCTCGGCCGCCGCCTGTACGCCCGGGTCGATCACGCGGGAGCCGGCCGCGACCCTGCGTACCGCGTCGGCCAGTGCCTGGGGCGATACCGTCTTGAGCAGATACCCGTGTACGCCCGCCTCCAGCGCGCGCCACAGATGACCCGGCAGGTCGAGCGCGGTGAGGATCAGGGCCCGGGACGCGGGGGAGTGTTCCGCCAGCCGCGCGGCGACGTTGATGCCGTCCATGTCCGGCAGGTCGATGTCGAGCAGGACGACATCGGGCCGGAGCCGGGCGATCTCGGCCAGTGCCGTCGCGCCGGTCCCGGCTCCTCCCACCACCTCGATGCCCATCGCACGGTCGAGAACCGCGGCCAGTCCCGCCCGGACCACCGTGTGATCCTCCACCACAAACACTTTGATCATGCGGTGATTGTGACGGGCTACGGCTCCTCCTTGGCCGGACGGCCGCCCGCGAGCCGGGCCCTGACCCGCCTCGCCCACGCCTCCGAGGGCCAGACCACCGGTGACAGAAAGAGGAACGCGGCTATCAGCGTTATCGGGACGATGAAGGTGACGCTTGAGATGAAGCGGCCATAGCCGGAGGTCCACTCCGCCCAGCTGCCTTGGTTGAAGACCAGGCCCAGGAGAGGGCCTGTGACCAGAAGGGCGAGCAGGGTCGTGGCCACAATGCCGAGGAAAGCGGTAATCCGCCACCCGAATCCCGTGGGCTTAAGGTCCTCGCCGGGGAGTACCAGACCTGGAGACAACCGGCGTTGCAGAAACGGCCGGAGGACCACCAGCCAGAGGACTGTCACCCAGCCCCATACCGGAAAGCCGTCGAGAAGGCTGTCCCGGGCGCCGTCCCATCCCGTCCTGATTCCCTGGCCGGACAGCCCCACCCAGGCGACCCACAGGGTGGAAGAGGCCACAGCCACCCGGTTCGCTGTGCGGACGTCGGGGGTTCGATGGTTCACTACTCTCCTACTGCTCGTGAATCCGCGCTCCGCTCCGGAACGCGGGAGGCAGCGGGTGGGCCGACCTATTGGCCGGCCCACCGGCCGGATCACCCGGACTGCGTCAGCATCTGCCGCGCAGGGCATACCGGGCCACACCTATTCCAGCACCCACTCCGTACATCCCGGCTTGCAGTCGACCGGCGCTGTAGTTGGTGAACAGACCGACGCCGGCCCAGGCGCCGCCGTACCTCATACCGCAGAACGCCGCTTGTCGGTAGCTGAGCGGACCCCTGTAGATCCCGGTGCGCGCCCTCGTCGTCGTGTACCGCTGCAGCCGCCGGGTCTGCTTGTCGAAGCGGCGCAGCGACTTGAACGCGCGGTACCCCGTCCGCGCCGCCTTGTACGCCTTGCGGCAGTGCTTCCAGCAGGCCCAGCCGACACGTGCGGCGGCGATGACGACCGGTACCCACTCGCCGCTCAGGTCCAGCTTGTTGACCGGGTCGGCGGAGGTGTACTCGTACGCGTTGGAACTGCCGCCGTACACCGGGTCGACCGAGAGGAAGCGGCCCGTCGCCGGGTTGTAGAGGCGCTTGCCCATGAGGGTCAGTTCCGTGGGCGTCTCGGCGGAGCGCTGCTTGGCGCCGAGCCGTGCCGGCGCCCGCGTTGCCGCACGTGAAGGTGTAGGCGAGTTCGCCCTGCGAGGGAAGCACCCTGCCACTCCTCGGCCGAACTCACACGTGCTGACATGGTGGGACAACTCTCTGTTGAGGACCAGTACCTCAGACGATCCAAGTGCCCCGCCGGATCGCCGGGTAGTGAGTTCTTCACCTGTTTCCGGGCAACCATGGGCGGTGCCACCCTGTCTGCACATCGGTGGTGTCAACACGGCCGCCGCTACGGGGGAGAGGCGCATCGGTGATCAAACGTTCAGTCCGAACGGGAGGACCCAGGAGAGCCACGGTGCTGCCGCAGGGCGTCGGGGTGGCCTTCGGCTCGCTGACGGTCCTGGTGGGCGCGTCCATCCTGCTCACCGTGCTGGAGATCCTCGGCACGCCGCTCGGCGCGGTCAGCAGACGTTCCGTCGTCACCGCGCTGACGCTGCTCGTCCTGATGCCCGCCGTCCTGCTCGGCCAGTACGCGCTGCCGCCCTACCGGCTGCCCTACCGCTGGCGCTGGGGGCTGCTCGGGCTGCAGTTCGTGCTCACGTACCTGCCGCTGCTGGTCTTCCACCACCGCTGGGTGAGCCTGCTCGGCTTCCTGGCCGGCGCCGTTCTGCTGACGCTTCCGCCGCCGTCCTCCGTGCTCGTCGCGTCCGTCGTCCTCGGGAGCGGACCCGCGCTGATGCACATGGGGGCCATCGCCACGCACCGGTCCCCGCTGGAGTGCCTGCTCGCCAACGTGGTCACCGCCACCAGCGTCTTCGCGGTGGCCCATCTGGCCCTGCTCACCGCCCGGCTGCACGGCTCCCGGAGCCAGTCGGCGCATGTGGCACGTCAGCGGGAGCGCGCGCGGATAGCGCGTGACCTGCACGATCTGCTCGGGTCCTCGCTCGTCGCGATCGCCGCGCAGAGCGAGCTGGCCCGGCGCGACACCCCGCGGGACGCGCCCGCGTACCGGGCGTTCGGCGAGATTGCCGCGCTCGCCCGGCGGAGCCACGAGGAGATGCGGTCCCTGAGCCGCGACGGCTATGCCGCCACCCTGGAGTCCGAACTCAGCCATACGCGAGGGCTGCTCACCGGCGCGGGCATCGCCGTACAGATCTCGCCGCTGCCGGGATGCGAACGGCCGCTGGAGATCGCGGAGTGCCTGAACGCGGTGCTCAGGGAGGCCATCGGCAACGTACTGCTGCACAGCCGCGCGACGCGCTGTGCGATAGACGTGGCGTGGACGGACGCGGCGGGCGGGGCGGACGGGACGGACGCGGTGGGTGGGACGGGCGGGACGGACAGGACGGGTGGGACGGGCGCGGTGGGCGCGGCGGTTGCGGCTCATGCGGTGGTCGGCCCCGGGGGGATCCGGCTGACGGTACGCAACGACGGTGCGCCGTCCGCCACTTCACCGGGGAGCGCCCCGGGCGGCAGCGGACTGGCCGGCCTGGCGAACCGGGTGACGGCGCTGGGCGGTCACTTGGCGACGTGGCAGGAGGACGGGGAGTTCGTCCTGGTCGCCGTGCTACCGGCCGCACCGGTGCGGCCGGGCTCCGGGGCCGTTCGGGGTGCTACTCCGGTTGCGTCACCGTCAGGGCCCACCGGATTTCCCGCGCCGAGGCGTTGACGCCTACCGTGAACCTGCTGCGACTCCATCGTCACCCGCAGACTGCCGCCTCCCTCGCAGGCCACCGTGAGCGTGGTCGACAGGCGAGGCGGCGGCAGTGGCGGCCCCTTCCCAGCGACCCGCGCCAACCGGCCCACCCCCGACATGCACCCCACACAGGCCCTAGCCCTTCCTGATGAAGCCCTCCTTGATCAGCCACTCCTTCGCCACGTTGTGCGGGTCCTCGCCCGCCACGTCCACCCGGGCGTTCAGCTCCTGGGCGACCTTTGTGTTCAGCCGTTTCGAGAGCGGGTCGAGAAGCTCCGCGATCTGCGGGTGCTTCTTGTAGGTCGCCGCGTGGATGACCGGGGCCGCGTTGTAGAGGGGGAAGAAGTGCCGGTCGTCGGCGAGGATGTCGAGGTGCAGCGCCGGGATGCGGCCGTCCGTGGTGAAGACCTCGCCCAGCAGGCAGGCGCCCTTGGCCACCTGGGTGTAGACGATTCCGGCGTCCATCTTCTTGATCTGGGAAGCGGACAGGGGCATGTCGTACGCCTTCCGCATGCCGGTGAGGCCGTCGTCGCGGGAGGCGAATTCGTTCTCCACGCAGACGCTGACCGCCGACGGGTCCTTCCGCGCCAGCGCCGCCGCGTCCGAGAGCGTTCTGAGCTTGTACTTCTTGTTGTTGGCCTGGTTGATACCCAGCGAGTACGTGTTGTTGAGGGTGGACTGCGGCAGCCAGACCACGCCGTGCGCGCGGTCGGCGTCGCGGACGGCCGTCCACTGCTTTTGGCTGTTCTGGATCGGCTTCTCGTGACCCAGATAGGTGATCCACGCCGTGCCCGTGTACTCGTACATCGCGTCGGCGTCGCCCTTGACGATCGCCTCGCGCGCGCTGATCGAACCGGGGAGGTTCGTACGGTCCAGGACCTCCGCGCCCGCCGCCTTGAAGATCAGGCCGATCATCTCGCCGAGGATGATGTTCTCGCTGAAGTTCTTCGAGGTGACCGTCAGCGACGCGCCCTTCAGCGGTCTGCCCGCGCCGAGCCGGCCCGGCTGCACGTTGTCCACCATCGGGGAGCCGCTCTTCAGGCCGCAGCCCGCCACGGACGCCAGCCCCGCCAGCCCCGTCAGCGCTGCCAGAGTCGCCAGACAGGTGCTCAGGAGTGGGGACGGCCCCGGCTTCCGCCCCTGACCCGGCCGCCCGCGCATCAGATTTCCTCCAGTCCGTGCGGGGTCAGGACGACCTCCACCAGCGAGGCCAGCCAGTCCACGATCAGCGCCAGGCACACCGTCAGTACGGAACCGATGATCAGCACCGGCATCCGCTGCGTCTGGATCCCCGAGGTGATCAGGTCGCCGAGCCCGCCGCCCCCGCCGAACGTCGCCAGCGTCGCCGTACCGACGTTCAGGACGAGGGCCGTCCGTACCCCCGCGAGGATCAGCGGCACCGCCAGCGGCAGTTCCACCTTCGCCAGCGTGCCCCGCCCCGACATGCCGATGCCCTTGGCCGCCTCCACCAGGCCCGGATCGATGGCCCGCAGCCCGGCCACCGTATTGGCGAGCACCGGCAGTACGGCGTACACGACCATCCCCGCGATGGCCGTCGACGGCCCGATCCCCAGCCAGATCACCAGCAGCGCCAGCAGCCCGATTGCGGGCGCCGCCTGCCCGATGTTGGCGAGCGCCGTGACCGCCGGCGCGGCCTTCTGCAGCGCGGGCCGGGTCAGCGCGATACCCAGCGGCAGCGCGATGACCAGCACCCAGAACGTCGAGATCGCCGTCAGCTGGATGTGCTGCCACAGCCGCAGCTGCACATTGCCCCCGCTCAGCGAGTTCCTGGCGATCGAGTCGAGGTGGGTATCGCTGACGTACAGCCAGGTCAGCAGCAGGATCACGACGACCGCCCCCGGCACCGTCACCAGCTTCCGCCAGGTGATCCGGCGCCGCAGCCCTCTGATCCGCGCACCGCGCAGTCCGACGGCCGGGTCGGGTGCCGGGCCGCTGGGCGGCGACGGAGTGGGGTCCTCCGCCTCCTCCCAGGGCGGCCGGTCGGGCGGCGGCGGGCCGCCACTCCACCGCGTGGCCGCGTTCATGCGCTCGTTCCGCCGGTCTCGTCCACCCTGCTGGCGCCACCCGGCTCACCCGGCTCGCCCGGACCGTCCTCCGGCTCACCCGGCCCGTCGTCCCGCAGCAGCTCCGCCTGCTCGTGCTGGTGCTCGAACGCGGCCAGCCGGTCCGCCTCCAGCATCTCGTGCACCGAGTTGATCAGCGTCTCCATGTCGACCACCCCGATGTACTCCCCGCGCCGCCCCGTCACCGCGACCCGCCCGCCGCTGTCGATCAGGACCGCCTCCAGCGCGTCGCGCAGGGTCGCGTCCCTGGTCACCGTGTCGTGCACCAACTGGCCCGCGCGCGCCAGCGATCCCTTGGCGCGCATCAGGTCGCCGCGCCGCAGCCACTTGTACGGACGGTTCCTGCGGTCCAGCATCAGCAGCTCGTTGTGCGGGCCCGCGCGCAGCTTGTTGAAGATCGACTGGAGCGGGTCGTCGACGGTCACGGTCGGGAAGTCGGCGATCTCCACCTCCCGTACCCGCGTCAGATTCAGCCGCTTCAGCGCCGCGCCCGCCCCCACGAAACCGGAGACGAAGTCGTCCGCCGGATTGGTGAGGAGCGCCTCCGGTGTGTCGAACTGCGCGATCTGCGACCGCTCCCGCAGCACCGCGATCCGGTCCCCGAGCTTGATCGCCTCGTCGAAGTCGTGCGTGACGAACACGATCGTCTTGTGCAGCTCGTGCTGGAGCCGGATCAGCTCGTCCTGGAGATGGTCGCGGGTGATCGGGTCGACCGCGCCGAACGGCTCGTCCATCAGCAGTACGGGCGGATCCGCCGCCAGCGCCCGCGCCACCCCCACCCGCTGCTGCTGCCCGCCCGACAGCTGGCGCGGATAGCGGCCGTGGAACTCGCGCGGATCGAGCCCGACCAGATCGAGCATCTCCTCGACCCGGTCCCGTACGCGGGACTTGGACCAGCCGACCATCTTCGGTACGAGCGCGATGTTCTCGGCGACCGTCATGTGCGGGAAGAGGCCGGACGACTGGATCGCGTAGCCGACCCTGCGGCGCAGCTTCACCGGGTCGATATCGGTGACGTCCTCGTCGCCGATGGTGATCCGGCCGCTGGTCGGCTCGATCAGCCGGTTGATCATCTTGAGGGTGGTCGACTTGCCGCAGCCCGACGGGCCCACCAGGATCACCGTCTCGCCGGGCCTGATCTCCATGTGGACGTCGTCCACGGCCGGCTGCTTGCTGCCCGGATAGCGTTTGGTGAGTCCCTCCAGCAGGATGCCGGCCCCGGAACTGGACGACGCGGGCCGCGTCTCAGGCACCTCGGGTTTCTCACGCGTCCCGGGCACCTCACGTGTCTCCGGCACCTCGTGCGCCTCAGGCACCTCGTACTCAGACACGGATCCCCCTCGGGATGGTCAGTCTGCCGAGCAGGATGTACGCGGCATCGAAGAGCAGCGCCAGAATGACGATCCCGATCGTCCCCGCGAGCACCTGGTGCAGCGCGTTCGCACTGCCCAGCGAGGCGATCCCGCGGAAGATCTCATTGCCGAGACCCGGCCCCGAGGCGTACGCGGCGATCGCGGCGATCCCCATCAGCATCTGAGTGGAGACCCTGATCCCCGTAAGGATCGGCGGCCACGCCAGCGGCAGTTCGACCCGGAGCATCCGGGCCGTACGGGACATCCCGATGCCCTTGGCCGCGTCCACCAGCGCCGGATCCACCCCGCGCAGGCCGACGACGGTGTTACGGACGACCGGCAGCAGCCCGTACAGCGTCAGGGTGATCACGGTGGGGGCGACCCCGAGACCGACCACGGGGATCAGCAGGCCGATCGCGGCGAGGGAGGGGATGGTCAGCATCGAGGCGGTGGAGAGGATGGCGAGATTCCCGCCCCAGGAGCTGCGGTAGCTCACCACCCCGATCAGAACGCCCAGCGCGGTGGCGATCACCATGCACTGGAACACGGCGCTGACGTGCTGGAACGCGTCGGTGAGCAGCTGGCCGCGCTGGCTGTCCAGATAGCTCCAGAAACTCACTCATGCTCCTCTCGCACTCGCACTCGCACTCGCACTCGCACTCGCACTCGCACTCGCACTCGCACTCGCCGTCGTGCCGCCCGCCGCCCGTGCCGCCTGCTCCACCAGCGGGATGATCCGTAGGGGTACGGGGTTCTCCATGACGATCGCCGTGGAGGCCCGGACAATGCCATCAAACCCGACAACCCGGTCGATCACCCGCTGAAGATCGGCGTTCGAGCGGGCCACGAGCCGGCACAGCATGTCGCCCTGGCCGGTCGTGGTGTGCAGTTCGAGGACCTCGGGCACGGTCGTCAAGTGGGCCCGTACGGCGACCCCTTTCCCCTGCTTGATCTCCAGCGTGGCGAACGCCGTGACCGGATAGCCGAGGGCCGCCGGGTCGACCGTCGGGCCGAATCCCCGGATCACTCCATTCGACTGAAGGCGGTCCAGCCGCGCCTGTACGGTCCCGCGCGCCACCCCCAGCCGCCGCGACGCCTCCAGTACGCCGATCCGGGGCTCCCGTGCCAGCAGCACGATCAGCCTGCCGTCGAGTTCGTCGATGCCGTCGGTCCCCATGGGCCCTGTCTCCCGTCTCGCTGTCATGTCGCGCGTAAACATGGTCATCATGTGCAGACAGTCCCGCCATTCCGGCCTGTCGCTGTACAGATTGCCCAGTGAAAACATGAACTATTGCGCACCTTGTGAAGCGGCGGGACGCTGGCCCCATGGCTGACACCGCAGTGCACAGCGCCGCCGCCCCCGTCCCCTCGCGCCCTTCGCGCCCGGCCACCGACCCCTTCCCCGTCAAGGGGATGGACGCGGTCGTCTTCGCCGTCGGCAACGCCAAGCAGGCCGCGCACTACTACTCCACGGCCTTCGGCATGAAGCTGGTCGCCTACGCGGGACCGGAGAACGGCAGCCGCGAGACCGCCAGTTACGTCCTCCTCAACGGCGCGGCCCGGTTCGTGTTCACCTCGGTCATCAAGCCGTCCACCGAGTGGGGCCGCTTCCTCGCCGCGCATGTCGCCGCGCACGGTGACGGGGTCGTGGACCTCGCGATCGAGGTGCCGGACGCGCGGGTCGCGTACGCGTACGCCGTCGAGCACGGCGCGCGCGGTATCGAGGAGCCGTACGAGAGCAAGGACGAGCACGGGACCGTCGTCCGGGCCGTCATCGCCACGTACGGCGAGACCCGGCACACGCTGGTCGAGCGCTCCGGCTACGACGGCCCGTACCTGCCGGGCTTCGACGCCGCGGACCCGATCGTCGAGCCGCCCGCCCGCCGTACCTTCCAGGCCATCGACCACTGCGTGGGCAATGTCGAACTGGGCCGGATGAACGAATGGGTGGGCTTCTACAACAAGGTCATGGGCTTCACGAACATGAAGGAGTTCGTGGGCGACGACATCGCCACCGAGTACTCCGCGCTCATGTCGAAGGTCGTCGCGGACGGCACCCTCAAGGTCAAGTTCCCCATCAACGAGCCCGCGATCGCCAAGAAGAAGTCGCAGATCGACGAGTACCTGGAGTTCTACGGCGGCGCCGGCGTCCAGCACATCGCCCTCGCGACGAACGACATCGTCGCGTCCGTACGGGCGATGCGGGCGGCGGGCGTACGGTTCCTGGACACCCCCGACTCGTACTACGACACGCTCGGCGAGTGGGCGGGCGACACCCGGGTGCCGGTGGAGACGCTGCGCGAGCTGAAGATCCTGGTCGACCGGGACGAGGACGGCTATCTGCTCCAGATCTTCACCAAGCCTGTCCAGGACAGGCCGACGGTCTTCTTCGAGATGATCGAACGCCATGGCTCGATGGGCTTCGGCAAGGGCAACTTCAAGGCGCTCTTCGAGGCGATCGAGCGCGAGCAGGAGAAGCGCGGGAACCTTTGAGCAAGACAGGGGTACGGGGTACGGGCCGCCCGTACCCCGTACCCCTGCCGCTCCCGTTACGGTGAGGCCGATACCGACGCCTTCGGTGACGCCGACGCCTTCGGAGCCCCCGGCTTCCGCACCCGCGTCGGCGGCTCCGGCGGCGCCGTCGCGTCCATCTGCGCGGGCCCGCCCCCGGCCGGTTCGCCCAGCTCGTCGAGCGCGTCCAGCGCCCTCGGCACCAGCAGCGGCGAGAAGTGCGGATCGGTCCGCAGCGCCTCCTCGATATGGCGCCGGGCCGCCCCCTCCATCCCCAGCGACCGCTCGATCTCGCCCCGGTGGTACGCGAACAGCGCGTTCCGCACCCCCTGCTCCGACGCCTTCTTCGCGTACGGCAGCGCCTCCTTCTCCTGCCCGGCCCGGTACAGCGCCCACCCCAGCGCGTCCGCCACCGCCATGCTTCTGCGCCCCTCCTGCCACTCCGACTTCATCCGTAGCACCGCTGCCTGCGGATCGCCGTGGTCGGCCTCGTATCTGGCGAGGACCAGCTCCTCGTTCACCCCGTCCCGCTGGGCCGCCCCGGTCCGCGCGCGCAGGGCCGCGTACTGGGTACGGGCATCCCCGTCCAGGCCCATCGAGTCGTACAACTCGCCCAGCTCCAGGGCGTATTCGGGGCTCGGCAGCTTGCTCAGCGCCGACTGGTAGGCGCGGGCCGCCTCGTCCGTCCGCTCCAGCGCGGCCAGCGCCCGCGCCCGGCCCGCCAGCGCGGGTGCGTGGCCGCGGGTCACCGCGAGGGCCGCGTCGTAGTGGCCCAGCGCCTCGGTGTGCTCGCCGCGCTGCCCGGCCAGCTCGCCCAGGGCGCAGAGCGCCTGCGTCTTCTCGGCGGGCGAAGTGGCGCGCGCCACCGCCTCGGTCGCCTTCGCCTCCGCGTCCTCGCGCCAGCCCCGGTCCCGGTACACCTCCGCCGCACGGGTGAGAACCGGCGTGTCGGAGCGCAGCTCCTTCAGCTTGTCGAGCGCCTTTCCGGCCGCCGCGTAGTTGCCGAGACCCCGGTACGCCGTGACCAGGACGGGGTACGCCGTCCACTCGGCCGGTCGCTTCGCGCGCAGGCTCTCGCCCCAGCGCTTGGCGGCGGCGTAGTCGTGCCGGGCGTTGGCGAGCGCGCCGAGCCCGGCCAGCGCCCCGGGGTTGCCGCCGGCGGCGACCCCCTTCGCCTTGCCATCGGCCCCGGAGCCGGAGCCGGCCCCCGCTTCGAACCCCGCGCCCTCCGGCCGTACCGCCAGCGACTGCCGCAGCGCCCGTTCCGCCTTCGCGTAGTCCGCCGGATCGCCCAGTCCGGTCCCGCGCTCCACATACGCCGCGCCGAGCACCGCCCACGCCCCGCCGTCGTCCGGATGGTCCCGTACCCGGACCTCCCGGTCGCGGACCAGCGCCGCCAGATCCGGCAGGGCCGCCGGCGCCCCCGCGCCGACCGCCGCGAGCGCCCGTTCCTCGGGCCCTGGACCGGCCTGGCCAGGACCCGAGGAACGGGCGAACAGCAGCACACCCCCGACCAGTACGGCTCCCACCCCGGCCGCCAGCGCCGCCCTTCTGACCTGCCGGATCTGCTCCGTCTTCATGGCGTTCATACGGTTTACTGTGCGTCAATCCGAAGAGGGGGCCGGGGGTTGCCGGGGTGGATCGCGACGGGTTCACACCGATGGCCCCGGATGCGACGCTGGGCCCATGGATGATCTCCTCGCACAGCTGCGGTCCTGTCTCCCCGCCGACGCGCTGATCACCGATCCCGATGTCACGGCCTCCTACGCGCACGACATGGCGAGCTTCTGCGCGGCCGGCACGCCCGCCGTCGTCGTCCTGCCGCGCACGGTCGAACAGGTCCAGCACGTCATGCGCACCGCCACCGCGCTGCGCGTCCCCGTCGTCCCGCAGGGCGCCCGTACCGGGCTGTCCGGGGCCGCGAACGCCACGGACGGGTGCATCGTCCTGTCGCTGACGAAAATGGACCGGATCCTGGAGATCGGCCAGGTCGACCGGATCGCCGTCGTCGAGCCTGGCGTCGTCAACGCCACGCTCTCCCGCGCGGTCGCCGAGCTGGGCCTGTACTACCCGCCGGACCCCTCCAGCTGGGAGATGTGCACCATCGGCGGGAACATCGGCACGGCGTCGGGCGGCCTGTGCTGCGTCAAGTACGGCGTCACCGCGGAGTACGTCCTCGGGCTGGACGTCGTCCTCGCGGACGGCCGGCTGCTGACCACCGGACGCCGCACCGCCAAGGGCGTCGCCGGATACGACCTGACCCGGCTCTTCGTCGGCTCGGAGGGCAGCCTCGGCATCGTCGTCAAGGCCGTGCTGGCGCTCCGGCCGCGACCGCCCGCGCAGCTCGTGCTGGCCGCCGAGTTCCCGTCGGCCGCCGCCGCGTGCGACGCCGTCTGCCGGATCATGGAGCGCGGGCACACCCCGTCCCTCCTCGAACTGATGGACGGTACGACCGTACGGGCCGTCAACGCGATGACGCGGATGGGCCTCCCGGAGTCCACCGAGGCGCTGCTGCTCGCGGGCTTCGACACGCCGGACCCGGCGGCCGACCTCGCGGCGGTCGGCGAGCTGTGCGTGGCGGCGGGCGCCACCGAGGTGGTGCCCGCCGCGGACGCGGCCGAGTCCGAACTGCTGCTTCAGGCCCGCCGGCAGTCGCTGACCGCGCTGGAGGCCGTCAAGTCGGCCACCATGATCGACGACGTGTGCGTACCGCGCTCCCGGCTCGCCGCGATGCTCGACGGCACGGCGGCCATCGCCCGTAAGCACGACCTGACCATCGGCGTCTGCGCACACGCGGGCGACGGCAACACGCACCCCGTCGTCTGCTTCGACCAGGCCGACCCCGACGAATCCCGCAGGGCCCGCGCGTCGTTCGACGAGATCATGGCGCTCGGCCTCGAACTGGGCGGCACGATCACGGGGGAACACGGCGTGGGGGTGCTGAAGAAGGAGTGGCTCTCGCGCGAGCTGGGGCCGGTGGGGCTGGAGTTGCAGCGGGGGATCAAGCGGACGTTCGACCCGCTGGGCCTGCTCAACCCGGGCAAGCTGTTCTGAGAGGCGCGACGGGCATGACGGGTGTGACGGGCGTGACAGGTGTGTCCGGCGCGACGGGTGCGACCGGCGCGCCGGACACGGGACGGCCCCCGCGGCCACCCGTGTCCGGCCCCGCCGATACGCCGACCTGTCCCGGTCCCAGTGCGGGTCCCGGTCCCGTCGCGTCTACGCATCACCGTCCGCCGTCCCGTCCGACGGCCAGGGGTCCCGCAGCCACAGATCGTCCGCGGGCAGCGGGGACAGCAGCGCGGTCAGCCCCTCGTCGAGGCCCAGCCGGGCGGCCTCGGTCCCCGGCTCGACGATCCGCAGCGTGCGCTCCACCCACGCCGCCACCGCCACCGACGGCGCCTCCAGCAGCGCGTCGCCGTCCGGCGAGGAGAGCGCGAAGCACAGCACGCCCCGCCCGGCGACCTTCGTCGGCCAGATCCGTACGTCCCCGTGCCCGCACGGCCTGAACACCCCCTCCACCAGCAGCTCGCGGGCGAAGGTCCAGTGCACGGGCGTGTCCGAACCGATGTGGAAGGTGATGTGCACGGCGTAGGGATCGTCCGTGCGGTACGTCAGCCGGGCAGGGACGGGGATGCTGCGCTCCGGCGACAGCACCAGATTCAGCTCCAGTTCGCGTTCCACCACGGTGTGCATGAGCGGCACTTCCTCTCCTGGCAAGGGCCCCCGGATCGGGGCTGTACCAGGTGAGAGGAGCCACCCCGCCGGCTATGACGCGACTTTCGGCAGGAATTTTCGCGCGGTCTCAGGGCGTGGCGCCGGGCCGGCCGCCGGACGTGCCTTCGGTGAGGGGCGGGTGGAGGTTCCCCGGGCGTTCCGTGGGCACGGGTGTGCGCCGTTTCGTACGTCGTTTCGTCTGTCGTGACGAACGGCCCTCGCCCGGCGACCCCGTACCGCGTATGAGCGTCCGTGGACCGCCTTCCGCGTGCGATTCTTGTCGTCGGTCTCTGTCCTCCGGTCCCCGCGTTCTTCGTTAATGTCTTCCTTGGACAAGCGGCGTGACGCGCCCGGACATGTCCGGCAACGGCAGCCCGGACAGGTCAAACATGGTGCGAGTGAACGGAGTTGGGGTCATTGGCTACTCCTCCTGGCGACGGCGGGAACGTACCCCGGGAAGGCTTCTACCCGGATCCCTCGATCCCCGGATACGTCCGGTACTGGAACGGTGCCGCCTGGGTACCCGGTACGAGCCGGCCCGCGCCGCAGGATCCGCCGCCCGAGCGGGGCGCCGAACGGGCCTCCGCGGGGCCCGGCTTCGAGGAGACGGGACCGGTGTTCCTCGACGAGGGGCCGGCCGTACCGTCCCGGCAGGAACCGGCGTCCGCGTGGCAGGCCGACGCCTCGCGGCAGAGCGGCTTCGGCGGCGACCGTGACGCGCGGGTCTCCTGGGGCGCGCAGGGCCAGGGACAGGGGCAGGGCCAGGGCCAGGGCCAGGACCCCCGGGTCCCGGGGCCGCAGTCCGCTTCGGGACCGGGTGCGGGTCCGGGCGCCGGGCCGGTCGATCCGCGCCTCGGCGTGCAGGGCCCGTCCGCGGGCGACCCGACCCGTGGCGCGCTGCCCGGCATGCGCGGGCCCGACGACGCGTCGGACCGTACGGCCGCCGAGGGCACACCCCCGTCCGAGCCGCCGGTCCCTGACGGTACGGTCGCGATCCGGGCCGGCCGGCGCGGCCCCAAGCAGGGTCCCGGCAGCGGCAGCGGCAGCGGCAGTGGCTCCGGTACGGGCGGCGGCACCGGCTCCGGTACGGGCACGCCGGACCGGCCGCTGGTGCCGCCGCCGAGCGCGCAGCCCCCGGCGGACAGCACCGTCGCCATCCGTGCCCTGCGCGCCGCCCGGCGCGCGAAGGCCGAGGGCGATGTGGCGGCGGGCCGTACGGGACAGGCCGACGGGACGATGGCGATCCGCGCCCTCAGCCAGGGCGCCGTCGGCGCGAGCAAGGCCGCGAAGGCCCTGCCGAAGGTGCCGTCGCAGTCCCCGCCCGCCCCGCCTGCCCCGCCCACTCCGCCGGCCCCGCAACTCCCGCCCGCCGCGCAGCCCTCAGGGCCCCCACAGGCCCAGCCGCAGCCGCAGCAGCCACCCCGGCTCCCGCTTCAGAGCCAGCCCACGATCGCGCAGGAACCGCCTGCGCCCAGCACCCCGGACACGCCCATCAGCACCGGCGCCGGCGGCGGCGCCACCTCCTGGGCCCAGCAGGTGCACCGGCTCGCCCGCGCCGACGGCGCCGAAGAGTCCGTCGTGCCCTGGAAGCCCCCGGTCGAGGACCTGTTTCTCCAGGCGGCCCGCGCCCAGGCCGCCTCCCGGCCCGCCGGGCTCGGCAAGCGGCTCGTCGCCCGGCTGATCGACAGCCTCGTCCTGGGCGTCGTCGTCGGCGCGCTCGCCGTCCCGCTCGCGCTCCGGGCCCGTACCCACATCGACGACAAGGTCGAGGCGGCCCGGCAGACCGGCGAGACCGTCACCGTCTGGCTGCTCGACGCGACGACCGCCTCCTACCTCGGCGCGGTCATCGCCGCGCTGCTGCTCGTGGGCCTGCTGTACGAGGCGGTCCCCACCGCCAAGTGGGGGCGCACGCTGGGCAAGAAGCTCTGCGGCCTCGACGTGCGTGACATCGAGACGCATGAGGCACCGGGCTTTGGCGCGGCGCTCCGCCGCTGGCTGGTCTACGGGGTGCTGGGGCTGCTCGTCGTCGGGATCGGCAATGTGCTGTGGTGTCTGGTCGACCGGCCCTGGCGGCAGTGCTGGCACGACAAGGCGGCGCACACCTTCGTCGCGGGCTGACGCGGCGACGGCCCGGCGTCCGGTGAGCTGACGCACCGGCAGGCCGAAGCGGCGGCGTTCCTCCGAACGGACGCCGCGCCGTTGCGGGCCCCTGCCCGGCGGGATGCACTGCCCCCATGAGCAACGATCAGCCGCCGCCAGGCCAGCCGCCCGAGGACGACCCGTTCCTCAAGAAGCCCCCGCCGTCGGGGGAGCACCCACCCTCCGGGGAGCCCCCGCCCGCCGGAGGTGCCTCCCCCTACGGGAACGCGTACGGCGGCTCCGGCGGTCCGCCCCCGGCCTCCCCGTACGGTGGCGACCCCTACGGGGGCAGCCCGTACGGGGGTACCGATCCGCTCGCCGGGATGCCGCCGCTCGCGCCGATCGGCAAGCGGCTGGCGGCGCGGATCATCGACATCCTGATCATCTTCATCCCGCTGGCGATCATCTCGGCGCTCACCGGCGGCGTCGGTTCGAACGGCGACAACTGGAGCAACGTCACCAATCAGGTGAACACCGGCCGGCACTGGGTCTGGTCGCTCATCTCGCTCGTCGCGTACGTCGGCTACGACACCTATATGACGAGGAAGTACGGGCAGACCCTCGGCAAGCGCTGGATGAAGATCCGCGTCGCGATGCTGAACCACGGCACCGTCCCGGACACCAACGCGTCGCTGCTGCGCGCGGCCGTGCTCTGGCTGCCCGCGCTGCTCTGCTGCTTCGTGCTCTGGTGGCTGATCATCCTCGCCACCGTCCTGGCCAGTAAGCCCTACCGGCAGGGCCTGCACGACAAGGCGGCCAGGACGGTCGTCGTATCGGACACCGAGGGGACCTCGACGACCTCAGCGCCACGCTGAGTGCGGCGTCTCCATACGGGCCTCACGCGCCTCGCCACGGGTCTCGCCGCCCGGGTGCGAGGCCGGCGCCCCGGCGGCGGGCGGGGTGGTCCTGACGCCCCGAGCGCCCCGGGCAGCCCGGATTCCCCGCGCGCCCCCGTGCGGCAGCGGCAGCGTGACGGCGACCAGCAGGCCGAGCGCGAGCGCCGCGACCCCGATCAGCGCGGCCCCGACCCCCGTGGTGGTGCCGGAGAGCAGAAGCATCGCGAGCGTCGAACAGATGATGGTGGCGGAACCGTAGGCGAGCTGTGCGGCAGTCGGACGCGGCATGGCGGAATCCGTCCCTCGAAGCATCGTGTCGGACGACTCACTGTCAGGCGACTCTACGACGGTGAATGCCCGAGGCGGCGGGAAGTAAGCCTGACCTCAGCCGCGGTGCCGGTGCACGGGGGGCGCACCGAATCATTTCCCTCCAGCAAGCGGCCGAAAAAGTGTTCCCGCTTGTCCGAATTCCTCCGCGTCCTGCCGCATGTCCGGATAGCGGAACCGGACGGGCGCATAGTGCAGTTGACCTGTGCAAGTCAAGGTCTGTCTTTTATTCAGTAACTCCGGTCCAATGTCGTCACTTATGTCGCGCAGACGCGCGCGGATCCCCCATCAACGGTCCGCGGATCGCGTGCGCCGGGGAGGATACGCATCAAGTGATCAGCTATCGACGGACGAGACGGCTGTCCGCGGTGATCGTGGCGCTCGCCGCCACCGCCGCGACGGCCTCGGCCTCCACCACGGCCCAGGCGCAGGACGGCCCCACCGGTTCCGCGGCGGCCCCCACGGGAATCGAGAGCCGCGACCCGGCTCCCCAGAAGGGCGAGGTGGAGCACGATCTGGACGGTCCGTTCAGCAAGCAGCAGTCGCAGCAGCGCGAGGCCGCGCTCCAGCAGGTCATCTCGGGTGGCGCCAAGGTCCAGAAGCGCGGCGGCTCCCAGGTCGTCAAGCTCGACGACAAGAAGTACGTCGAGCTGGGCCGGGAGAAGACCGACAAGATCTTCACCATCCTCGTGGAGTTCGGCGACCAGGTCGACAACGAGACCCTGTACTACCCGAAGGGTCCCTCGGGCCCGTCCGTCGTGAAGTACGGCGGCACGCCCGGACCTCTGCACAACGAGATAGCCGCACCTGACCGCAAGGTCGACAACTCCACCGCCTGGCAGGCCGATTACAGCCAGGAGCACTTCCAGGACCTCTACTTCGGCTCCGGCAAGGACTCCAAGGGCCAGCCGAAGGAGTCCCTGAAGACCTACTACGAGAAGACGTCCTCCGGGCGCTACTCGGTCGACGGCCAGGTCTCCGACTGGGTCAAGGTCCCGTGGAACGAGGCCCGTTACGGCTCGAACTACTGCGGCTCCAGCAACTGCGCCAACGTCTGGGACCTGGTCCGCGACGGCGTCAACGCCTGGGTCGCCGACCAGAAGGCCCAGGGCAAGTCCGACGCCGAGATCAAGGACTACCTCTCCCAGTACGACCAGTGGGACCGGTACGACTACGACAACGACGGCGACTTCAACGAGCCCGACGGCTACATCGACCACTTCCAGATCGTCCACGCCGGCGAGGACGAGTCCGCGGGCGGCGGCGTCCAGGGCACCGACGCCCTCTGGGCGCACCGCTGGTACGCGTACGGCAGCAGCGCGGGCAGCGCGGGACCCGGCGACAACAAGGCCGGCGGCGCGCAGATCGGTGACACCGGCATCTGGGTCGGCGACTACACCATGCAGCCGGAGAACGGCGGACTCGGCGTCTTCGCCCACGAGTACGGCCACGACCTCGGCCTGCCCGACCTGTACGACACCGCGGGCGGCGAGAACTCCACCGGTTTCTGGACGCTGATGTCGTCCGGTTCCTGGCTCGGCACCGGCAAGGACGCGATCGGCGACCTGCCCGGCGACATGACCGCCTGGGACAAGCTCCAGCTCGGCTGGCTCGACTACGACCGGGCCAAGGCGGCCACCGCCTCCACGCACAAGCTGGGCGTCTCCGCGTACAACACGAAGAACCCGCAGGCGCTCGTGGTCGATCTGCCCAAGAAGACCAGGACCACCAGCGTCGTGAAGCCCGCCCAGGGCGCCACCCAGTGGTGGAGCGGAATGGGTGACGACCTCAAGAACACCCTCACTCGTTCGGTGGATCTGACGGGCAAGTCCTCCGCCGCGCTGGAACTCCAGGGCTGGTGGGACATCGAGGCCGACTACGACTTCCTCTACACCGAGGTCTCCACGGACGGCGGCGCCACCTTCGCGCCGCTCGACGGCACGGCCGACGGCGAGCCGCTTCCGCGCGACGCCGCCGACAAGCCGGTTCTCACGGATGTCTCGGACGGGTACAAGAAGCTGGTCTTCCCGCTGGACGCGTACGCGGGGCAGCGGATCGACCTGCGCTTCCGCTACCAGACCGACGGCGGCGTGAGCGGCCTCGGCTTCACCGCCGACGAGATCACCCTGACCGCCGACGGCGCGCCGGTGTTCACCGACAACGCCGAGACCGCGGACCCCGCTTGGACCGCCAAGGGCTTCTCCCGTATCGGCGAGTCCTTCACCGAGGACTACGACCAGTACTACATCGCGGAGAACCGGCAGTACGTCTCGTACGACAAGACCCTCAAGGTCGGCCCGTACAACTTCGGCTTCACGGCGCCGAACGACGGCAAGGTCGAGCACTACGCGTACCAGAACGGCCTGCTGATCTGGCTCTGGGACACCTCGCAGAAGGACAACAACACCAGCCAGCACGAGGGCGAGGGCCTGGTCCTGCCGATCGACGCGCACGCCAAGCCGCTCAAGTGGTCGGACGGCACGCTGATGCGCGCCAGGATCCAGTCGTACGACTCGACGTTCAGCTGGTGGCCGACGACGGGCATGACGCTCCACAAGGCCGACAAGGCGACGCGCGTGGCGCCGCAGCTCGGGGTGCCGGTCTTCGACGACCGCAAGGGCACGTACTGGAGCGCGGAGAACCCGCGCGCGAGCGTCAAGGTTCCTGACACCAACACCAAGATCAGCATCATCAGCCAGCCGCTGGACGGGCAGACGATGACGGTCAAGGTGGGCAAGTCCGGTAAGTAACCGGGAGTAATCCCAGGTCAAAGCCGTGATCGGCCGTCGCCCCCTAGCGGGCGGCGGCCGATCGTGTTTAGGTGCGTCCTACGGATCCCTTATTGACACGATGTCTCACGGCGGAGATGAAGACGATGGCAGGCGGAGGCTTCAGCAGACTCCCGAACGGCACGGTGGTGGTCGCGCTCACCCTGCCCAGACCCCGGACCGGCACCCCGGGACCGGCGGCCGACGGGAGCGTACGCGTGCTGGTCCACGCGGCGAACCGCGCCCGCGCCCTGACCCGGCTGCGGAACAACGGACTGCGGTCGGTCTATCTGCGCGGCAACGCGGAACCGCCGACGCCGGACGAGATCACGGCCGTCCTGCACCACCCCGACGGACTGCTCTGGCGCACCGCCCCCGCGTGTCTGGAGCAGCTCTGGCAGCCGATACGGGCCCTGACCGGCACCCCGGCCCGGGCACACCGCCCGGCACCGCTCGGCAGGCGTACGGACGTTCCCCTCGCGCGGCTGGTTTAGGATCCCCCGCTCCGGGTTGCTAGGTTGTCCCGCCGACCAGCAAATCGTCACTGACAGGAACCCGGGGATCACCTGTGCGTCACATCCACCGTCCGGCCACGCTGCTCCGCCCCTTGATCGTCACGGCGGCGCTGCTGGCCGCCGTGACCGGCTGCACCAGCTCCGACAGCGGCTCGGGGAGCGGCTCCGGCAAGAACGCGGCCTCCTACGACAAGGCCGGTGACCTCGTCAAAGAGGTCAACAAGGCCATGAAGGCCACCGCCTTCCACGCCTCCGGCTCCTCCACCGCCCTCGGCGGCGGCACCCAGGAGACCTGGTCGGACCCCGCCGAGGGGCTGCGCATGAAGTCGTCCGGCGCCGAGGGGGCCGGTGAGATGTACTGCAAGGACGGCAAGAACTACATCAGCGCGTCCCTGCTCGCGGCGAGCGTCGAACAGACCGGCCAGAAGATCACCGTGCCGCCGAAGCTCGCCGACGTGTACGTCGCCAGCGAGGCCGGCCAGAGCTGCGACGCGTACTACCGCATCGACGAGAGCGCGAAGTTCGCCAAGGACAAGAACGGCAAGGTCGGCGGCCAGGAGACGGTGGCGCTCACGATGTCGGTCGGCACCACGTCCGACACGTACCACGTGGCCGCCGAGGGCACGCCGTACCTGCTGAGGATGGACTCGACGCGGGACGGCAGGACCAGCTCCACCACGTACGGGAAGTTCGGCGAGAAGAACGCGATCACGCTGCCGAAGGAGGCCGACACCATGCCGATGGCCGACTTCCGCAAGCAGGTCATGGGCAGCTGACGCGCGCCGGCTGACGCGCGCCGGCTGACGCGCGGGCGTACACCGGCGGCCGGGCACGGAACGTGTACCCGGCCGCCGGCGCTCGTTACGGTGGCGACGGTCGACGGTCCTCACGGGGGCGACGGTCGACGGTCCTCGTGGCCCGCTACGACGCCAGGACCGGCGTCCCGGTCAGCTCCACGCCCGCCGCGCGCAGCTCCGCCAGCGCCCGTTCCGTGGTCTCCTTCGCCACGGCGGCCGTCAGATCGAGCAGGACGCGCGTGGTGAAGCCCTCGCGGGCCGCGTCCAGCGCCGTGGCCCTGACGCAGTGGTCCATCGCGATCCCGACCACGTCGACCTCGGTGACCTCGCGGTCCCGCAGCCAGTCCGCCAGCCGCTCGTCGTTCTCGTCCACGCCCTCGAAGCCGCTGTACGCCGCCGCGAACGCGCCCTTGTCGAAGACCGCCTCGATCGCCCCCGAGGCGACGGTCGGCGCGAAGTTCGGGTGGAAGCCCACCCCCTCCGTACCGGCGACGCAGTGCACCGGCCAGCTGTCGACGAAGTCCGGTACGGCCGGGGGAACGGCGAAGTGGGCGCCCGGGTCGATATGGGCGTCGCGGGTGGCGACCACATGCCGGTACCCGGCGGTGGCCCGGCCGACCAGATCCGTGATGGCGGCGGCGACCTCGGCACCCCCCGTCACCGCGACGCTGCCGCCCTCACAGAAGTCGTTCTGAACATCCACGACGATCAATGCGCGGTGCATGACGATTTTCCTTCGGTAGTGGGGGGACGGACGGTCACTTTCGAGCCTAGACACGCCGCGCGCCCGCACGCGAGGGGCTCGGCCGACGTGTCGTCAACGCGCTCGCTCACACGTACTCGGTCGGGATCACCGGCTCCCCGCGCGATAGCTGGATCGCCGACATCGGCAGCCCGGCCCGGGCCGCGACATGGCGCGCGCGTACGGCGTCCAGCGGCTCGCGCGCGACTATCTCGCCGCCCTTGACCAGCTCCACCAGCAGCTGCCGGTCCAGCAGCTCCGGCGGCACCGGCCCGGTGCCGATCACCTCGGCCTCCGCGTATCCGTCCGCGTCCCGCCGGCGCGCCGCCCACTTGCGCCCGCCGACCGAGGTCTTGCCGCCCAGGGACTTCTTCGCCACGGGGTGCAGCGGGGCCTTCGGGTCGGCCGAAGCGGCCCGGGCGACGATCTTGTAGACCATCGAGCAGGTCGGGTGCCCGCTGCCGGTCACCAGCTGCGTACCGACGCCGTACGCGTCCACGGGTGCCGCCGCGAGCGAGGCGATGGCGTACTCGTCCAGGTCGGAGGTGACCACGATCCTGGTGTTCACCGCGCCCAGGTCGTCCAGCTGCTGCCGTACCCGGTGGGCGACCAGCAGCAGATCCCCCGAGTCGATCCGGACGGCCCCCAGCTCGGGGCCCGCGATCTCCACGGCGGTACGGACGGCCTCGGCCACGTCGTACGTGTCGACCAGCAGCGTCGTGCCCCGGCCGAGCGAGTCGATCTGGGCCCGGAAGGCGTCGCTCTCGCTGTCGTGCAGCAGCGTGAACGCGTGCGCGCTCGTACCCACGGTCGGAATGCCGTACCGGAACCCCGCCGCCAGGTCGGAGGTGGTGTCGAAGCCGCCGACGTACGCGGCCCGCGCCGCCGCGACCGCGGCCAGCTCGTGCGTACGGCGCGCGCCCATCTCGATCAGCGGGCGCCCGCCGGCCGCCGCCGCCATCCGGGAGGCCGCCGCGGCGATCGCCGAGTCGTGGTTGAGGATCGACAGGATCACGGTCTCCAGCAGCACGCACTCGGCGAACGAGCCCTCGACCCGCAGGATCGGGGAGCCGGGGAAGTACACCTCGCCCTCCGGGTAGCCCCAGATGTCACCGCGGAAGCGGTACGAGCCGAGCCAGTCCAGGGTGGGCGCGTCGACGATGTCCCGGTCGCGCAGGAAGCCCAGCACGTCGGAGTCGAAGCGGAAGTTCTCCACGGCGTCCAGCACGCGCCCGGTGCCGGCCACGACCCCGTACCTGCGCCCCTCGGGCAGCCGCCGGGTGAAGACCTCGAAGACCGAGCGGCGATCGGCCGTTCCGGCACGGAGTGCCGCCTGGAGCATCGTCAGCTCGTACTGATCGGTGAAGAGGGCGGTCGACGGAACATCCACCGGCAGCCCAAGGTCCGCAGTGTTCATATGAAGATGCTACCCCCGAATATTCGTCAGAGTGACGATTTCTGTCCGGCGTTTGTGCGACACGCCGTCGCGGGTGGCAGCATGGGACGGGTGGGCCTGTGAATTCCGGCACACCGCCGCATAACGCGCATGCCCGTGCACGCCCGTGCACCCCCCCCGCACACCCGACAGAATGTCCCGGCAGAGAAGAAGGTCGTCCCCAACCGTGAGTGTCGCTCCGACTGAGATCGAACGCCCCGAATCGGCAGAGGAGACCTTCGTCGTCCCCGAACCCGATGTGCCGTGGGTGACGATCGTCCACAACGATCCGGTCAACCTCATGAGTTATGTGGCGTATGTCTTCCAGACCTATTTCGGCTACTCGAAGGACAAGGCGCACAAGCTGATGCTCGACGTCCACCACAAGGGCCGCGCGGTCGTCTCCAGCGGCAGCCGCGAGGAGATGGAGCGCGACGTGCAGGCGATGCACGGCTTCGGACTCTGGGCGACCCTCTCCCAGGACCGCAACTGATGGCCGGGCACTTCGAGGCGGTCCCGGGCGGCGGCGCGGCCGTCGCGCTCGACGAGGTCGAGATCTCGATCCTGCGCTCCCTGGCCGTCCAGCTGCTGGAGCTGCTGGGCCCCGGCGACGAACCGGCCCAGGGCGAGGACCCGCTCGCCCAGCTCTTCGCCCCCGGCCCCAGCGAGCCGCCCGCCGACCCGGCGCTGGCCCGGCTCTTCCCGGACGCGTACGGCAACGGCGACGACGAACTGCGCGAGTACTCCTCGGAGTTCCGCCGGTTCACGGAGAACGACCTGCGCGACCGCAAGCGCGAGGACGGCATGGCGCTCGTACGGACGCTGGACGCCGTCACCGCCGCCGGCGAGAACGGCGCCGTCCTCAAGCTCACCCCCGAGGACTGCCGGCACTGGCTCGGCGCGCTCAACGACCTCCGTCTGACGATCGGCACCCGGCTTGAGGTCACCGACGAGGACGAGGGCGGCGAGCTGTACCGGCTGCCCGACTCCGACCCGCGCAAGCCGATGGTGATGGCGTACCTCTGGCTCGGGGCGCTCCAGGAGACACTGGTCGAGACGCTGATGCCGTAAGCGCCCCATTTCTCGGTCTCCATATCCTCAGATAATGCTCAATTCGGGATAACAATCCCGTTACCACCCCCGAGGCTTTTCTTGCCTCGGGGGTGTTTTGTCTGAATTTTCTCGTGCGGTACGTCACAGAATCGCCCGTGGATGGCTGTTGCGACCGTGATAAATCTTCTCGTCCCCCCGGGGACGCCACCCCTGTCCCCGGGGGTGCCTTCCCCGGCTGACCGCCGGTGGCACTCCATCCATATCCGGGGGGATCAGGAACTGGTCCGCGGCCGACGAAACGGCGCGCGGACCGGTGTGGAGAAAGGCAGCACGACCATGACCTCAGCGAAGGTCGACACGGAGTACGGGGGCGACGGCACCGCCGGCCGCCCCTCCGGCGGCACCCCGCCGGAAGAGGAGTACGAGCGCGGACTCGGCAGCCGCCAGGTCCAGATGATCGCCATCGGCGGCGCCATCGGCGTCGGCCTCTTCATGGGCGCCGGGGCGAACATCGCCAAGGCGGGCCCCAGCATCATCCTCATGTACGCCCTCGCCGGCGTCGTGATCTTCTTCATCATGCGGGCACTCGGCGAGCTGCTCCTGTACCGGCCGGTCTCGGGCTCCTTCGCGGAGTACGCCCGCGAGTTCCTCGGCCCCTTCTTCGGCTTCGTCACCGGCTGGACGTACTGGCTGATGTGGGTCGTCACCGGCATGGCGGAGCTGACGGCAGCCGCCATCTACATCCACTTCTGGTTCCCGAGCATCCCGCAGTGGGTCAGCGCGCTCGTCTTCCTCGTGGTGCTCTTCGGCGTCAACCTGATCTCGGTGAAGATCTTCGGCGAGGTCGAGTTCTGGTTCTCGATGATCAAGGTCACCGCGATCATCGGCATGATCGTCATCGGCCTCGGCGTCCTCACCCTCGGCTTCTCCGACGCCGGCGAGACCGCCACCGCCGCCAACCTCTGGTCGCACCACGGAGTCTTCCCCAACGGCATCGGCTCCAGCCTGATGACCCTCCAGGGCGTCATGTTCGCCTACCTCGCCGTCGAACTGGTCGGCGTCACCGCCGGCGAGTCCGAGGACCCCGAGAAGACCCTCCCCAAGGCCATCAACACCCTGCCCTGGCGGATCATCGTCTTCTACGTCGGCGCGCTCCTGGTCATCCTCTCGGTCGTCAAATGGACCGAGTTCTCGGCGGGCGTCAGCCCCTTCGTCTACGCCTTCGAGAAGATGGGCATCCCCCTCGCGGCCGGCATCGTCAACTTCGTCGTCCTGACCGCCGCGCTCTCCTCGTGCAACTCCGGCATGTACTCCACCGGCCGGATGCTCCGTAACCTCGCCGCCAACAGCGAGGCGCCGAAGATCTTCGGGCTGCTCAACTCCCGCAGGACCCCGGCCATCGGCATCACCGTCTCCGTCGCCCTCATGGGTGTCGGCGTGATCCTCAACTACATCGTCCCGGAGAAGGCGTTCGGCTACGTCACGTCCGTGGCGACCGCGGCCGGCATCTGGACCTGGATGATGATCCTGCTCAGCCACATCCGCTACCGCCGCGCCGTCCGCCTCGGCACCCTGCCGGGCTCGTCCTTCCCGGCCCCCGGCGGCGCGCTCTTCAGCTACGTCGCGGCGCTCTTCCTGCTCTTCGTCACCGTCCTGATCGCGCTCGACGACGACGCGCGGGTCTCGCTGTACGTGGGAGCCGTCTGGGCCGCCGTCCTGGGGATCGGCTGGTACGCGCTGAAGCGCGGCGGCAGCACGGAAGCGAAACTCCCCGACCCGGCCTACGCACCGGCGGAGTAACCCAGCACCCCACCAGACCCCCGTACCCCCATACCCCCATGCGTGAAGGCCCCGGCCCCTGTTATCCACAGGCCCGGGGCCTTCGCGTGCCGCCATGCCTACTATTTTCTGATGCTGGCCAGGTCTGTCCGCGTGTGGTCAAGGACCGGGGCCAGGGGTGGCTTCGACGGCCAGTGCGACGGCGAGGGCCGCGGTGGCCGCGAGACAGGCGAGGAGGGTGAGGCCGGTGGCGAGCACCGCGACCATGACGCGTTTCTGGTCGTGGACTTGGTCGCGGTTGGTCACTGTGCGCGGGTCGCGAGGATGAGTCCGAGGGCGATGAGCAGGCAGCACACGGTGACCCCGAATCCCCAGGCGGTGTCGGCGGCCTTGCGGCGGGTCGTTCGTTTCAACTTCCTTCTCCTGGTACGTGAGGAGCCCCGGCAGGTGTCGACGGGGGATGGCGGCCGGGTCGGGACGGTGGATGGTCCGCTATCGGTGCGTTCGGTCGGTGGAGGGCTTGCCGGGGCGGTCGTCGGTGGGGCGAGGACACACGAAGTGGAGGTGAATGTCCGGCGCGGCACCCGATCCCGTCTCGATCACCGCCGTGACGTATGGCTCGCCGGGCCGGATTGGCCTGTGGCAGCGGTCGCAGATCACCGGGCGTCGCCCTGGCCTCGGCGACCGGTTCTGATGAGCCGGTACAGCCCCCGTCCGACCGGGCATTCGGCGGCCTCGTCGGCGCACTGCTCGCATCGCCCGCCGTGGTCGAGCAGCGCCCGGTGGGCGGCGGTTGCGGTGCAGGGCGGGCAGGCCCTGGGGAAGACACACCGGCCGGGCGCGGTCTCGCGCTTGCCGAGGTCGACAACGGCATCGACGGTCAGCCGAGCGGGACACCACAGGCACTCGGCGCCACGAGCCTTGTCCTCGGCCAAGCCATTCAGGTCCGGCAGGGCAAAGGTCTCCAGCACCACAAGGGGCGTTCCGTGGAGGGTGGTGGTCATACAGTCTTCCAGCGCTGCCTGGAGCGCGCGGCTCCGTCAGCCATCCCTTCTCGCCCGGGCACATCCGCCAGTACGGGCCCGGCCCCGCCGTCCGCCGGTTCGACGGGATTGCCACCGACGCGCCTGCACCGAGGGCGCGCGTGGCCGCCACTTCCCATGACGCCGCCGTTCCCACGGGAACGAAGTAGTAGACGACCGAGTTCATCTCGTCGTCCACGACGCCCCCGCACCGAGGACCGAGAATCGTCATCGCGGCGAGGCCAACACGGCGCGGTACGCGGACGGCATCCCACATGCCTCCGGCGTCGAACAGCGTGCATGCGGAAGTGAACGAGGGCGGCGGCATCGTGGGCTCCTTGACGCAGGCGATGAGGTGTGAACAAGACTGGCCCTCTGTCGAATTGAAACCGAGGACTTCTAACGGGCTTTTGAGCGCCACAAAGAGGGCTTCTGGTCGACTGAACGGGTGACAGGTAGCCAAACGCAGGGCTCGCCTGGACACTTGCCGCAGAGCACCGTTACGAAGGAGCAGCTGTGAGTACTCCCGCAGGCAACGCCCGACTCAAGGCAGCCCGGATCGCCGCCGGTTACTCGTCCCAGCAGGACCTCGCCGATGCCCTCGGGGTAGGGGTCCGGCAGGTCCGCCGCTGGGAATCCGCCACACCGCCGTGGCCGCAGGCCGAGGTGGGACAGGCCCTCACGCGGCTTCTGGCCCAGGGGCTCGAATCGCTTGGCTTCACTCCGCCAGAGGGCGTGACCGCGGACCGTGGGCGCCGTACCGGTCTCGCGGCCACAGCTGCCGCCGTTGGTCTCGCCACCGTGCCCACCCAGGCCATCGCCATGCAGCCGGCGACCGCAGCCGACGACTACGAGGCCGTCACTCGCTCGCACCGTCGGCTGTACTGGTCTGTCGCACCGGCCAACCTCCACCCGGCCGCCCTTGCTCACGCCACCCTCGGCTGCGCGCTACTGCCAGAGGCCGCAGGTCAAACCCGCGCCCGGATCGCCGCGGCCCTCGCCGAGACGTGGCTGCTCACCGGGCGGATCGAATTCTTCGACCTGCGTGACGCCGACCGCGCACAACAGACCTTGCTCCGCGCGCTCCAGGCCGCAGGTGAGGCCGACGATGTGCTGCTGGGTGCGGCGGTACTCGCACACACCGCGTTCATCCCCGCGTGGGCGGGTGAGCGCGACGCGGCCGTTGAGCGGATGGTGGCAGCACGTACCTACGCCCGTCGGGGTTCCGCATCGGTCGAGTTGCTGGCATGGCTGGACGCGGTGGAGGCCGAGTGCGAGACCCGCTGCGGGAACACGAGGACGGCGCTGAACCTGATCGGGCACGCCGAGGACACCCTGGCTCGCGGCGGCGAGCACGAGTCACCCTCGTGGCTCGACTGGTTTTCCCCGGTGAGGCTGGCCGCGTTCAAGGGCAACACTCAGCTGCGCGCGGGGCATCTGCCACAGGCGCGCACCACGCTCCTCGGAGTTCTCGGTGCGCTCGCCCCGTCCGACGAGAAGCAGACCACCGTCATCCTTGGTGACCTCGCCGCGGTGGAGGCTGCGGCCGGGGACCCGGAGGCCGCGTGCCGATATGTCGTGCGTGCGCTCGACCAACTGGAGCGCACGTGGTACGCGATGGGCATGGACCGGGTGCGAGAGGTGCGGCGCGCTCTCGCGTCGCACCAGCACGAGCGGTGCGTGCGCGACCTGGACGATCGGCTGTACGGCTGGTCAACGACGGTCAGCGCCCTCGCTCGTTGAACTCCCTGACCACTCCCGAGAGTTCGAGGAGGCTTCCGACCCGGAAGGTCGGCAGCTTCTCGGCCTCCTCGGTGTTCCATTGGACCGTCGCCCAAGGGCCGCGACGGACAAGGGCGGTGTACATGCCTACGGCGACGGCTGGGCGGATGTCGTTGTCGACACGGTCACCGACGTACAGCATCTCGTTGACCCCGGCGGGCACCACTTCGGCGACACGGTCGAAGAAGGCGCGGTCCGGTTTCGAGGCGCCCCAGTCGTCAGAGGTGCCGATCATGTCGACATCGGAGGAGAAGAGTTCTCGCAGCAGCTTCCCCGCGCGAATGGTCTGGTTTCCAGCGATGCCCACCCACAGTCCGTCCTCGCGGAGGGCGGTGAACGTGTCGCGGACGTCGGGATACAGGTCAGCCTCGTCGAAGTGTTCCGGCTTCCCCGCCGCCGCTCGGGCCTGGCGCTCGGCGTTCAGATCGAAGCCGGGCCGGAACTCCTGGAACGTTTCGCGGTAGTCGCGGCCCTGAGCGATGACGGCTCCGAACATGGCGTGGAAGGTGTGCCGGGGGACGCCGAGCCAGTCGGCCCAGGTGCTGTACTCGGTGGTCTCGTCCACGAGGCATTCGCCGACATCGAAGATCACAGCGCGAATCATGACGCCGAGCGTACCCAGACATCGCGGCGGCAGCATATGGCCCGAGAAGTCCGGGACAGCATTCGCGATCTGCTGTCGAGTTGTGAGGGGTACGCGCATGACGACGCTGGCTGTGACGGGGCACATGGACCTGACCGAAGAGAGCGTCCCGCTCGTACGGGCCCGCACTGCGCGAGGTGCTTGCTCCGTACCATGGAGGGGAACGAGTGCCTCGGCAGCGCCATGCATGAGCGCGGCTTCACCCAGAACGAGTTGGCCGATGCCGTGAACACCCGCCTGATCGGCGCCGGTCACGAGGGCACGGTGAGCGACCGCACAGTCCGCAACTGGCTGACCGGGAAGACGAGGTGGCCCCACTCCCGGCAACGCGAGGCGCTGGAGGCAGTATTCAGCTGCAACGCGGATGAGCTGGGCTTCAGCCCGCCGGCGGTACGACAGCACCTTTTAACTCCTCCGGAGGACCCGGTGAGGCGCAGAACTTTTCTCGCTGCTGCCAGTGGCACGACCGCCGCCGCGGCGGCGTCGTTCGTCGGTGCTTCTCCCCAGGTCGGCACCTCCGATGTCATCCGCCTCCGCAGCGGACTGGATGCCCTGATGGAACTGGACAACAGTCGCGGCGGCCATGACGGCCTTGAGCGGGCGGCGCTGGCCGGCGCCGCCGAGGCTCTGGAAAAGCAGAAGCTCAGCGCCACACAGCGCGTCCGGAAGAGGCTCTTCAGCGTGGCGGCCGACTACACCGCCACGGCGGCCTGGAGTGCCATCGACGCCCGGCAGTCCGACCGTGCACAGGCCCCTTCTGGCCCGTGCCCTGTACCTCGCGGGGATGGGCCAGGACCACGTGGTGGAGCTGAGGGTCTGGAACTCGTACGCGATGCTGGCCCACCAGCGTGGAGAGCGCACGGAGGCTGTGGACGCCGGACTGGCCGCCCAGGCCACCGCGATCACGAAACGGGACCCACTCTTCGCCTCGTTGGCTCACGCGCGTACGGCCGTCGGACACTCCACCCTGGGCGAGCGCCACGCCGCACTACGATCCCTGGGCCACGCCCAAGAGGCGCTGGGCAAGGCAGGGGTGCGGCCTCGTCCGAGCTGGGTGGCTTTCTACGGGCCCGCCGAACTGGCCGCCATCACCTCCATCGTCCGAGGCGGCATCGGTGATGCCGTGGAGGCCGAGGCTGCCTCTCACAAGGCCCTGGCCAGCATCCCGGAACAGTTCCGTCGCAACCGGGCCCTTGCCACTACACGGCTGGCCCTGGCCCAGCTTCACCAGCAGGACATCGACCAGGCGTGCGCCACAGCGTCCAGCGTTTTCGGGCTGATGGCCGGATCCCCGGTCCCGGGGCGGATGCGGTCGCTCCTCGGCGACTACTACCGGGCCCTGATCTCCCTTGCGCCGGACGCGGGAGTCGCCCGAGAGTGGGGAGACAGGTACCGATCTGAATGGAGCCGAGCTTGAGCGCCGCCGAGCTGGATGTCCGACGCTTCAGGCACGACGACCTTCCGCAGATCCGCCAGGCGCTGATCGACGTGCACGCCGATGCCTATGCCGAGGCGATGGAAGAGGAGTTCAACCAGCGCTTTCCCTGGTTCGTGGATCACTGGGGCGGCCACCCCGACTTCGCCTGCGTGATCGCCTTCGACGGCGACGAGGCCGTGGCCTTCGCGTACGGAGCCCCGTCGACTCCGCAGCGTGAATGGTGGCGCGAGCACCTCGATCCGGCCCCAACGCGGAGCAGGACGTTCTCCTACTCCGAGCTGGCCGTGCGGACGAAGTGGCGGAAGACCGGGATGGCGGAATTGGTGACGAGAGCGCTCCTGGAGGACCGGGACGAGGACCTCGTGGTTCTGCTGGTCGATACTGGCCACCCCCGTGTCCAGGCTCTCTACGAGGCGTGGGGATTCCGGAAGGTCGGTGCCCGTCAGCCCTTCCCGGACTCCCCGGTGTACGCGGTGATGCTGGCGGATCTCCCGCTGGACTGAACCCGGACGTAACGACCGGCCCCCCTCACAGAGAGTCTCCGCGGGGCGCACGCACGCGGGCGGCCGTACGCTCGCGACGACGCGCCCCGGCCGATTCGCCGACGGGCTGCTTATATTTTCCCCATGCTGACCATCACCCAGGCCCTGCACGACCAGATCGTCGCCCACGCCCGCGCCGACCACCCCGACGAGGCGTGCGGCATGGTTTCCGGACCCGCCGGCAGCGGCCGGGCCGAGCGGTTCATTCCCATGCTCAACGCCGCGCGCTCGCCCACGTTCTACGAGTTCGACTCCACGGACCTGCTCAAGCTCTACCGCGACCTGGACGACCGCGACGAGGAACCGGTCGTGATCTACCACTCGCACACCGCGACCGAGGCGTACCCGTCCCGTACGGACATCACCTACGCCAACGAGCCGGGCGCCCACTACGTCCTCGTCTCCACCGCGGACACCGACGGCGCCGGACCGTTCCAGTTCCGCTCGTACCGGATCCTCGAAGGCGAGGTCACCGAGGAGGAAGTGCGGATCGTCTGACCCCCGCCGCCACCTTGCCCTCCACCCCTGCCTCCACCCCTGTCCACCATCCGACCACCCACCGTCCGCCATCCGAGAACCCCTATCCGGCCGGTGACCGGGAATCGATACGATGACCGCATGGTTTCCATCGACGTGAGCGACAAGACGCCGAGCACCCCGCTGCTCGTCGCGCGGCTGCACGTCGACCTGTGCCGCCTCGCCAGTGCCATCTGTCCCGACAGCGCCGCCGGCTGAGCCACGGCCCCGGGCACGGCCCGCCGCACGCGATCCGCGAACAGCACCACCCCTCCTCACCCCCCGCGCGGGGGGCCCAGCCGCGCGTCCGACACGACACCTCCCGACAGGAGCCCATGCCATGTCCATCGAGGTCCGCATCCCGACCATCCTCCGCACCTACACCGACGGCGCCAAGGCGGTCGACGGCACCGGCGACACCGTCGCGGCGCTCTTCGCCGACCTCGAAACCCGGCACGCGGGCATCCAGGAGCGGCTCATCGACCCCGCCAAGGACAACCAGCTCCGCCGCTTCGTGAACGTGTACCTCAACGACGAGGACGTCCGCTTCCTCGACGGCATCTCCACCAAGCTCGCCGACGGCGACACCGTCACCATCCTCCCGGCCGTCGCCGGCGGCGCACTCGAAGCGCACACGGCCTGATGCGGTACGACTCCCCGCTGGCGGCGGTCGGCAACACGCCCCTCGTCCGGCTCCCGCGGCTGTCCCCCTCGGACACCGTACGGATCTGGGCCAAGCTGGAGGACCGCAACCCGACCGGCTCCATCAAGGACCGGCCCGCGCTCCACATGGTCGAACAGGCCGAGAAGGACGGACGCCTCACCCCGGGCTGCACCATCCTGGAGCCCACCAGCGGGAACACCGGCATCTCGCTCGCCATGGCGGCCAGGCTCAAGGGCTACCGCATCGTCTGCGTCATGCCGGAGAACACCTCCCAGGAGCGCCGCGACCTGCTCGCCATGTGGGGGGCGGAGATCGTCCCGTCCCCCGCGGCGGGCGGCTCCAACACGGCCGTACGGGTCGCCAAGGAACTCGCCGCGGAGAACCCCTCCTGGGTGATGCTCTACCAGTACGGCAACCCCGACAACGCGGGCGCGCACTACGCCACCACCGGCCCCGAGATCCTCGCCGACCTCCCCTCCATCACCCACTTCGTGGCGGGCCTCGGCACGACGGGCACGCTCATGGGCGCCGGCCGCTACCTCCGCGAGCACGTCCCCGACATCAAGATCGTCGCGGCCGAGCCGCGGTACGACGACCTCGTCTACGGCCTCCGCAACCTCGACGAGGGCTTCGTTCCCGAGCTGTACGACGCGTCCGTCCTCACCACCCGCTACTCCGTCGGCTCGGCCGACGCGGTCACCCGCACCCGCGAACTCCTCCAGCAGGAAGGCATCTTCGCCGGCGTCTCCACCGGCGCGGCCCTCCACGCGGCGATCGGCGTCGGCCGCAAGGCCCTCCGGGCGGGTGAGGAGGCGGACATCGCGTTCGTTGTCGCGGACGGCGGCTGGAAGTACCTGTCGACGGGGGTTTATACGGCGGCGACGACGGAAGAGGCGATTGAACGCCTCCAGGGCCAACTCTGGGCGTAACTGTCTCCCGACGGGGGCCGTGGGTTTGTCTTGGGCGGGGCCCGGTGCGGGCCTGCGGGTGCTGGCCGGGGGCGGTGGTCTGTCTTGGGCTGGGCCCGGTGGGTACGTGCGGGTTGCCTCCCGGCGAGGGGCCGTGGGTTGTCTTGGGCGGGGCCCGGTTCGTACGTGCGGGTTGTTGCCGGGTCCCCCTCCGGGGGCACGCGTCCGGACTGCACGATTTACGCCGCGTGCGGGCCGGAACACACAGCGCGGGTCTCGCTCAGCGGCACAAATCGCGCTTTACGTCCGGACACATACCC
>NZ_JBFBEZ010000028.1:0-103744 GCF_040701725.1 Streptomyces sp. NPDC093109
GTGCTGCACGCCTTCGCCGACGCCGGTGGCCACCGTGCCATCGTCTACTCGCGCGGCGACGCCGCATACCCCATCCCCAAGCGGCTGTACGAGTCCTTGGGATTCACCGCGTACACCCGCACCCACACCTACGTCGGCGCACCGACCGGCTGAGACGCCGACCAGGTCCCGCTGATCAGAACAACCGGGACCCGATCACTTCGCCGATCAGATAGCGCGGGAAGCGCTCACCTTCACTGGGAACGGACAGTTATGGCTGCGAGTCACAGGCGAGGGGCGAGTGGCGCGTAACACTTTTGCAAGCGTGTGCTTGCAAAAGTTAGCGCGCGGTCGCAGGATGGCGGCATGGCATCACTCAACGTCGGCAATCTCGGTGAGTATCTGCGCGAGCAGCGGCGTCACGCGCAGCTGTCGCTGCGGCAGCTCGCCGATGCCGCCGGGGTGTCGAATCCGTATCTGAGCCAGATCGAGCGCGGGCTGCGGAAGCCCAGCGCGGACATTCTCCAGCAGCTGGCGAAGGCGCTGCGGATTTCAGCCGAGACCCTGTATGTGCAGGCCGGGATGCTCGACGAGCGGGAGCGGGAGGAGCTGGAGACGCGGGCGGTCATTCTGGCCGATCCCTCGATCAACGAGCGGCAGAAGCAGGTGCTTCTGCAGATCTACGACTCGTTCCGCAAGGAGAACGCGATGGATGCGGAGGCCGGGGCCGAGGCCGCAGAGGCCGCCGGGACCGGGACCGGCACTGGCGCCGGCGCCGGTGAGTCGCCCGCCGAATCTTCAGACACACCACCACCCTCACAGTGATCCGGGAGGACACAGTCATGGCCATCACCGATGACCTGCGCAAGACCCTCACCGACCCGAAGCCCCTCTACTTCGCCGCCGGTACGGCCGAGCTGGCCGTGGAGCAGGCGAAGAAGGTGCCCGGCCTGATCGACCAGCTGCGGGCCGAGGCCCCGGGGCGGTTCGAGGCGGTACGGAACGCGGACCCGAAGGCCGTGCAGGACAAGGTCAGCGTGCAGGCCAAGGAAGCCCAGGCGACCGTGCAGGCCAAGGTTACCGAGGTGATCGGGGTCCTCGACACCGACCTGAAGAAGCTCGGCGAGACCGCGCAGGATCTGGCGCTCCGGGGCGTCGGCGTGGCCGCCGAGTACGCCGTCAGGGCTCGCGAGACGTACGAGAGGGTCGCGGAGCGCGGCGAGCAGACCGTACGGTCCTGGCGGGGCGAGGCGGCCGAGGAGATCACCGAGATCCCCGTCGCCGTGGAGCCCGTCACCGCGACTGCGCCCGCGACCGCGACTGCGCCCGCGACCGCACCCGCGTCCGAGCCCGCCCCCGAGGTGAAGCCCGCCACCGCCAAGAAGGCCGGGCCGCGCAAGGCCGCCGCGAAGAAGGCCGCCCCGGCGGAGCCTGCCGAGCCGGCCGCCCCTGCCGAGTAGAACGTCTCAGCGCGGGCCGGGCACCTCCAGGGTGTCCGGCCCGTTGTCCAGGTACCTTGGCTGTTCGGTCCCGATTGTTTAGGAGGGTCTCAGGCATGTTGATTTCGGGATTCAACTCGCTGCTCGCCCTGCTCAGCCTGGGCATGGTCATTTTCGCCGTGGTCGCGCTCTTCTTCGCCGCGGCGGCCCGGGAGGACGCGTACCGGGCGGCCGACAAGCAGACGAAGATGTTCTGGCTGATCATTCTCGGCGTCACGGTCGCCGTGGATCTCCTGCTGTCGATGCTGTTCCTGCAGCTCGCCGGGCTGGTCGCCACCATCGTCTTCATGGTCGACGTACGGCCCGCACTCAAGGCGGTCTCCGGCGGTGGCGGCGGCGGACGCCGCAGCGGCGGCTCCAGCAGCGACGGTCCTTACGGGCCCTACAACGGAGGGCGCTGACCCCCCTTTACCGGCCACCGCATGACCCTACGGCCGCCGCGAGACCCTACGCGCCGCGCCCCAGCAGCAGTACCGCCACGTCGTCCGTCAGCTCCCCGCCGTTCAGCTCGCGCGCCCGCGCCACCGCCGCCTCCAGCAGGTCGTCGCCGCTCAGCCCGTCCGCGAGGTGGCCGTTGACCATCTCGACCATGCCCTCCTGGCCCAGCCGCTGGGTGGCCCCAGGACCGACCCGGCCCTCGATCAGACCGTCGGTGTACATCATCAGGCTCCACGAGCCGCCCAGCTCCACCTGCCTGCGCGGCCAGCGCGCGCCCGGCAGCAGCCCCAGCGCCGGGCCGCCGTCCTCGTACGGGAGCAGCTCGCCCGCCCGGCCCTCCCGGGTGATCAGCGGCGACGGATGGCCCGCGAGGCAGAGGCCCGCCCGCCGCCCGTCGGGCGCGATGTCGACCGTACAGAGCGTCGCGAAGATCTCCTCGCTCTCCCGCTCGTGCTCCAGCACCTGCTGGAGCGTCGCGAGGAGCCGGTCGCCGCAGAGCCCCGCCAGGGTCAGCGCCCGCCAGGCGATCCGCAGCTCCACGCCGAGCGCCGCCTCGTCCGGGCCGTGGCCGCAGACGTCGCCGATCATCGCGTGGACCGTGCCGTCCGGCGTACGGACCGTGTCGTAGAAGTCCCCGCCCAGCAGCGCCCGGGACCGCCCCGGCCGGTAGTGCGAGGAGAAGCGCAGGTCGGAGCCCTGGAGCAGGGGAGTGGGCAGCAGACCGCGCTCCAGCCGGGCGTTCTCCTGCGCGCGCAGCCGCGACTCGGTCAGCTGGCGCTGCGCGATGTCCGCGCGCTTGCGCTCGACGGCGTACCGGATGGCGCGGCTCAGCAGCCGCCCGTCCAGTTCGTCGCGGAAGAGGTAGTCCTGCGCGCCGGCCCGTACGGCCGCCGCCGCGCGTTCGACATCGCCCTCCGCCGCCAGGGCGAGCACGGCGTGCCGGGGTGCCAGCCGCAGTACGTGCTTCAGCGGCGCCAGTTCGTCGGCCGCGTCCATTCCGCCGACGGCGGGCAGCGCGAGATCCACCAGGATGCAGTGGATGTCGTCCGTGAGCAGCCGCTCGGCCTCGGTGAGGTTGCGGGCGGTACGGATACGGAGCCGGGTGCCGGTCGCGCCGGAGCCTTCCGGCTGCGTCAGGTCGTCCGGTGCGGTGGTGAGGTCGCCCGCCGGGTCGTCCGCGATGACGAGGAGCGTGAGATCGCCGCCCACAGAAGCGTCCTTGGCGGAAGTGCCCTCGACGGAAGCGCCCTCGGCGTCCTCCGCAGAGGTGTCCCCGGGGCCGCCCACGGCGGAGTCCGCCACCGGGCCGCGCTCGGCCTCCGGCGCCGGCCCTGTGCGCTGCCGCGGTACGGGTACGGATGCGGGCATCGGTCTGGGTTTCCTTCCCACCCCCCGAGGGCATGGTGCGGGCGACGGTCGACGCCCCACCAGACCGGGACCATAGCGTTAGCCGCGCCCCCAGCGGAATGGCACGGGGACCGGGCGCCACCGTCATATGCCGTATCCCGTAACGCATCCGGCGCTATTCGGCCACCGGTGGCCATGACAAACATCACGTGAGGGTTAAGGAGAGAGCCGGCCGGGCGTCGCGCCCTGCGGGTCGGCTGCGGGTCGGCTGCGGGTCGCCTACGGGTTGTCTACGGGTTGTCCACGGGTCGCCCTACGCGTCCGGGCGGACCACTCCCAGGATCTGCATCGACCCCGCGCCCGCCATCGTGATGTTCCGGCCCGGCCGGGGCGCGTGCACCATCCGCCCGTCGCCCACGTACATGGCGACATGGCTGGCGTCCGCGAAGTAGATGATCAGGTCGCCGGGCCGCATGTCCGCGACGGCGACCTTCGGCAGCAGCCGCCACTGCTCCTGCGACGTGCGGGGGATGGGCCGGCCCGCCGCGAGCCACGCCTGCGAGGTCAGTCCCGAGCAGTCGAACGAGTTCGGTCCCGCCCCGCCCCACACGTACGGCTTGCCGATCTGCGCCGTGGCGAAGCCGATGGCCTTCGCGCCCTGCTCGCTCGCGCCCAGGCCAACCCCCTGGAGCTGGAACGATTCCGTCCCGAGCCACGCCGTCTGCGCCCGCGCCGCCGCCGCGCGGTCCAGCGCCGCGAGCCGCTCACGGTCCTTCTTGACGAGGCTCTTCTCCAGCTTCTTGGCGGCGGAGATCTGCTTCTTGATCTCCTTCTCCGCCTTTTCCTTCCTGTCCCGGGTCTCCTTGAGCCGCTCCCAGTGCGTATGGGAGTCGGCCGCGTAGGTCTTCAAGTCCTCCTGTTCCCGGGTCAGTTCGAGGATGAGGTCGCTGGTGGCCTTCTGGCCCTGCTTGATCCGGCCGACGCCGTCGAGGAAGAGCTGCGGGTCACCGGCGAGAAGCAGCCGGGCCTCCGGCGGCAGGCCGGCGCCCATGTACTGCGCGCGGGCGGCGGCGCCCGCCTGGGCTCTGAGGGCGTCGATGCGCTGCCGGCCCCTGACGATGTCCCCGGCCAGATCGGCGACTTCGGACGCCTGCTTCTTCACCTGCTCGTCGGCGAGGTTGTACGCGTCGGTCGCGGACGCGGCCTTGCGGTAGAGCCGCGCGATCTCCAGCCGTACCTTTTCGAGGGACTGTTCACCGCTCCCGGCGCCCGAGCCCGCGATGCCCGAGCCCGCGATGTCCGACTCCGTTGTCCCCGGGGGGAGTTCGACCGGCGGCGGGGCCACGGCGGAAGGGGAGGCGGCCGGCGTGGGCACGGGCGCGGCGTACGCCCGGTTCAGTGGGTCCGGCGAGGCGAGTACGGCCAGCGCGCAGACCAAGGTGGTCGCTACGGCCGCACAACGGCGTCGGTTCACGGACTCCCCCTCCGAAGCCAGGTATTTCGCCCGGCCGGCCGTCCGACCGGTCGTCAGCAGCTCGTTCCCCTTGGCGATGGTGCCATGTTCACGGTCAAAGAGACAGAGGAGGAAGGAAGCTCACGGGTTCCCCCACATCGTCTGTGAGGTCCATGTGGCCCGTGCCACACACGATGCACGAGGTACGTATGTGGTGCGCCGTACATGCGGTGTACGCGTCATGAACGCGGCGCCAATGCCGCCCACTCCACCGTCACTTCGCCCTGCCGGCGCCTGCGCGGGTCGTCCGCCAGCGGCCAGTCGGCCGACAACTCCCGTACGGCCGTGATCCAGCGCTGCCTCGCGCCCAGCGAGGCGTACGGGGCCGCCGCCGCCCACGCCCGGTCGAAGTCCCGCAGGAACGCGTGCACCGGCTCGCCGGGCACATTGCGGTGGATCAGCGCCTTGGGCAGCCGTTCCGCCAGGTCGGAGGGGCGGTCGAGGGAGCCGAGCCGGGTCGCGAACGTGACGGTACGCGGCCCCTCCGGGCCGAGCGCCACCCACACATGGCGCCGGCCGATCTCGTCGCACGTGCCCTCCACCAGCAGCCCGCCCGGCGCGAGGCGCGCGCACAGCCGCGCCCAGACCCCGGCGACCTCGGCCTCGTCGTACTGGCGCAGGACGTTGGCGGCGCGGATGAGGACGGGCCGACGGGGTACGGCCGCGCCCGCGCCGGTGTCGGCACCCGCGCCTGCGCCCGTGCCCCCGCCCCCGCTCCCGCTCCCGCCCGCGCCCGAGACCACGCCGAGCGGGATCTCGAAGCCGCCGTGCCGGAAGCGGAGCCCGTCCGTCTCGTACGGGAGCGCGGCGGCGACCCGCGCCGGGTCGATCTCGATGCCCACGACCTCCGTACGCGGCTCCGCCGCCCGCAGCCGCCGCAGCAGTTCGACGGCGGTCCAGGGGGCGGCCCCGTATCCGAGGTCGACGACCACGGGGTCGGCCGCCCGGCGCAGCGCCGGGCCGTGGGTGGCGGCGATCCAGCGGTCCATGCGGCGCAGCCGGTTCTGGTGGGTGGTGCCACGCGTCACGGTGCCGACCGGACGGGCCGAGCGGGGCGAGGACGAGCGGGTTGAAGGGGACGGGGACACCATGGGACGAGCGTAACGAGAAGGGCGTGCCGCGTGACGGCTGAGCCCCGGGAGTAACGTTTCGGTAAAGCGGAAATGAAAAGGGCCCGCCCCACTGTTCACGCCCTTCGGACGTCTTCGGAACTCTCCAGAACCCTCCGGACCCTTCCGAACGTACAGAGCCGAACGTACGAGCCGAACGTACAGAGCCGAAGAAGCGAGACCCACAGACCCCGGGGCTCCAGAAACCCCGAGTGACCCCGAGCGACAGGACGGTGGACATGAGCCAGTACGTGTCCCGCATCGCCGGTACGTTCGTCGGCCCGCCCCGGCTCCGGCTCCCCGGCCACCACCGCAGGCCCCGCCGTATCGCCGTGTTCAGCGTCCACACCTCCCCGCTGCACCAGCCGGGGACGGGCGACGCGGGCGGCATGAACGTCTACATCGTCGAGCTGGCGAAACGTCTCGCCACCCTCGGCATCGAGGTCGAGATCTTCACCCGCGCTACCACCGGCGGGCTCGCCCCCACCGTGGAACTCGCGCCCGGCGTCCTCGTCCGGCACGTCGACGCGGGACCGTACGAGGGCCTCGACAAGGAGGACCTGCCCGCGCAGCTCTGCGCCTTCACCCACGGGGTGATGCAGGCGTGGGCCGGCCAGCGCCCCGGCTACTACGACCTGGTCCACTCCCACTACTGGCTCTCCGGGCACGTCGGCTGGCTCGCCTCCGAGCGGTGGGGCGTCCCGCTCGTGCACGCGATGCACACCATGGCCAAGGTCAAGAACGCCGCGCTCGCCGACGGCGACCGCCCCGAGCCCGCCGCCCGCGTCATCGGCGAGACCCAGATCGTGCGCGCCGCCGACCGGCTGATCGCCAACACGGCCGAGGAGGCCGCCGACCTCGTCCGCTTCTACGAGGCCGACCCGGCGAAGGCCGCCGTCGTCCACCCCGGCGTCAACCTGGAGTGTTTCCGCCCCGCCGACGGCCGCGCCGCCGCCCGCGCCCGGCTGGGCCTGCCCCAGGACGCCTTCATTCCGCTCTTCGCCGGCCGGATCCAGCCGCTCAAGGCGCCCGATGTCCTGCTGCGCGCCGTGGCCGTACTCCTCGACCAGGACCCGTCGCTCCGTACCCGGTTGGTGGTGCCGGTCGTCGGCGGCCCGAGCGGCAGCGGCCTCGCCAAGCCGGAGGTGCTCCAGAAACTGGCGGCGCGGCTCGGCATCGCGGACGTCGTACGGTTCCGGCCGCCCGTCGGGCACGCGCAGCTGGCGGACTGGTTCCGGGCGGCGTCCGTGCTGGTCATGCCCTCGTACAGCGAGTCCTTCGGCCTGGTCGCGATCGAGGCCCAGGCGGCGGGCACCCCGGTGGTCGCGGCGGCCGTGGGCGGGCTGCCGGTGGCGGTGCGGGACGGGGTGACCGGCTTTCTCGTACCCGGCCACGAACCGGCCGCGTACGCGCGGGCGCTGCGCGACTTCATCGACCACCCCGAGCTGGTCGACCGCATGGGCGCGGCGGCCTCGCGCCACGCGCGCGACTTCGGCTGGGACGCGTCGGCGAGCGCGACGGCGGATGTCTACACGGAGGCGATGCTCGACCACCGGCGCAGGGGCCGGACAGCGCGCTGAGGTCGTACGCTCCGAGACATGGCTGACGCGAAAACCACAGCAGGCACCGAAGGCACCGAAGGCACCGGAAGCACCGAAGGCACCGGAAGTACCGGAAGCACCGGAACGGCGCGAGTCGTCGAGGAAGCGCTGAAGTCGGCCGAACTGACGTGGGAGACCCCGGCCCCCGGCACCTACGTCGTCACCCTCCCCGGCATCCGCAAGCTCTCCACCACCTGCTCCCTGCGCGTCGGCCGCCACGCGCTCTCCCTCAACGCCTTCGTGATCCGCCACCCCGACGAGAACGCCGACGGCGTGCACCGCTGGCTGCTGGAGCGCAACCTCAAGCTGTACGGCGTGAGTTACGCGGTCGACGCGCTCGGCGACATCTACCTCACCGGCAAACTCCCGCTGGCGGCGGTCACGGAGGACGAGATCGACCGGCTGCTCGGGTCGGTGCTGGAAGCGGCGGACGGCGCCTTCAACACCCTGCTGGAGCTGGGGTTCGCGAGCGCGATCCGCAAGGAGTACGCGTGGCGGGTGTCGCGCGGCGAGTCGACGAGGAACCTGGACGCGTTCGCGCATCTGACCAGGCCGGCGCAGTAGCGGCAGCAGGAGCAGCAGCAGTAGCGCGAGGCGGACCCCCGGGCGAGGATGCGCCCATGGCAGACATACCGGACGCGGCGGGCCGCCCGGGGGCGCTGGACCGCCGACCGGACCGCCGACCGGACCGTCGGCGCTTCCTCGGCGTGGCCGCCGCCGGAGCCGCGTCGCTCGCGGTGGGCGCGGTGGCGGCCTGCGATGCCGCGCGTACGGCTGCGGATACGGCGCAGGAGCAACAGCGAACCGCAAGAAACACCGGCACCCCCCTCCACACCGGCACCCCCCTCCCCGCCGACGCCACCGAGCGCGCCCGCCCCGGCAGCCCCGACTGGCGCATCCGCTCCAAGGGCCCGCCCGACGCCGTCCTCGGCTACACCGACCGGGTGAGCGTCCTGCCGGGCGAGGAGTTCGGCCTGTACGTCTCGACCACCGCGCCCGGCTTCCGCGTCTGCGCGTACCGCGTTGGCTGGTACGGCGGCGCGCAGGCCCGGCTGGTCTGGCGCTCCGACCGGGTGCCGGGCCGGGCCCAGCGCGGCCCGCGCGAGGCGCGCCGGGTGCGCGCGACCCAGCTGGTCCGCGCCGACTGGGACCGTACCCTCACCGTCCGCGCGACCGGCTGGCCCGAGGGCGCGTACCTGCTCCGGCTGGACGCCGAGAACGGCCACCAGCGCTACGTCCCGCTGATCGTCCGCTCGGCGTCCGGCGCGGGGCGGACCGTACTGGCCCACGCGCCCGCGACCTGGCAGGCGTACAACCTGTGGGGCGGCCGGAGCCTCTACGAGGGCCCGGACGGCCGGTACGGGAGCCGCTCCCTGGCCGTCAGCTTCGACCGGCCGTACGACAAGAACGGCGCCGAGAAGTTCCTCGTCTACGAACGCGCGGCGGTCGTCCTCGCCGAACGGCTCGGCATCCCGCTCGCGTACACGACGGGCCCGGACCTCCACGCGGACCCGGCCGTCCTGCGGGGCGCGGCGGCGGCGGTCTCGCTGGGCCACGACGAGTACTGGACACCGGAGCAGCGGCGGAACCTCACACGGGCGCGCGACGCGGGGACCAACCTGGCGTTCCTGGGCGCGAACACCTGCTACCGCAGAATCCGCCTGGAGGGCCAGGACCCCGGAAACCCCCGAACGGTGGTCTGCTACAAATCCGACTACGCGAACGACCCGTATCTCGTCCAGCACCGCACCATGGTCACCACTGACTTCCGCCACCCCCCGGCGGCCGACCCCGAGTCCGCCCTGACCGGCGTCCTCTACGAGGGCTTCCCGGTGGACGCCCCGTACGTCGTGCACAGCGCGGACCACTGGATCTTCGCGGGCACGGGCGTACGGACCGGAGACGCCTTCGCGCACCTCGTCGGCGTGGAGTACGACCGCGTCACCCCGGAGGCCCCCACCCCCTCGCCGCTGGAGATCGTCGCCCACTCCCCGCTGACCTGCAAGGGCCGCAGAAGCCACGCCGACTCCGCGTACTACACGACCCCGAGCGGCGCGGGCGTCTTCGCGTCGGGAACGATGCGCTGGGTCGAGGCCCTGATGGCCGGCACCCGGGACAACGGCCGCAACCACGGCCTGACCCCCCGCACCGGCGCGTTCGTCACCCGCACGACGGAGAACATACTCCGAGCCTTCGCCAAGGGCCCGGCGGCCCACCACAGACCACCGCCGCGGGACAACGTACGGAAGGTGTACGGGCGCGGGTGAACGGCGTCGCGGGTTACGGAATCGCCTCGGTGGCCGGCGCGTCCTCCCGGGCAGCCGTCACCTCCCGCGCAGCCGCCGTCGGCCGCTCGGTCGCCGCCTTCCGCTCGGCCTCCGGCTGCTGCGCATCCTCCCGCCCCGGCTCCTCCGTAGGCAGCCCCCGCATCAGCAGCCAGTACCCGGCGCCCGCCGCCGTACCCAGTACCGCGCACGCGCCCCACAGCCACTGCGCGCCGTAGTGGTCGAGGACGAAGCCCGACATCAGCGGGGCGACCAGGGCCGCCACCGACCAGGACATGGAGTACATGCCCTGGTAGCGGCCCCGGCCGTGGACCGGGGAGAGGCGGACGACCAGGCTGGTCTGGGTGGGGGCGTTGACGATCTCGGCGAGGGTCCAGACGCAGACGGTGAGGATGTAGACGCCGAGCGAGCCGGCGAACGCGGTGAGGCCGAAGCCGTATCCCGCGAGGATCGACGAGACGATCAGCAGCCGGCGCGGGTCGCGGTGCTGGATGAGGCGGGTGACCGGGATCTGCAGCACCACGATCAGTACGCCGTTCATCGCGATGGCCGTACCGAAGTCGGCGCTGTCGAAACCGTCGGCCCCCATCGCCACCGGCAGCCCCACGGCCCCCTGCTGGAAGATCAGCGCGACGACGAAGGACAACCCGACGACGCTCATGAACCGCCCGTCGCGCACCACCGCCCCGAGCCCGACCGACGGTACGGACGGAACAGCCGCCGTCGACGGCCCGGCACCGCCCCGCGCGGCCACCGGCGCCCGCTCGGGACGGGACTCCGGCAGCTTCAGGAAGATCAGGACCGCGCAGGCCATCGTCAGCACGGCCTCGCCGAGGAAGCCCGCCAGATAGCTGTACTGCGCGAGGAAGCCCGCGCCCGCCGACGAGATCGCGAAGCCCAGGTTGATCGCCCAGTAGTTCAGCGAGAAGGCCCGCACCCGGTCCTCGGGCCGGACGATGTCCGCCATCATCGCCTGTACGGCCGGACGCGACGCGGTGGAGGCCATCCCCACCAGGAACGCCACCGCCGCGATCGCCAGCGGATCCCGCATGAAGCCCAGCAGCGCGACCGACACGGCCATGGCCGACTGCGCGATCAGCAGCGTCGGCCGCCGCCCGAGCCGGTCCGTCAGTACGCCGGAGCCGAGCGACGAGACCACCCCGCCGAGCCCGTGCAGCGCGGCCACCAGACCGGCGTACGAGGCGGAGTAGCCCTGGTCCAGCGTGAGGTAGAGCGCCATGAACGTGGCGACGAACCCGCCCAGCCGGTTGACCAGCGTGCTGGCCCAGAGCCACCAGAACGCCCGGGGCAGCCCGGACACGCTCTCGCGCACCGCGCGCCGCGCGCTCAGGACGGTCTTGGCGACGGACATGCGGATTCCCCCTGGGACGGTCGAACGATCGCTCGAAACCTACGGAGGGCCGCCCGCCCGCCGCCACTCAATTGACAACACCCGTCAAACCCCGCCCAGGGGGACCGGGCCGGTGGGCCGCCCGGGGCGTTCCATTAGGCTCGGCCCCATGGCCGACGCACCGTACAAGCTGATCCTCCTCCGCCACGGCGAGAGCGAATGGAACGCGAAGAACCTGTTCACCGGCTGGGTGGACGTCAATCTCACCGACAAGGGAGAGAAGGAGGCGGTGCGCGGCGGTGAGCTGCTCAAGGACGCCGGCCTGCTCCCCGATGTCCTGCACACCTCGCTCCAGAAGCGCGCCATCCGCACCGCGCAGCTCGCGCTGGAGTCCGCCGACCGGCACTGGATCCCCGTCCAGCGCTCCTGGCGCCTGAACGAGCGCCACTACGGCGCGCTCCAGGGCAAGGACAAGGCGCAGACGCTCGCCGAGTTCGGCGAGGAGCAGTTCATGCTCTGGCGCCGCTCGTACGACACCCCGCCGCCCGCCCTTGAGGACGGCACCGAGTTCTCGCAGAGCGACGACCCGCGCTACGCCGCGATCCCGAGCGACATCCGCCCGCGGACCGAGTGCCTCAAGGACGTCGTCGACCGGATGCTGCCGTACTGGTACGACTCGATCGTCCCGGACCTGCTCGCCGGCCGTACGGTCCTGATCGCCGCCCACGGCAACAGCCTGCGCGCGCTGGTCAAGCACCTCGACGGGATCTCGGACGCGGACATCGCGGGCCTGAACATCCCGACCGGCATCCCGCTCGTGTACGAGCTGGACGCCGACTTCCACCCGGTCACCCCGGGCGGCACCTACCTGGACGCCGACGCGGCGGCGGCGGCCATCGAGGCCGTCAAGAACCAGGGCAAGAAGTAGGCAGGACGCAGTCACGGCGAAGGCCGCCGCCCGCCGGAACGTTTCCGTTCCGGGGGCGGCGGCTTTTTTGCAGATGCGTACGTTACGGGTGAGCGGCAGGACGTGGCTAGCCGCAGCCGCCGCCGCACTGGCAGGAGCCGCCCGACTGGCAGCCGCAGCCGCAGCCCGAGCCGCAGCCGCAGGCGCCCAGGACGGGCAGGATCGAGCCGGGCGCTGAGCCGGGGGTGTCCCGCGGGGGCTGGGTGATGGGGGAATCGGCCATGGAATGAGCCTCCTCATAGGGCGCGCACGGATGTCGCCGTATCCCATTGCACGCCCATCGCGCCGGGCGCATCAAGGGCGCATCCGTGCAGGCGCCGCCGTACGCACCCGGCGCACGCGCCCCGGCGCCCGTCGCGGCGCCGAGTACTCCCGGAGGCGCGTGCCCTCGGCAGCGAGTGCCCCCGGAGGCGCGTGCCCCCGGAGGCACGCGCCCACACGACGGGCGCCCGTGACCGTTACGCGCCCTCGACCGGCGTTTCGGCCTGCTGGATCTCGTCCGCGTGCTCGCCCGTCACCAGATAGACGACCCGCTTGGCGACCGACACCGCGTGGTCCGCGAACCGCTCGTAGTAGCGGCCCAGCAGCGTCACATCCACCGCCGTCTCGATGCCGTGCTTCCAGCGGTCGTCCATCAGGTGCTGGAACAGCGTGCGGTGCAGCAGGTCCATCTCGTCGTCGTCCTGCTCCAGCTGGAGCGCCAGCTCGACGTCCTTGGTGATGATGACCTCGGCCGCCTTCGCCATCAGACGCTGCGCCAGCTGCCCCATCTCCAGCAGCGTCGTGTGCAGGTCGTGCGGCACGGGCGACTGCGGGAAACGGAGCCTGGCCTGCTTGGCGACGTGCTGGGCCAGGTCGCCCGCGCGCTCCAGGTCGGCGCTCATCCGCAGCGAGGTGACCACGATCCGCAGATCCGTCGCCACCGGCTGCTGCCGTGCCAGCAGGGCGATCGCCCTGGCCTCCAGGTCGTGCTGGAGATCGTCGACCTTCTGGTCACCGGCGATCACGCTCTCGGCGAGCCTCAGATCCGCGTCGAGCATGGCCGTGGTGGCCCGGCCGATGGCGGAACCGACCAGCCGGGCCATCTCGACCAGGTCCTCGCCTATCGAGTCAAGTTCCTCGTGGTACGCGTCCCGCATGGGGTGTGTCCCTCTCTTGTACGTTCCTGCCGTAAGGCCGTAAGGAAGGCCGGTGGGGTGAGGAAACGGGTGGAGTCCGTCCCCCGGTCCCGAGTGGAGCCCTGAGCCCCACGATGTCACGGTGGGCCCGGGACAAGTCAGGACCCTCCACCCCAAGTGAACCGGCCCTTGCTCCTCGGTGAACTCTGGGCGACGAGTGTCCGAGGAGGCCCCTCGATGGCTGGGAGAGTGTCAGTGGACGCGCATAACCTGGATGCATGGACGTGAACGCGGCAGTCGCCGCATTGGCAGCGATCGCCGGGGTGTGCACCGGCGTGATCGCCATGCTGGCGTTTCGCTGGAGCGAACGCGACCAGGCCAGGCCCACTCGCACCGCACTGCACACGGATGCCGTACTGCCCCCGGGCGTGGACACCGTGCTCTCGGTGCTCCGTTCCTCGGCGGTCGTCCTCGACGAGAGCGACTCCGTGGTCAAGGCCAGCTCCGCCGCGTACGCGCTGGGCCTGGTCCGGGGCGGGAAGCTGGCTGTGGAGCCGATGCTCCACATGGCCCGCGACACCCGCAGGGACGGCGAGATACGGCAGGTGGAGCTGGACCTGCCCCGGCGCGGTACGGGCCGGGGCGAGGCCCTCGCGGTCTCCGCCCGGGTCGCGCCGCTCGGCTCCCGTCTCGTCCTCCTCCTGGTCGAGGACCTCACGGAGGCCCGCCGTATCGAAGCGGTACGGCGCGATTTCGTGGCGAATGTCAGCCACGAGCTGAAGACCCCCACCGGGGCGCTCTCCCTGCTCTCCGAGGCGGTCATGGACGCCTCGGACGACCCCGAGGCGGTCACCCGCTTCGCCGGCCGGATGCAGATCGAGGCGACCCGGCTCACCAACCTCGTGCAGGAGCTGATCGACCTCTCCCGGGTGCAGAACGACGACCCGCTGGAGGACTCCGAATCCGTGCGCGTGGACGAGCTGATCGCCGAGGCCATCGACCGCTGCCGGCAGCCCGCGTCCACCAAACAGATCAACATGGCCTCCGGAGGCACGCCCGGCCTGCGCGTATGGGGGAACCGCAGCCAGCTCGCCGGAGCCCTCGGCAATCTCGTGGAGAACGCCGTCAACTACTCACCGGCCCGGACCCGCGTCGGCATCGCCGTACACCGCGTGTCCGCGTCCGGGGGGAACCTGATCGAGATAGCCGTGACCGACCAGGGCATAGGTATCTCGGAGAAGGACCGTGAACGGGTCTTCGAGCGCTTCTACCGCGTCGACCCGGCCCGCTCCCGGGCCACCGGTGGTACGGGGCTCGGCCTCGCCATCGTCAAGCACGTGGCCGCCTCGCACGGCGGGGAGGTCACCGTATGGAGTTCGGAAGGGCAGGGCTCGACGTTCACCCTGCGGCTGCCCGAGGCGGGCGGCGGCAAGGAGAAGCGTGCGCGCGACGCCCCGGACACCTCGTCCGTGCCGTCCGCGGCGTCCACACCGCCGGGCCAGTCCCCCACAGCCTCCACCGCACCGGCCGAGGAAGACCACGGCCCCTACCCCGCAGACCCCAGCCTTCGGCTGGCTCCCCCGACCGTGATTCCTGCCCCGGAGGTCCTTCCGTGACCCGAGTGCTCGTCGTCGAGGATGAGGAATCCTTCAGCGACGCCCTGTCCTACATGCTCCGCAAGGAAGGCTTCGAGGTCGCCATCGCGACCACCGGGCCCGCGGGGCTCGACGAGTTCGAACGCAACGGCGCCGACCTCGTCCTCCTCGACCTGATGCTGCCCGGCCTGCCGGGCACCGAGGTCTGCCGCCAACTGCGCGGCAAGTCCAATGTCCCGGTGATCATGGTGACCGCCAAGGACAGCGAGATCGACAAGGTCGTCGGCCTGGAGATAGGGGCCGACGACTATGTGACCAAGCCCTTCTCCTCGCGGGAGCTGGTGGCCCGCATCCGCGCGGTGCTGCGCCGCCGCGGCGAGCCGGAGGAGGTCACCCCGGCGGCCCTGGAGGCCGGCCCGGTCCGGATGGACGTGGACCGCCACGTCGTCACCGTCTCCGGCGGCAAGGTCGACCTGCCCCTCAAGGAGTTCGACCTGCTGGAAATGCTGCTGCGCAACGCGGGCCGCGTACTGACCCGTATGCAGCTGATCGACCGCGTCTGGGGCGCGGACTACGTGGGCGACACCAAGACCCTCGACGTCCACGTCAAGCGCCTCCGCGCCAAGATCGAACCCGACCCCGGCGCGCCGCGGTATCTCGTGACGGTGCGCGGCCTGGGCTACAAGTTCGAGCCGTAAACCGGACGTTCGTTATACGCGCGCAGGGCGGGAACCGGTGGTCGGGATCCCGCCCCAAAGGCGTTGGCGTGCGCGCCGGTGCTGTACGCGCCGGTGCTGTGCGCGCCGGTCAGTGTGTCAGGCTCGCGCTGGACGTCACCGTACCGTCGGCCGGTGCGGACTCCTCCGAGCCCGTTTCCGCCGCATCGGCGTTCGGCGCGCCCGATTCCCCGGTGGCGGTGTCGCCGCTGCCGGCCTTCGGGGACTCCGTCGCCGAAGGGGTGGCCGACGGGGTCGGCAGGGCGCTCGGGCCGACGCCCTCGAAGTAGCTGCGCGCCGGGTAGACCAGGGCGCCCAGGGTGACCTCGCCCGTCTCGCTGAACGAGAACACGACCTTCTGGACGTCGCCGTCCTTCCCCGCCTCGCGGCCCTTAGCGATCACGGCGGAGGCATTGCCCGCGCCGCCGAGCTGGACCGAGCCGAGCGCGGGCACCGTGATCGGGCCCGAACCCTTGGCGGGGGAGAGCTTCACCGTGACGCCGGCACCCGGCAGCGTGATGGAGTCGAGGGTCTGGTCCTTCTGACCGCTGTTGAAGACCGTGCCGGTGACGACCGCCGGACCTTCGGCCTCGGCCGTCGGCTGGGTGACGACCGTCGCGTTCTGGATCTTGATGTCGCCGACCGAGGTGGCGGCGCTGTCCGGCTTGACGCCGAGCGTCTGAGCGTCGTTGCCCGCACCGCACGCGGTGAGCGGGGCGAGCGACAACACGAGGGCGGTAGCGGCGAGAGTGCCGCGTCGAAGGCTGCGGCTCACGGCGGCGGCAACTCCTAGGACGTACGGACGGAGGGGCTCAGGACACGCTGCGAACCTCGGATACGGATAAAGGTGCCGTCAGCGGCCCTCAGGTTACCGAGCCGTCGTCGTCGCCCCGCACCCGACCCGCCTCCGAGCGGATCTCCGCCGGTGATCGGACAACCCGGAGCCGTCGCCCGAGCGGTCGCCCGAGCCGTCGCCCGAGCCGTCACCGGTCACCGTTTCGCGCAGATCTCATAAAGCTGGTGATCAAGTGGGTGATCGACCGGTGATCAATTTCCGGCGCCGCCGCGGATTCCTTACGAATAGCGTGGTGCGCGACGCGGTGATCAAATTCAGAATCTCTCGCACTTCTGCTGTACTTCCGTCACCCTTCCGCTCGTACGGACAGTCAGCCATCGAACGTGTGTAGGGAACTTTGAGCTTCAGAACCCGGCAAATCGGGACGTTCATCCTCTCCGGAGGGTCTCGCGCGCTTCGTAACGGGCGCGTTTCCCTGCCCCCGTGCAGCCGCTCCGACCTGCGAATACCCCGTTCCGGGAGCCGTCCGCAGCACGACCGCGGCGCTGTTGTCAAGCCCCGAGATACGCCCTGACCTGCGAAAACGCCATTCAGAAGCGCTCATTCTCGTGTTATCCTGGATAGCCACGGAAGGGGTACCTGTCACATGACGTTCAAGGTTGGCGACACCGTGGTCTATCCCCATCACGGGGCCGCGCTGATCGAGGCCATCGAAACTCGCCAGATCAAAGGCGTGGACAAGACCTACTTGGTGCTCAAGGTCGCCCAGGGCGACTTGACGGTGCGTGTACCGGCGGACAATGCGGAGTTCGTCGGCGTGCGCGATGTGGTTGGTCAGGACGGGCTGGACCGGGTCTTCGAGGTGCTCAGGGCGCCGTACGCGGAAGAGCCCACGAACTGGTCCCGCCGCTACAAGGCAAATCTCGAGAAGCTCGCCTCCGGCGACGTCATCAAGGTCGCTGAAGTGGTGCGTGACCTGTGGCGCCGAGAGCGCGAGCGTGGACTCTCCGCAGGTGAGAAGCGCATGCTCGCCAAGGCGCGGCAGATTCTTGTCAGCGAGCTGGCCCTCGCGGAGAACACGAACGAAGACAAGGCCGAGGCTCTGCTCGACGAGGTCCTCGCGTCCTGAACCGTGCGTTCCGAATGCTCTGAACGCAACGCAGCGCATTCGAACGCAGTGCAGCAAGCGCAGTGCAGCAGTGAAATGCCGTGGTGCCCGCTGACCAGCCAGGAGTAAATGGCTGTGTCGCCGGGCGCTGCGGCATGTCCGTGTATCCGCATCCCGCCCGACAATCCATGGCCATTCCCCGTACACGCGCAAACTTCTGCCCGTTCACGTTTCGGTTCACGTTCCGTGCGCGACGCATTTGGTGTTACGGAAGGGACGGAAGGGTCCTGTCAAGCGTCGCGCCCGGCACGCTTGAGGCCATACCCATGTCGGCCGAGGGAACAAACCTGCCGGAGTACAAGCGAATGTCAGAGGAAGCCAGGCCCCACCGCACCGCCGCGGTGATCCCCGCGGCGGGCCGGGGCGTACGGCTCGGTCCCGGCGCACCCAAGGCGCTCCGCGCGCTGGGCGGCACCCCGATGCTGATCCACGCCGTCCGCGCGATGGCGGCCTCGCGCGCCGTCTCCCTGGTCGTCGTGGTCGCCCCGCCCGAAGGCGCGCCCGGAGTGAAGAACCTGCTGGACGACCACGCCCTGCCCGAGCGCACCGACTATCTCGTCGTCCCCGGCGGCGAGACCCGCCAGGAGTCCGTACGGCGCGGCATCGAGGCCCTGCCCGGCGACATCACCGCCGTCCTGGTGCACGACGCGGCCCGGCCGCTCGTGCCGGTCGAGACCGTGGACGCCGTCGTCGAGGCCGTCCACGCCGGCGCGCCCGCCGTCGTACCCGGGCTGCCGCTCGCGGACACCGTCAAAGAGGTCGAGCCCCGCGAGAAGGGCGAGCCCGAGCCGGTCGTCGCCACGCCCGAGCGGTCGCTGCTGCGCGCCGTACAGACCCCGCAGGGGTTCGACCGCGAGACCCTCCAGCGCGCGCACCGGACGGTGGAGCAGGTGGGGGAGGGTGCGACGGACTGCGCCGGCATGGTCGAGCGGCTCGGCGCGCCGGTGGTGATCGTGCCCGGCCACGAGGAGGCGTTCAAGGTGACCCGACCGCTGGATCTGGTACTGGCCGAGGCGGTACTCGCCCGGAGGAGGGCCAACGATGGCTTCTGACGACACGACCCCGACCCCGGCAGTACCGGCGCACGCCTCGCGGGCCCTGCCCTTCGTGCTGCCGCAGGTCGGTATCGGCACCGACATCCACGCCTTCGAGGAGGGCCGCGACCTGTGGTGCGCGGGGCTGCTCTGGGAGGGCGAGGGGCCCGGTCTCGCCGGGCACTCGGACGCGGACGTGGTCGCGCACGCGGCCTGCAACGCGCTGTTCTCCGCCGCCGGGCTCGGCGATCTCGGCGCCCACTTCGGCACCGGGCGCCCCCAGTGGTCCGGCGCGTCCGGGATCACCCTGTTGACCGAGGCGGCCCGGATCGTGCGGGACGCGGGTTTCACGATCGGCAATGTCGCCGTCCAGGTCGTCGGCGTACGGCCCAAGATCGGCAAGCGCAGGGAAGAGGCGCAGAAGGTGCTCACCGAGGCGGTCGGCGCGCCCGTCGCGGTCTCCGCCGCCACCTCGGACGGGCTCGGGTTCACCGGGCGCGGCGAGGGGCTGGCCGCGATCGCGACCGCGCTGGTGGTCCGTACGGGCTGAGGCCGGGGCCGGGGGGCGCGAAATGCGGCGCTGGGGGTGCGGGTTGGGGGAGCATCACCCCGTAAGCCGCTCCGCGTCCCCCGTCCCCGTCCCGGTTCCGCAATCGTCACCCGTCATCCGTCATCCGTCATCCGTCACTCGTCACGCGTACGTTCAGGAGGCACCCCATGGCAGTCGCTCTCTCCGACGACCTCAAGACGCTTCTCGACCAGCCCGTCTTCGTCAACATCGCCACCATCCAGCCCGACGGCAGCCCGCAGGTATCACCCGTGTGGGTGAAGCGTGACGGGAACGACGTGCTGATCTCGACGACGGTCGGCCGCCGCAAGGAGCAGAACCTGGCCCGCGACCCGCGCGTGACGGTTCTCGTCCAGCCCGCCGACTCCCCGTACACGTACGCGGAGATCCGCGGCGTCGCGACGCTGACCACCGAGGGCGGCCAGGGGCTGATCGACGACCTGTCGCGCAAGTACACGGGCAAGGTGTACGCGGACTTCAACCCGGCGTCGGCCCGGGACGCCGAGCGCGTGGTCGTCCGTATCTCCGCCCGCAAGGTCGTCGGCAACATCTGAGCGCCGGCACAGCGCCGGCACAGCATCGGCGCAGCGGCACGGCTGCGGCACCGCCCCGGGCGTTATCGGCCGTATTGGCAGCGCCCGCGGGCCAGAATTGTCACGCTTCGGTGTCCCCGTGGCCCAAAGGGTCGCGGGGCACTGCCCCGGGCGCACTACCCTTGTCGCGTGACTATTCGGCTGTACGACACCGGCGCCCGGCAGATCCGTGATTTCACCCCGCTCACGCCGGGCTGTGTCTCGATCTACCTCTGTGGCGCCACCGTGCAGGCCGCCCCGCACATCGGCCACATCCGGTCGGGACTGAACTTCGACATCATGCGCCGCTGGTTCGCGTACCGCGGCTACGACGTGACGTTCGTCCGCAACGTCACGGACATCGACGACAAGATCATCGCCAAGTCGGCCGAGCAGGGCCGCCCGTGGTGGTCCATCGGCTACGAGAACGAGCGCGCCTTCAACTCCGGTTACGACGCCCTCGGCTGCCTGCCGCCCACCTACGAGCCGCGCGCCACCGGGCACATCCCCGAGATGATCGAGATGATGCGCGGTCTCATCGAGCGCGGTCACGCGTACGAGGCCGACGGCAACGTCTACTTCGACGTCCGGTCGTTCCCCGGTTATCTGGAGCTGTCCAACCAGGACCTGGACGATCTGCGCCAGCCCTCGGGCGACGGCGAGACCGGCAAGCGCGACCAGCGCGACTTCGCCATGTGGAAGGCCGCCAAGCCCGGCGAGCCGTCCTGGGAGACGCCCTGGGGGCGCGGCCGGCCGGGCTGGCACCTGGAGTGCTCGGCGATGGCCCACAAGTACCTCGGCCCCGTCTTCGACATCCACGGCGGCGGGCTCGACCTGATCTTCCCGCACCATGAGAACGAGATCGCGCAGGCCAAGGCGTACGGCGACACGTTCGCGAAGTACTGGGTGCACAACGCCTGGGTCACCATGAGCGGCGAGAAGATGTCGAAGTCGCTCGGCAACTCGGTGCTGGTCTCCGAGATGGTCAAGCACTGGCGTCCCGTCGTGCTCCGCTACTACCTGGGCACCCCGCACTACCGCTCGATGATCGAGTACAGCGAGGAGTCCCTGCGCGAGGCCGAGTCCGCGTTCGCGCGGATCGAGGGCTTCGCACAGCGCGTCGTGGAGAAGGCCGGCGTCGTCGAGCCGGCCGACGAGGTGCCGCCCGCCTTCGCCGAGGCGATGGACGACGACCTGGGCGTCCCGCAGGCGCTCGCGATCGTCCACACCACCGTCCGGCAGGGCAACTCCGCGCTCGCCGCCGACGACAAGGAAGCGGCCGTCGCCCGGCTCGCCGAGGTACGGGCCATGCTCGGCGTCCTCGGTCTCGACCCGCTGGATCCGCACTGGACCGGCGGCGCCGACCGCGGCGAGGATCTGCACGGCGTGGTGGACACGCTCGTACGGCTCGTGCTCGAACAGCGCGAGTCGGCGCGGGAACGCAAGGACTGGGGCACGGCGGACGCGATCCGTGACCAGCTCCAGCAGACGGGCCTGGTCGTCGAGGACGGTCCTGCCGGGCCGCGCTGGACGCTCGGACCGCGCTGAGCTGGGATGAAGCTGGGTTATGTGCCGCCCGGTGGGACCGGGCGGCACACTTGCGTACGCTGACACATAAAACTTGACGTTCTCGCACACCACGTACGCGAACGAGTGATGTATTTCTGAAGCAACGAAACAGGTAGGTCATGGCCGGGAACAGCCAGCGCAGGAACCGCCGCACGTCCAACAAGAAGGGCGCGCAGGTCGGCAGCGGTGGCAAGCGACGCCGCGGACTCGAAGGCAAGGGCCCGACGCCGCCCGCGTCCGCGCGCAAGGGCCATGTCCAGAACCGCGCCGCCAACGCCAAGGCCAAGCAGACCGCGCGCCGCCAGGTCGCGCGGCGCGGCGGCAAGGGCACCAGCGAGATGGTCGTCGGCCGCAACCCCGTCTTCGAGGCGCTGCGCGACGGCGTGCCCGCCTCGATGCTCTACGTACAGCAGTACATCGACAACGACGAGCGCGTGCGCGAGGCGCTCCAGCTCGCGGCCGACCGCGGCGGCATCCACCTGATGGAGGCGCCCAAGCCGGAGCTGGACCGGATGACGAACGGCCTGAACCACCAGGGCCTCGTCCTCCAGGTCCCGGCGTACGAGTACGCGCACCCCGACGACCTCGCCGCCGCCGCCTTCGACGACGGCGAGGACCCGCTGATCGTGGCGCTCGACGGCGTCACGGACCCGCGGAACCTCGGCGCGGTCGTCCGCTCCGTCGCGGCCTTCGGCGGCCACGGTGTCGTCGTACCCGAGCGGCGTGCCGCCGGGATGACGGCGGGCGCGTGGAAGTCGTCGGCGGGAGCGGCGGCCCGTACCCCGGTCGCCCGCTGCACAAACCTCACGCGCACCCTGGAGGCGTACCGCAAGGCCGGTCTGACGATCGTCGGGCTCGCGGCGGACGGCGAGGCGGAGGTCGGCGACCTCACGCAGCTCGGCGGCCCGGTCGTCATCGTGGTCGGCAGCGAGGGCAAGGGCCTGTCGCGGCTGGTCGGGGAGACGTGCGACTTCCGGGTACGGATCCCGATGCCGGGCGGCACCGAGTCGCTGAACGCGGGGGTCGCGGCGGGTGTGGTGCTGTACGAGGCGTCGCGGCACCGCGTTCGATAGGCGGAGCGGGCGGAGGCGGGCCGAGGCTGGTGCGAGGGCTGGTGCGGGGGCTCTTCGGGGGCTCTCTCCGGGTCCCCCGAACGGCCCTGTCTGATGATCTTGACGGGTCTCGGACATCAGCCCGCGTCAAGGCAGTGTCCTAAAGACAAGTCACTCGGTTAGATGAGTGTGGACACCAGAACGCCCCGGTCCGGGTTCGACGATCAGCCCCCGCTGAGCATGCTCAAGGTGGACTGCGATCCCGCGCAGGTCATCGTGAACCACGCCAGCTTCCGGGTGAAGCTCGCGTCGCCCCAGCGCCTAGGCCCCGCACGCACCGCGGCCGACACCGCGCGGATCCCCGCCCTGAGCGGCGCCAGAACGGCGCGCCGCCGGGCCCCGGTGGTCTGGAGCGGCAGGTCGGAGCCGGGCGACCCGGGAGCGAGCGGGCTCCTCCAGGCCGTACGGAACGCACCGCTGGTGCCGGTCGGCGCGGGAAGCGCGGCCGGCGGGGGCGTCGGCGGGTCCGGTGGCGGTGCGGGTGGCGGCGCCACCCAGGTCATTCCCCAGCTCCGGCCGCCCGGCCTCCTCGACGACGAGACCACGCAGCCGACGCCCGTCGTCGGCCCGCAGGGCACGGGACCCGACGGCCGCCGCGCCGGGAGCGGCACGAGCTCCGGCGCCCCGCTGCTGCCGCCCATGCGCAAGGCCGTCGGCGCGTACGACGCTCCGCCCGGCCACGGCCCGTACGGCGGCGGCTACGATGCCGAGCCGGATGTCGACGGCGATCTCGACGACGTGGAGATCGGCGACGACGCCGACGGGCGGGCCCGCCTCCAGCGGCACGGCAACGACTCGGTGCGGCACGCGTACTACCCCGGCCGCCGGATGAACCTCGGCGTGGTGCTGCTCCCGCTCCGCGTCTTCCTCGGCTTCATCTCCATCTACGCCGGTATGGGCAAGCTGTGCGACCCCGTCTACTTCGACGGCGGCGAGCGCGGCTCCATGGTCAAGTGGCTGACCTCGCTGCAACCGTGGGCCCTCGCGGAGCCCCTGCGGGACTTCGCGCTCTCCCACCCGGTCGGCGCGGGCCTGAGCGTCGCCTTCCTCCAGATCGTCGTCGGCGTGCTGACGGTCTTCGGGCTCTGGCAGCGCGTCGCGGCCTCCTTCGGGGCGCTGCTGTCGGCGGCGCTGCTCCTCACCGTCAGCTGGCGGACCGTCCCGGCGTACGACGCGCCGGACATCATCTACCTGGCCGCGTGGTCGCCGCTGATCATCGCCGGCGCGCCGGTCTACTCGGTCGACGGCCGGCTCGCGGGCGAGGCGTGGCGCACGCTCGGGCCGCGCTCCGACATCTGGGACCTGCGGCGGCGGGTGCTGCGGCGGGGCGGGATCATCGCGTCCGTCGTCATCGGGCTGACGCTGCTGATCGGCTCGGTCCTGGGCGGCGCCGTACGGTCGTCCGACATGGTGACCGTGCCGGGCCCGAACGTGGACCCGGTCAACCAGCTGCCGGGCATGCCGCTGCCCCTGCGGCCCGGCAGCAGCGGCAGCGCCTCCGGCTCGCCCGTCAGCGGCGGCCCCACGGGCGGTACGCGGTCCGAGCCGTCGGCGACGCGCTCGGGCAGCCCCTCGGCGCAGCAGTCCGCGCCCGGCGGCGCGACCGCCACCGAGTCCGGCGGCGCGACCGTGGGCGCCAGCACGGGCGCGGGCAGCAGCACCACGGGACAGACGCAACAGCAGCAGCAGCCGCCCAGCAGCCAGACGCAGGGCACGGTCCAGCAGGCCCCGACGCAGCCGGAGCAGCCCGCGCCCCCGGCCGGCGGCCAGGGCGGCCCCTCCTCGACGGGCAGCGGCGGAGGCGGCGGCAGTACGGGCGGTGGCACGGGCGGCGACGGCGGCGCTCCGGACGAGGGCGGATCCTCGACGGGCGGCTCGTCGTCGGGCGGCAGCGGCGGTGGCGGCGGAAACCGGAACCCGATCGGCGGCCTGCTCGGCTGACGTAGCACCGTAACCACGCCCGAGGGGCGGCGCACCCGGACGGGTGGGCCGCCCCTCAGGCATTGCCGTGTCGGATCGAGCCGTATCGGAGTGCCGTATCGGATTGGACGATGGGGTCAGTGACGTCCGGCGGAGAGCTCCCGGGCGGCCTCCGTCAGGTCCTTCGCGGTGTCGATGGCCCGCCAGTACGCCCCGTTGGGCAGCGGGAAGCCCGCCAGGCGGCGCTCTCGGGCCAGCCGGGGGAAGGTGGTGCGCTCGTGGTCCCCGCGGTCGGGGAGGAGCCGTACGAAGTCGGGGGAGAAGACGTACACGCCCGCGTTGATCAGATACGGCGAGGGCGGCGACTCGATGAAGTCGAGGACATGGCCGAACTCGTCCGTCTCGACGGCCCCCCACGGGATCCGCGGCCGGGCGAGGGCGAGCGTCGCGGTCGCGTCGCGCTCGAAGTGGAACGCGGCCATCTCACGCAGCGAGAAACGTGTCCAGATGTCGCCATTGGTGGCGTACCAGGGCTGCTCGGGGTCGGGCAGCGCGGTCGCGGCGTGCTTGAGACCGCCGCCGCGTCCCAGCGGCTCGGACTCCACGACGGTGGTGACGCGCAGCGGAAGATCGGCCGACTCCAGCCACTTCTGGAGGACTTCGGCGAGATGCCCGCACGAGATGACTGCGTCGGTCACGCCCTCCGCGGCGAGCCAGGCGAGCTGATGGCCGATGATCGGGGTCCCCGTGCCGGGAATCTCGACCATCGGCTTGGGACGGTCGTCGGTGTACGGGCGCAGCCGCGACCCCTGGCCACCCGCGAGGACCACGGCCTGCGTCGGAAACGTATGCATGCCGTGAACCATAGGCGGGACGGTGCGGGGGGCCGCGGCCGGGAAGGACCGGCGGAGCCGACGAGGAGGGGACCGGCGGCCACCGCGACAGGACCGACGGCCACCGCGAGGGACGTACGGTTGCTTACCGCCCGGCGGTCTGCTGGGAGACGCCGTACGCGAACGCGGTGTCGCACACGGGCCGCGAGAACGACTGGGCGCGCGTGGGGCCGTAGATGTCCACCGCGGCGCGGCCCAGGGCCCGCGCGATCGACATGCAGTGCTGGGTGAGCGAGGGGCGTTCCTCGACCTCGCGCTGGAGGTGCGTCAGGGCGATGCCCGGGTCCTTCTCCTGAAGCTCCACGAGGAGCTTCTCGCGCAGAACGTCCTGCGGGGCACGGGACTTCGCCTGCGCCGAGGCGGTGTCCGAGGAAGCGGTCAGGACCTGCGACTCCGCGGTGCTGGTCGCCCACGGAACACGGGCGACCGCGAGGGTCCCGGAGAGCACCAGGACGACGGGCAGGACGAAGGCGAGGGATCGGCCGATACGGCGGGCAGTGTGGGTCACGGAGGCGAGCGTAGCGCCCGGTAATGAATTGGCGACATTTAGTCACCCGGCCGGGGGACGGTTCGATGTTTGCTTTCGAATCGGGTGTTGACGGAGGTGGTCCGAAATGGCCTGTGTGCCGGGGTATTTGCCGGCAGACGCGGACGGCCCCGCACCGGAGTGCGGGGCCGTGCGGACGAATTCGCGCCGGGATGCGGCACGGGCGCGTCAGGCGTACGGAGTTCGGCCCGTACGGAAGACGCCCGGTCGATCGGGCGCTCAGTCGCTGAGGCGCTCGCCCGTGGAGGTGGAGAAGACGTGCGTCTCGCCGGCGCGGGGCACGACGTGCAGCTTGGCGCCCTTGTCGGGAACGGCGCGGCCGTTGACGCGGACCACGATCTCCTTCGACTCGCCGCCGACCTCGGCGGTGCCGTAGACGTAACCGTCGGCGCCCAGCTCCTCGACGACGTTCACCGTCACGGCGAGCCCGGCCGGCGCGTCCTTGGAGAGCGCGCCCTCGGCGCCTTCCCCGACGAGGTCGAAGTGCTCGGGGCGGACACCGACCGTCACGGTCTTGTCACCCTTCTCCGTCGCGGCGGCGAGCGTCTCGCGGGAGACGGCCACGACGCTGTTGCCGAACTTTACACCGCCGTCGGTGATCGGCACCTCGACCAGGTTCATGGCGGGGGAGCCGATGAAGCCGGCCACGAAGAGGTTCTTCGGACGGTCGTACATGTTGCGCGGCGAGTCGACCTGCTGGAGCAGCCCGTCCTTGAGGACCGCGACGCGGTCGCCCATGGTCATGGCCTCGACCTGGTCGTGGGTCACGTACACCGTGGTGATGCCGAGGCGGCGCTGGAGCGACGCGATCTGCGTACGGGTGGAGACGCGGAGCTTGGCGTCGAGGTTCGACAGCGGCTCGTCCATGAGGAACACCTGCGGCTCACGCACGATGGCGCGGCCCATCGCGACACGCTGGCGCTGACCACCGGAGAGGGCCTTCGGCTTGCGGTCCAGGTACTCGGTGAGGTCGAGGATCTTCCCGGCCTCCTCGACCTTCTTGCGGATGTCCGCCTTGTTGACGCCGGCGATCTTGAGCGCGAAGCCCATGTTGTCCGCGACGGTCATGTGCGGGTACAGCGCGTAGTTCTGGAACACCATCGCGATGTCGCGGTCCTTCGGCGGCAGATGCGTGACATCCCGCTCACCGATCCGGATGGCGCCGCCGTTGACGTCCTCAAGACCCGCGAGCATGCGCAGGGAGGTCGACTTTCCACAACCGGAGGGACCGACGAGGACGAGGAACTCGCCGTCCGCGACATCCAGCTCGAGCTGATCGACGGCGGGCTTCGTGGAACCCGGGTAGACGCGGGTTGCCTTGTCGAACGAGACGGTAGCCATGGCGATGTGTCCCCTCACCGGCAGGAACGTGCCGGACGATCCGAGTAAAGGAATGGTTCTTCCGCCACCGGCGGAAGATGGGTCTAGTCCACCTGGGTGAACTGGAAGGTGACGTTACCTCCCGTTCACAGATCTGTCAGCACCCCGGCCCGACAAAATTCCTGGCCACCCGCCCCGCGCCGCCGGTTACACTGCTCGCGCACGCCTCCTTAGCTCAGTTGGCCAGAGCAACGCACTTGTAATGCGTAGGTCGTCGGTTCGAATCCGACAGGGGGCTCTGGTGAACCCCAGGTCACACATGCTGTGACCTGGGGTTTTGTGCTACCGGATGCGGCGGCGGCACCTACAGGTGTTCGCGCAGGTGGGCGACGATGTCGCGGACTGCGGCCTTCGATGCCGGCACAACGCCCGGCAGGCTGAGGAAGCCGTGCACTGCTCCGCGATGCTCCGAGAGCCGAGCGGGAGAGCCGGATCGCTTGAGTGCCTCGACATATTTCGCGCCGTGGTCTCGCAGGATGTCGATTTCAGCGGTGACGACCAGGGTGGGCGGGAGCGAGGCGTGAGACGAGGCGCGCATGGGGGACGCGTCGCAGGCCGTGGTGTCGTACTGGTCGTGGAGGTACAGGTGCACCAGTGTTCGCATGTTCGCCGATGTCAGGATCGGCGCCTGTGCATGCTGGACCTCGGACGGATAGATCTCGTACATGTCCGTCACCGGGTAACTGAGGACTTGTGCGCGAATTGGCGGACCTCCCGCGTCGCGCGCCATCAGGGTTACGGCCGCGGCAAGGTTTCCTCCGGCGCTGTCGCCCATGACCGCGATCCGGTCCGGGTCTGTCCCCAGCTCCGCCGCATGTTCCACAACCCAGGTCAACGCGTCCCGCGCGTCCTCGACCGCTGCCGGGTACGGATGCTCGGGCGCGAGTCGGTAGGTCGGTGAGACAACTACCGCGCCGGCCCCTGCGGCCACCTCCGATGCCAGCCACCGGACCTGCTCGGGATTGCCCTGTACCCACCCTCCACCGTGGAAGTTCACGACTACCGGCAGCGATCCCTGGACGTCGGTCGGACGATGAATCAGAGCACGTCGCCCTGCGACCAGAAGGGTGTCTTCGCTGACGTTGGAGGGAATCGTCCCGAAGAGGCGAGGTCCCATCTCGGACTGCTGCAGAGCAACACGTTTCGCACGGTGGGCGGGGAAGTCGGTGATCCGATCGAACCGTTCCTCCGATTTCTTCATGCGCCGAGCGAAGAGCCACGTTTTCCAATGCATCACGATCTCAGTCCTCTGAAGGGTGTTGCAGGAGGCCCGGAATAATCTCCGGCCGCGGCCTGCGTGGCTCAGACCGCGGCGCGACCGACGTTGAGGCCGCCGTCGACCACGAGATCGATGCCGGTGATGTACTTGGCGCGATCGCTGGCGAGGTAGAGCGCGGCGTTAGCGACGTCCCAAGCCTCTCCCATGCGTCCCATTGGGACCATTCTGTCACGCGTGCGCCACATCTCCTCGATGTCCTGGCTCGAGTACGACTCGGCCAGTCCCGGCACGTTGGCCGCCATGGGCGTCTTGATGAGGCCGGGAAGGATCGAGTTGACGCGCACTTGTTGAGGCGCGAACTCGATGGCGGTCGTGCGCGTGATGTGGTTAAGGGCGGCCTTGCTGGCGTAGTAGGCGGCGTACGAGACACCGCCCCACTGCAAGCTCGCAAGCGACGAGATGTTGATGATGCTGCCTCCGCCATTGCCGACCATGTGCGGAATGACCTCCCGCATCGTGTGAACAGCGCCGTTCAGGTTCACCCGCATCACCCGGTCGAACTCGTCCAGGTCGATGTCGACCACGCTGCCCAGGGAGTTGATGCCAACGTTGTTGTGCAGGACATCGATGCGGCCATGTTCAGCGATAACGCCAGAAACAGTTCGCCCGACCGCCTCGAAATCGGTGACATCCAGCTGGACGGTCGAAGCCCGCAGTCCCTCGTCGTGAATCATCCTCGCCGTCTCATCGACCGCTTTCTCGTCAATATCGGCACATATAACAGTTGCTCCCTCGCGCGCGAACGTGATGGCGGTGGCACGGCCGTTGCCAATTCCGCTGGCGATGCTGCCCGCCCCGACAACCAAAGCGACTTTTCCGGCGAGTTCCTGCATGTCTGTGGGCTCCTTCAGTGAATTTCGCGCTTGGTCAGATGGATTTGTCGGACGCTGTCCAGAAGCGGGCGCGGACGTCCTTCTTCAGGACCTTTCCGTTGGCGCTCCGTGGCAGTTGCTCGACGATGACCTGTTTCGGCGTACGCACCGCTCCGAGTGCGGCACGGCACCGCGCGATGATTTCCGCCCCGTCGACTGTGCGCCCGGGCTTCGGCTCGACGACGGCCGTCACTCGCTCTCCCCAGTCGTCATCGGGCACGCCGATGACCGCGCAGTCCTCGACGTCGGGATGGCCCCAGATGACCTGCTCGACCTCGTTGGGATAGATGTTGAGACCGCCGGAAATGATCATGTCCTTCTTGCGGTCGGTGAGATACAGGTAGCCCGCACGGTCGACATGACCCAAGTCGCCGGTATGCAGCCACCCGTCCCGGATGGTCTCGGCGGTGCGCTCGGGATCCTTGTAGTAGCCCTTCATCACCAGGTCGCCGCGGACGCAGACCTCACCCGTCTCGCCGTGCTTCACCTCACGGCCGGTGACTGGATCCTTGATGGCGAGGGTGACGAACGGCGAGGGCCGGCCGCACGATGCCAGGCGCTCGTCGGAGGCCACCTGGCCATCGGCCATGTGCTCGTGAGGGAGCAGGAAGGATATGGACGCCGGCGCCTCCGACTGGCCGTAGACCTCGGTGAAGATCGGTCCAAGACGCTCGATGCCCCGACGCAGCTTCTCGACCGACATGGGCGCGGCTCCGTAGATCACGTACCGGAGGGAACTCGTGTCGATGGTGCGCTCGTCGAGGACCTGCAGGAGCCGGTAGAGGACCGTGGGCGGAAGGAACATCTCCGTGATGCCCTGAGTTTCCACGGCCTTGATGATCGTGTCGACCTGTGCCCCGGGCACGACGACGACAGATCCGCCCCGGGCCGTCGCGTGCAGTGTGAAAATCCCCGAGCTGTGTGTCATGGGCGCGGCTGCGAGGTTCACGATGGGGGCGTCTTCGGGATACGAAAGGGCCAGCATGTGGTGCGCCACCATCACCGAGAGGCTGCGGTGCGTGTTCATGACGGCCTTGGGCACACCGGTCGTGCCGCCCGTGGGCGAGACGGCGACGACCTCGTCCATCTCGTGGACGACATCGGGCCGGGTCACTGGCTCCCCGGCGATCCAGCTGGTCAGGTCGGGGTCGGCGGTACCCCGTTCGAGTGCGATGAACCGCAGGTGCGGAACCTCTTGCCGGACCGTCTCGACCTGCTTGGCGACCGACGGGTCGTAGAACAGGATCTCGACGTCGAGCTGACCGAGCAGACGCGCGTTCTCCTCGGCGGGATGGTCGGGGTTCAGCGGAACCCAGGCTCCGCCCGCACGCCAGATGCCCAGCACGCAGACCCAGGCCAGAGGCGAGTTCGGCGACAGGACAGCCACCTTGGTCTCGCGCCGGAGCCCGTCTCGCAGGAGGGCGTGAGCGATCTGGCACGACGTACGGCCGGCCTCGTCATAGGTCCAGGTCTCATGGTCGGTGCGGTAGACAATGGCCGAGGGGTCCAGGGACCATCCGCGGTCGAAGAAGTCGATGACGGCCACGGTTCACGCACCGCCCAGGATGAGTACGGACATGACGGCTTCCTCGCCCCGGTGGAAACCACCACCGTTCTCGGCGAGAGCGATGCGTGCGCCGGAAACCTGCCTGCTGCCGGCCGTGCCGCGCAACTGGTCTGTCAGCTCAAACACTTGCCCGAGCCCGGTGGCTCCGATGGGGTGGCCCTTGGACTCCAGGCCGCCGGACGGGTTGACCGGAATGCGCCCCCCGATTCTGGTGTCGCCCCGCTCGGCCGCGGGACCACCGTCTCCCGGTCCGAAAAGGCCAAGAAGCTCGGTCTGCAGAATCTCGGCGAAGGCCGTCGCGTCGTGCACCTCCACGACATCGACATCCGACGGGCCCACCCCGGCGCGCTCGTAGGCGAGTTGTGCGACATGGCTGGTGATGTAGTCGTCGTACGCAGTGATGTCCCGGTCCACACCTGTGCCGATGGAGCTCGCGAGGACCTGCACAGTCCCGCGCGCCCGGAGACGCCGCAGACCGGCGTCGTTGCACACCACGACCGCGGCTGCGCCGTCAGTGGCAGGCGCGCACATAGGAACCGTCAACGGGTAGCTCAGTCTGCGCGCGCCCAGCACGGCGTCGACGGACATGGGCTTGCGGTAGTGGGCGCGGGAGTTGTCCGCCGCATGGTCGTGATTCTTCGAGGCCACTTCGGCGATCTGCGCCACCGTGGTGCCGTAGATGTCCATGTGGTGGCGCGCCATCGCGGCGTAGACGTCCATGAAGATGGAGCGATGGCCGGGATCGTCATCCTCGACTTCTCCGCCCAGAAGCACCATGTCGCGTACGAGACCTTCGAGGTCGGAGCGGTCGTAGCCACCGTGGAACACCGACAGGGTGCGTTGCTGATCGCCGATGTTCATCTTCTCCACGCCTACCGCGAGCGCCACATCCGACTCACCCGACCGCACGTTGTTGACTGCCAGATGCAGCGCTGTCGATCCTGTGGCACAGGCGTTCTGTACGTTGTGCACCGGGATCCGTTGTATCCCCATTCCCCGAAGCGCGATCTGGCCGGAAATGCTGTGCTGGCCTTCGAGGACTCCGTGGGTGGTCGTTCCGTAGAAGGCGACCTTCACGTCGTCCACCGACGCCCCGGCGTCCGCGAGTGCCTCGCGGATCGCCCAGTGGGCAAGGTCGTAGTGGGTCTTGTCGTGGTGGATGCCGAACGTCGTCATGCCGACGCCGACGATCCAGACTCGCGTGCTCATGTTTTCCGATCCTGTCGTCGTGGCCAGTCGGTCCAGTCGTGGCCCGGTCGGCCCAGTCGTGGCTCAGTCAGTCCAGCGGGCGATGAGCGGTTTCGGGGAGCCGCGCATACACGACGAGGGCGACGGCGGCCAGCGCGACGAGGTACCACCCGAAGAGGATGGGGTGTCCGATCTTGGCCAGGTAAGTGGCCAGGTACGGAGCGGTGCCGCCGAAGATGGCCGCGGACAGTGCGTACGGGAATCCGATGCCGGAGCCGCGCAGCCGGGCGGGGAACAGTTCGCAGGCCACGGCTGAGGAGATGCTGGTCCACATCGCGGTGAAGACCAGGCCGGTCGCCTGGATCACCAGCAGGCTCGTGACCGACGAATTCAGGACGCCCAGCAGAGGGACGGTCGCGACGACGAAGAATCCACCGAAGCCGAACATCAGCGGCTTGCGGCCGATCCTGTCCGAGATCATGCCGAAGACCGGCTGGAGGACCAGGAAGAGCACCAGCGATGGAATCGTCACCAGCAGGCCCTTGCTGAGGTCGAAACCGACCGTCAGGTTGGCATAGACCGGCAGGTACGACGCCCAGAAGTAGAAGGCGGCGGCGGGAGCCGCGAAGAGCCCGAAGACCTGCATGGCCTGCTTCGGGTGCTCGCGGAAGAAGTCGAACAGGCCGGCGCGCGCGGTGGGCTCGTCATCCGGAATGACAAGGGTCTCCTCGGCGCGACGACGGACCCAGAGTCCGATCAGCGAACCGACCGCCCCGATCACGAACGGGATGCGCCAGCCCCACGACGTCATGTCCTCGGCGGACAGTGTGTTGGCGAGAAACGCGGCGAGCCCGGTGGCCAGGAGCGTGGCGGTGGTGGCCGTGATGTAGCCGACGCTCGAAAAGAGTCCTCGGCGGCCTTCCGGCGCGGACTCGACCAGGAAGGCGGCCGCGGCGGCGAACTCACCACCGGTCGAGATGCCCTGGAGGATCCGGGCGAGCAGCAGGAGCGCCGGGGCCGCGATGCCGATCTGCGCGTAGGTGGGGGTCAGGGCGATGATCAGGCTGCCGACACCCATGCCGATGATGGTCCAGCTCAGCGTGGCCCGCCTGCCCACGCGGTCGGCGAGCATGCCGATGAAGAGTCCTCCGATGGGCCGCGCGAGGAAGCCCACAGCGAAGATCGCCAGTGTCGACAGCAGGGGCACCAGGCTGTGGTCGCTGGAGGACGGGAAGAACTGGCCCGCGAAGTACGTCGCCAGGATCGCGTAGATGTACCAGTCGAACCACTCGACGATGTTGCCGATTCCCGCCGCGGTGACCTGCCGAAGCTGAAATCTGACGTCCTGGCGCTCATGCCGCGTAGTGGTACTGGTCATGGACGGCTCCTTAGGGACCCCCTGGGACTTCCTGGGGCGGCCCCCAACGATGCGACCTGGATCACACGGGTCGCTATGGAGCGTCTTCCAACAATCGGCGCAGGCGGTCGTAGTTTTCTACGACGGGCGCGCGGCGATCTCGAGCGCCCAGGCGAGCTCGATGATCGTGTCGGTGTCCGCCAGTGAGAACCCCGTCGCATCCTCGAACCGCGACAGCCGGTAGCGCAGTGTGTTCACGTGAACGTGAAGTTCGCGGGCCGTACGGGGGATGCTCCTGCCATTGGCCAGGAACACCCCCAGATCGTCGAGGATCTGGTTGCCCAACGGGCCCATGGCCTGGAGCGGGTCCAGGTATCGGCGACGGACGAGGGTCGAGAGCTCAGGGACCCGCCGCAGGCCGATTCGCCACCCGAGATCATCGACCGTCCGGACGCCCTCCGGGACCCCTGACGCGGCGGCGAGGACGCGCTGAGCCGTCTCGAACGAGACCGCGACCTGTGGAATCCGCGCCGCCGGGCCTGCCGCGATCAACAAGCCGGAAACGGCCGGTGGCAGGTCGGGCAACAGGCCCATCAGGCGCCCTTGTTGCACCTGCGTCAGGAGGCCGTGAGCGCCGGGAGCCTGGTGGAAATGAGCGGCCAGCGTGGCCGCGGCCCGGTCGTTCGTGGCTTCATCCGCCGCCGCTCCGCAGAAGGCGATGTACTGGGCGTCGGGATCGAGACGGAAACGAGCGATGCCGTCTGCCATCTGGTCGTCGTCCAGCGTGCCTCTGAGGAGCGCTGACAACCAGTCGTCGCGCCGTCGTCGCTCGGTGACCGCCAGGGTAAGACCGTGCTCGCGGTAGGCCGCGGCTCCGGCGGCTGACAGCACGTCGCTGAATTGCGAGAGAAGCCGGATGAGTGGCACGACTTCCTCCCCGGGCACCCCCAGCTCGGCCGCAAGCTCAATGAGGCGGTCCTCGATGGTGGAGACGGAGAGCCGAAAGCCGGCCATGATGTCTTCGATCGGCACGCCGGCGCGCAGGCGGTCGAGGGTCGCCTGCTGTGCATGTCCGGTCTGGTCCATCGACGGTGGCCGGCGCGTGCGGAGAACCCGCACTGCCATCTGCCGATTGCGGAACGTGGCCGCTTCGATCTGCTCACGGGTGACGGCCGCATAGGTAGGAATCTCGGCCCACGCGCGTTCGGCCGGCGCCGTCACGACCGCGGTGTCTTCCTCTAGCGTCAAGAGGAGCCGGGCGAGCAACTCACCACGCTGAACAGGCATTTTTCCATGCTCCCACACTCGGCCTCAGCGCCGAATATGTGCGCCCTCGAAATTCGGATCTCGCTTTCGGCCTTGAGGAAGCGGCTGATGGAACGGGACAGGGTGCTGCGTCAGCGGGTGCTCGCCGGCCTGCGGCACGGTGGGCCTCATGGGAGTTCCCTCCCCGCCGGCGGAGTCACGATCTGTCCGATTCCTACAAGGGGATTTCGGGCGGGAGGTCGGGGCGCCGGTTTCGCCCCAGGCGGATTCCCACTCTGCGCGGTCCGCGTCCTGCTGCTTGCGGTGCCGCTTCTGCACGCTGACCGTGTTGTCGTCAAGGGCGACGACGTGGAAGCCACACCCGCATTGGAGGGAGAACGATAACTGTCACAAAGAGTAACCAATGGGAGTGTTGTTTCTTTGAACCGATCCGTCAGCCATCGAGATAGCCGGACCTCGGTGTCGTCAACGCTCGCCCACAACCGGGACGGCGGACTCGGGGACGCAGCAGCGGAATCCGGTGTCGTCGTCGAGCATCGATGCCGAGGCGTCGTTGAAGGCGGACGGCGTCGCTCTGGCGAAGGGGCTGGTCCAGGCGCCGGCCTTGAGCGCGTGGCGGCCCGGCTCGGTGCGGGTCGAGCACCATTCCCAGGTGTTTCCGCACAGGTCGTACACCCCGTAGGGCGAGACGCCGCTGTGGTACCTGCTGACGGGAGTCGTCGAACCGATGCCGCTCTCACGGGAGTTGCACTTGGCGGGGGTTGGCTGATCGCCCCATGGATAGATACCGCCGCGCGGGCCGCGCGCGGCCTTCTCCCACTGCTGGGCGGTCGGAAGTTCCTTCCCCGACCAGGACGCGTAGGCGGTGGCGTCGTGCCACGTGACGAAGACGACCGGGTGGTCGAGGATGCTCTCCGGGCACGTGCCGCGAGGCCAGTGCTGGGGCGCCCGATGACCGGTGGCGGTGACGAAGCGGGCGTAGTCGCTGTTCGTCACCGGGTAGACGTCGATGGAGAAGGCCGACAGCCACACCGGCCGGTTCTCCTCGCTCGACAGGAAAGTGCCGGCCTTCACGAAGGCCATCGTCTTGCCGTCGTGCGGATGCCGCGTGTGCCCCTGGGTGAGCTGTGCCCCGTGTTCCGGATTTCCCTGGGCCGGCAGCACGGTGTCCAGGGAACGGGAAAGACTGGCGAACCTCGTGTGGACGTCCGGGTCGCATGCTGCGAGGAAGGTGTCGAGAGCTGCCTGGTTCACGGGGCGCAGTGTGATGGTGTCCTTGCGCTGTTCCCACTTGGAGACCATCCGGTCGCTGACACCCAGACGTGCGGCGAACTCGGTTGTACTCATCCGTGACGCGTCGCGTAAGGCCCGGACCTCCAGGCCGGTCCACTGCTCGACCGTGGCCACCCTGCAACTCCCCGTGTAGCTGAAATCGGTAACGGGCCAGCGTAGCTCCCGGAGGGCCGCGCCACAGGGCGTTTACAGCAGCTCGCCCGGCACCTCCAGGTACTCCCTGCGCAGGGTGTCGATCACCGCGTGGGTCTCGGGCAGAACGATGCTGTCGACTCCGCTGACGGCTCGGACACCCACGGCCGCGTTGGTCGCGAAAGCCGCCCGCATGTGCGGGAGATCGGCAAGGCCCACGGGGCGTGTGTCATGTTCGTGGGTCTGCTGGAGCAGGCGCATCGTGACACCGGGAAGGCAGTCGGACGCGGGCCAGATCACTTGGTCGCCGTCGAAGAACCCGATGTTCCAGGTTCCTCCCTCGGAGATGGTTCCCCGTGCATCGACGAAGAGCGCGTCGTCGAAGCCGTTGAGCTGTGCGGTACGGCGGTGGTGGAGGCTGGAGAACAGCCCGACGCTCTTCACACTCGGCAGGTCCCGGGTGTACGTCCTCGACTGAGCCCGGAGCGGGGGCAGCGGCAGATCGGCGGCCGGCCGTGACGTGACCAGGACGCGGGGCTCGTCGGCCGAGCTGGGATGTCCCATGTCCAGGTTCGGGTCGAAGACCGTCACCCGCACGACGGTTGCTCCGTTTGAGAGCACTGCTCTGCGCGCCAGGTCGCGGACGTGTTCGGGGTCAAGATCGGCCCCGAACAACGTCTCGCAGTCGCGCTGGAGGCGCTCCATATGAAGCGACAGCCCGCGCACCCGACCGTCTTCGACGCGCATCGAGGTGAAGTGCCCGTAGTTGGTCAGGGCCAGGTTCTGGAGCGCCTCGACCTCGACCGCTTTTCCGTTCAGCTCTGCCATCCCGCCAGCATGGCAGCCCCCGGCGGGCCGTTGCGGAACAAGCGTCCGACAGAGCGCTCAAGTTCGGTGAGAGTTCGGTCCTGAGGCGGTGGGAGGCCATTCCGGGGGCGCTCGCACCTCGGCCAGTCTGGTGCCGTGCCCACGAGATGCGCATACGTCCCGACCATCCGGGCCGACCACGGTCGGCCGACGGCTGTCGTCACCGCCGTACAACGCGATGGTCCCGAGGCGTGGATGAGAGAGGTCACCGTGCACGACACGCGAGATCAGACCCCCGAGCTTCCGAACCGAGCGGACGGAGCGGACGGAAGACACCGCCGGCTCACGTTTCCCGTCGCCGGTACGGCGGTGGCGGCTCAGCAGGCTCGGCACCGCATCGTGGCCGCCGTCCGTGCCTGGGACATACGGCTCGGCGAGGGGCGTTTGGGCGCGGTCGAGCTGGTGGCCGGTGAGCTGGTCGCGAACGCCGTGCAGCACGCCGATGCTGGTCTGATCACCGTGAACGTCCGGCAGAGCGGTCCGGAACTGATGGTCGATGTCCATGACACCGGTACGGACCTTCCGCGGGCGACCGCCGCCGACCTGGACTCCGAGTGCGGACGGGGACTGCTGCTCATCTCCGAGTTCGCCGACCGTCACGGTGCCGAACTCTCCGCCTCCGGAAAGCGCTGCTGGGCCGCGTTCGACCTTCCCCTGTCGTCCAACTCCAAGGAGAGCGCCATGACTCCGGCGCCGAGTACGCCCGCTACGACGCCCCGCGCCATCAACTGTTTCACCGGCCCGTGGGAGTTCCTGTCGAACTACTCGGCCGCGCCGGTCCAGCTCGACGGGGCGCCGTACCCCACCGTCGAACACGCCTACCAGGCTGCCAAGACCTTCGACGGAACCGTACGCGCCCGGATCGCCGAGGATCCCGACCCCAACGAGGCCAAGCGCGTTGGGCGGCAGAATGCCGACCGCGCCGACTGGGAGGAGGCGAAGGTGGCCGTGATGCGCTCGCTGGTGGGGCAGAAGTTCCAGGTCCCGGCCCTGCGCGAGCGGCTCCTGGCCACCGGCACCGCCGAGCTGGTCGAGGGCAACGACTGGGGCGACGAGTTCTGGGGTGTGTGCGCGGGACACGGCCAGAACACGATGGGGCTGATCCTCATGGCCGTACGCGAGCAGGCCAGGCGTGAGCAGGCCCCGGCCGCGGAACGGCACGAGTCGGGAGCCTTGGTGACCGACATCGCGGGCGCCCTCGGCTGCGCCGCCCAGGCGCGTATCCCCACCGTCCACGGCGTTTTCACTGCCTGGGGTTACCGCAATGTGCTGGAGGGCGGGGAACACCTGGCGCTCACTCTCGGCCGGGTCCGGGGCGCCGAGCGGGTCCTGGTGCGGGTGCACTCGGAGTGCCTGACCGGCGAGGCTCTGGGCTCGCTGCGGTGCGACTGTGGGCCGCAGTTGGACGCGGCCATGGCTGCGGTGGCCGCCGAGGGCTCCGGGGTGATCCTCTATCTGCGCGGCCACGAGGGCCGGGGGATCGGACTGCTGGCGAAGCTACGGGCATACGCGCTCCAGGACGCCGGCTTCGACACGGTCGACGCCAACGCGTCGATGGGGCTGCCGGCGGACGCACGGGACTATCGGATCGCCGCCCGGGTTCTGGCGGACCTCGGCGTACGGTCGGTACGGCTGCTGTCCAACAACCCGGACAAGGCCGAGGCCCTCACCGCGCTCGGAGTCGAGGTGGCCGAGCGGCTGCCGCTGCTCGTGGCGGCCAACATCCACAGCCTGGAGTACCTACGGACCAAGCGGGACCGTATGGGCCATGACCTGCCGGGGCTGCCCGAGGCAACAGATCTCGTCGGCACAACGGATCTCGTCGGCGCGGAGTACGCGTCGTGACCGAGCCAACCGTACGGACCTTACGGCAGGAGTTTCCCTTCCAGCGAGTGGCCGGCCCTGGCGAAGCAGTCGGGCCGTGGGCCCGGTGCGGCCACGTCCCGCTGGAAGTGCTGGCCGAAGTCCCGCTGTGGCATGGGACGGTGCGTCTTGCCGCGCCCGGACGGCCGGGCTGGATCGGCCACGGCAGCACCTGGCGCCAGGTGCCCGCGCGGCAGGTACTCGCCGCGCTCGCCGGAACCGTACGGACCGCCGGGCCCGTGCGCCTGGTTCTGGCGGAGCGCGGCCGGAAACGCGTCCTGGCGATTCTGGCCGAGGCCGAGGTTCCGCACCCGTGGGCGGTGACCGGTTGGCTCGGCTGGCCGGACATCAAGCCCGTCGGTACCCAGGGCCCCCGGACGAGCGAAGCTCTCGCCGCCCGGAGCAACGATTACTGGGCGCTCGACCTCGCCATCCGCGCCATCGGCCTCGACCGTATGGACACCTCCCACGCGATCCCGATGCCCTGGCGGGCCGGCGTCAGCGTCGTAATCCCGGCCCGTGGAGGCCACGACGTACTCCCGGGCGTCGTGCACGCACTCGTGGAGGCCGTATCCCGTCTCCACCCCGGCACCCCGTGGGAAGCGGTCGTCGTCGACGACGCCAGCGATCCGCCCCTGAGCCTGCCGCCCGGCCTGCCCGAACAGATCCGCCTGATCCGCTCGGAGACACAACTCCACTGCGGTGGCGCCCGCAACCACGGCATGGCGCACAGCCGTTACGGCCTGATCGTCTTCTGTGACGCGGACACCCACCTCGCGCCCGACTACCTGACCGAGCACATCGCCCGCCACCTGCTCGCCCCGAACCTGATCACCGTCTCGCTGCGCGAGCACGTCCCCGCACACGCGCCGGTGCCCGGCCGCGCTCCGGACGGCAGCCGGGACTCCCGTGTCAGCGCCCACTATCCGCCCGGACGCCTCGGCCTGGTCCCTGTTCCCGAGCCCGTCACCGTCCACCCGCTGGCGCAGACGCGTGCCTTCCGGGACTTCGGCCACGGCAGGCTTCTCGGCCCGGTGGATCTGCCCTTCATGGTCAAGGGCAACAACCTCGCCCTGCCGATCGCGACAGCCCGCTCCATCGGTTTCCCGCCCGACTTCACCGGCTGGGGCCCCGAGGACGTCTGCTTCGCCGCCAAAGCCATTGCCCGAGGCTCGTACGTCGTACCGGTCCTGTCCACCGGCGTCTTCCACCGCGAACACCCGCCCCGCTCGGGCAGCACCGCCCGCCGGGACGCCGAGCTGGCCGCCAACCTCCACCGGTACGCCCGCCGATTGAACGAACGCGCCGCCCTGCCCTGGCAGGAGACGACCCCGGTACGGGAGCGCTGATGACCTTCGACATCACGGACGCCTGGCACCCCACGGTGAACCCCTCCGCCCGCATGCCCGTCCACCACCACCGCCACCTCGCGGTCCTCGGCCACGCGCATGGTGTGCTCAACGAGTTCCCGCGTCACCGGGGCGGCACCACCATCCGTCTTCCGCGTATTCGGGGCGGCCGGTTGCATGTCCTCGAACTCCCGGGGCAGAGCGTGTTCGCCCCGTGGTGGCTCCCGGCCTCCGACCCCACTGCCGTACGGCACATCGACGACCTCTACGACGCGGCGCTGCTGCACGCCGAACCGTCCGCGCAGGAACGCGGCGCACTGGCCCGGCTACGGGACGGCTTCCGCCTCCGGTGCGCCCAGGGCGGGCTGACCATCGGTGAAGCCCTGTGGCAGGCCGCCGACGCGCTCCACCGAGAGCTGGTCCCGTCCCTGCCCGAACTGACCCTCACCAGCCTGACCCGGTCCCCGGTACGGCGTACCCTCGCCGACGCCCTCGCCCGGCTACCCGGCGGCCTGCTCCCCACACTCGCGCGGTGGGCAGAGCGGGAAGGCAGACACATGTGGCCACTGCTCGCGGTCGCCACCAGTGCCCAAGGCATCCCCGTGCGCATCCGCCTGCACGCACGGAGCCGGCGCCTCGACGTCTCACCGCTGCCCACCTCCGAGAGTGCGTCAGCCTCGGGCCGTCCCGTTCTGATCAGCGAGGATGGGCTGATCGACCTCCTCGACACCGGTCGGCTGATCCCCGGCTCACGACTGACCGCGCTCGCCGAGACGTCCCTCCACCTCGACGGCACCAGCGTCAGACACTTCGGCAATACCTACGGCAACTTCGACGTCCTGAGCCGCCTGTTCGCCGCTCCGGAAGCGGCCCGGATCCCGGCCTGCGCGGACGACGAGGACTCCTGGCACTACGCCGACCTGCCCCACGGCGGTACCAGCCGCTACCCCCTCCACCTCATCGAACTGGCGGCCTGCTCCACCGACGCGCACACGGCCTCCGAAGCCCTCATCGCCGCCTCCGTGTCCCAGGGAGCCCCCGTACAACTGGAGTTGAAGGGAGACCTCGATGCGACCGTACGCGGTGGAAGGGCTCGACTGCTCCGGTAAAAAGACGATCACCAAGCTGGTCCAGGAACACCTCCGGGACCACGGGCTGAAGGCATACATTGTGATCGGCCCCCTCCTCGGGGGCCGTCTCGGCCGCCTCGACACACGACTCGCGAACATCACCGGCGCCGTCCGCCGGGGCAGCCCGACCGACCGGCTGCGCCGCGGCCTCTACGTGGCGGAACCCGTCCTGGACCGCCTCCTCCACCGCCCCGGCCCGAACCCTGCGCTCAAGGTGAGCACCCACTTCCGGGCCTGGGCCCGCGCCGCGACGGAGCAGGACCGGTGGATGGCCAGCGGATACGACGCCACCCGCGCCGTACACATCCGGTACGCCGGCGCCACCCTGCTGGCCACGGACTTCGACGTCCGCCTGGCCCGGCACCGCGCCGACGCCGTCACGGGCCGTACGTCCAAGGTCGAGGAGCGGCGGTTCTTCGGCCCCGACCCCGAAGCCTTCGCGGCCTGGCACCACACTCTCGACCGCATCATGTCCACGCGTGTCCCGCACGTCCTCCGTCTGGACAGCAGCACCGCCGACCCTGCCGAACTCGCCCGGCAGATCGCCCTGCACGCCGCCGCGTGCTGGGAGGCCGGACGGTGAGATCAGCCCCGTACGAGGCCCGCCAGATAGTCGGCATCCGGGCCGTCGCACACGTGCACCAGATTCCGCAGGAGGTACTCACCCGGCTCGCGGTCGAGCAGCATGTGGCGGACGTACGTCTTCCACCACTGCAACGCGCATGCGGCCTGTCCGCCGGACAGCAGCCACACCTCTATGGGATCGGCGGCGAGATAGTCCACGAGTTCGGCGCGAACCCGGTCGAACTCGACCGTGGTGGTCGCTCCGGCGTACACTGCCTCCACGCCCTGTTCCCCGAGGATCAGCCGCCGCTCGGCCTCCACCTCGAACCCCAGCTGTCGCACGGCCCTGCGCAGCACACCCAGGGTGGGCTCCGGACCGGACCACAGCAGCCGCCCCGCCTGACGGAGCCGTTCCGCGGCTGCCTCCGGGCCCACGAGTGTGCCCCTGAACCCCTCTTCGGTCCGCGATCGTTCAGCAATCTGGGTGGCGGCCCGCTCCGCGCCCGTACGCCACGGCTCCACCAGGCTCCCCGGCCCGTCACCAGCACACTGGGTCGCCAGCGCGGCGAGGAAACCGGCAGCGCGCCGTCCGCCGACCGTGCTGTGCGGTCCTTGGAGTGCGTCAGGCTTGCAGAACACCACGGGCATGCACAGGAGTTCACACCTGAGTGGTTCTCCTGGGCAAGCTCATCCCCCAACTTGACTCACCACCAGGAGAAATGCAGTGGTCTCCTTCCGCTGGATCAGCGAGCCCCTCCCGGCCGGCATCACCGTCCGCCAGGTCTACGGGTTCTGCTTCGACGACACCGGCCGTGTACTGCTCCGCGAGGACGCCGGCCGCTACGGACTGCCCGGAGGCAAACCGGAGAGCGGTGAGGACGCCCCCGCCGTCCTCGTCCGCGAATGCCGCGAGGAAAGCCAGATCACCATCGGTGAGCCGGTCTACCTCGGCTACCAGGAGGTCACCGAGGAGGGCCAGCCGCCGTACGCACAGCTCCGTCTGGCCGCCCGCATCACCGGCTTCCTTCCCCGCGAGCCCGACCCCGACACCGGCCGCACCTACGGCCGCCTGATCGCCCCGCTCAACAAGGCCCCGGCCCTGCTCGACTGGGGAATCGACGGCCTGCTCCAGTCCGCCGCCGCCGTCCACGCCGCGTACCGGCTCGGCCTCGACCCGGCCTCGGTCCGCGAGGACACCTGGCGCAACTGACCCCCGCCCCCACCGAACCAGGGAGCCCACCATGCGATGGCAGTTCCACTATCCCAAGCGCACCAGCTTCTACCCGCCCGACTACGAGAACCCCGGCCTCGGCGGCTGCGAAGCCTCCCTGGTACTCCTCACCCGAGCCCTCGCCGCCCGAGGCCACCGGGTCGAGGTCTTCAACTGCTGCTACCGCCCCGGTACGTACGACGGCGTGACCTGGCGCATGACCTGGGAACTCGACTCCGCGCCCGTACCCGACATCGCGGTAGCGGTCCGCTTCGACGAAGCGCTCTGGCCCACCGACTCCAAGGCCGAACAGCACCTCTTCTGGATGCTCGACGACCGCACACGCGGCCCCGCCGCCTTCGCCGAGACCTTCCGCGACCGCGGCGGCCGGGTAGTCCTCGCCTCACAGGCCATGCGCCAGCGACTCGACGCCGCCAAGGTCGCCATCCCTACCCACCTCATCTCGCTCCCCGTCGAGACGGACCGCTACACCAAGCCCGTCGAGAACCGCGCGCCCATCTGCCTGTTCGCGAGCATGCCCAACCGCGGCCTCGACGCCGCCCTCGCCCTCTGGCCCCGCATCCGAGCCGCAGTCCCCGACGCCGAACTCTGGGTCACCAGCGGCTGGCAGCTCTGGGGCTTCACCAACTCCGAATCCGACGACCGCTGGCACCAACTCCTCGGCGGTCATGCCCTCCCCGACGGCGTACGCCTGCTCGGCGCCCGCCCCCGCGCCGAACTGATCGAGATCCAGCAGCAGGCAGCCCTCACCCTCTACCCCTGCCGCTTCCCCGAGATGTTCTGCCTCTCCGCCGCCGAGTCCAACGCCGCCGGCACCCCCGTCATCACCAGCCCCATCGACGCCCTCACCGAACGCGTCCACCACAACCGCACCGGCATCCTCATCGACGGCGACATCGACCACCCCGAAACCCAGCATGCCTTCGCGCACGCGGCCATCGACCTCCTCACCCACCACGACCGGCGCAACGCCATGGGCCGCTCCGGACGCGCGGGGGCCTTCGGCCTCGCTCCGGACCGGATCGCCGCGGCGTGGGAGGCACTGACCGGCCAGGTCGCTGATCCGTTCGTAGCCGTCAACTCCACATTGTCCGAGTAGATTTCGGCGAACAGGCGTCCGATGGCCTGGCTTTCTCTGTTTCGGGCCGGGCCGGGTCGGGGCGGCGGGAGGTCCTCAGGGGGCGGTGGTCCCGGTCGCGCCCGGTAGGGCGAGGGGCTGGGCGGCGTACGTAATGCGTGTCACGCCGTCGGCGTGGCGGGACGTGGTGGCGCGTACGCCGAAGACCTCGCTCAGGACGTCGGGGGTGAGGACGTCAAGGACCGGGCCCGCCGTGACGACGATGCCTTCGTGCAGGACCACCAGGTGATCGCAGAGCCGGGCGGCCAGGTCGAGGTCGTGCAGGACCGCGAGGGTGGTGATGCCGGTGGCGCGGATCAGGTCCAGGAGTTCGAAGCGGGCGCGGATGTCGAGGTGGTTGGTGAGTTCGTCCAGGACCAGGAGCTGGGGTTGTTGTGCGAGTGCGCGGGCGAGCAGGACGCGTTGGCGTTCGCCGCCGGAGAGCGAGGCGTAGTCCCGTTCGGCCAGGGGGCGTACGCCGCAGCGGTCGATCGCGTCGTCGACGGCTTGGCGGTCGTCGGTGCCGTCGCGGCCGAGGAGGCCGTGGTGCGGTGTGCGGCCCAGCGCGACGATCTCGGCGACCGGCAGGCCGGTGGTGTTGCCGGTGGCGTCCTGGAGGACGGCGGCGGTACGGCGGGCGGCCGTACGGGCGGACAGTGTCCACACGTCGTCGTCGCCCACGCGGACCACCCCGCCGGCCGGGCGCAGCGCGCGGTAGACGGCCCGCAACAGGGTTGATTTTCCACTGCCGTTGGGGCCGATGAGCCCGACGATGTCGCCTTTGCCGGCCTCCAGGCTCACGTCGTGCAGGATCGGTGTGCGGTCCAGGGTGATGTGGAGCCGGTCCACGGTCAGTTTCATGTGGTGTCCATGCCCTTGTTGCGGCGCAGCAGCCAGATGAAGAACGGCGCGCCGAGGAGGGCGGTGAGGATGCCCAGGGGCAGTTCGTTGGGGCGGTCGAGGGTGCGGGAGAGCAGGTCGACGACGACGAGGTAGACCGCGCCCAGCAGGGCGGTCAGCGGGAGGAGCTTTCGGTGGTCGGCGCCGACGGTGAGGCGGACGAGGTGGGGGATCATCAGGCCGACGAATCCGACGCCACCGGCGACGGCGATCGTCGTACCGGTGAGGAGTGAGGAGAGCACCAGCAGTACGGTGCGCAGCCGGTTGACGTCCACACCGAGCGCGGTGGCGGATTCGTCGCCGGCCAGCAGGACGTTGAGCCGTCGGCCGAAGAGGCTCAGCACGATCGTGGTGGAGATGACCACCGCGCTGATGGTGGGCAGTTGGCTCCACTGGGCACCGGCGACACTGCCCAGCATCCAGAACATCACCGTACGCAACTCGTTGGGCGTTGCCTGAAGTTGCAGGAAGCTCGTCGCGGAGATGAAGACATAGCCGATCGCCACGCCCGCGAGTACGAGTCGGGTGGGCGCCATCCTTCCGCGCCGCCGGCCCAGGGTGAAGACCAGCACTCCGGCCGCCAGGGCGCCCAGGAAGGCCGCCGCCGACACTCCGAGCCCGCCCAGTGTGGCGCCTCCGGCCATGACGATGACGAGGACGGCACCGAGCGAGGCGCCGGAGGAGAAGCCCAGGACGGTGGGATCGGCCAGCGGATTGGACACCACGGCCTGGAGCACCGCGCCGGAGACCGCCAGCCCCGCGCCGACCAGGGCGGCAAGCACCACACGCGGTGCCCGGAAGCTCCACACGATCTGGTCCAGCGCCGGATCCTCGGTCGCCCCGCCACCGCTCACATGGTGCAGGACGATCTGCCACACATCGCTCAGCGGGACGGTGACGGCGCCGATGCTGACCGCCACCATCATGGTGACGATCAGCACGGCGAACAGGCCGAGCAGGGCGAACGGGAGCCCCAGCCGCCTCAGAACGCGTCGGGGTGCAGCATCCTGGCCACCTTGTCGACGGCCAGTTCGTTGCTCGGGCCCAGGTACATCGAGTCGGACAGCACCGTGTACGTCTTGTTCTTGGCGGCCGGCCACTGGGGGAACTCCTTGAGCAGTTTCTTGGCGTAACCCGTCGGGTCGTCCGCGTTGTAGCTGATGACGACGACGGCGTCGACGTCGGTGGCCGCCACCTTCTCCGCGCTCAGGTCGGCGAAGGTGGTCTTGGAGGCCGATGCGAAGGCGTTGGCACCGCCGGCCCCGGCGAGGATGTCGTTGACGATGCCCTGGGAGACGACCGAGCTGAATTCGTTGCTGCCCATGGCCATGTTGGCGAAGAGCACCATCACCTTGGGCTTCTTCTCGCCCTTCACCTTCGCGGACACCGCGGCGATCGACTTCTCGGAGTCGGCGATCAGCTTCTCGGCACGGTCGCTGACGTTGAAGACCTTGCCCATGTCGCGCAGCAGTTTGTAGCTGTCGGAGATGGTCATTTTGGCCGGGTTGTCGTCGCAGCCCTGCGGCGAGACGTAACTGTTCGCGCTCACGTCCTTGAGCTGGTCCCGGGTGGCGAAGCCGTTCTTCGCCTCGAAACCGTAGGTCGTGATGGCCATGACCAAGTCAGGACGCAGGCCGATCATCGCCTCGCGGGGGATGTCGTACGCCTCGTTGAGCTTGATGTTCCCGGTGGGCAGCGCCTTGATGGCCTTGGCGCGGCCCGCGACCTCGGACATCCCGTAGCCCTGCTGGCTGGAGACGATACGGTCGCCGAGCCCCAGCGCGAGCAGGGTGGAGACCTCCGCGACGGAGCCGCCGTTCATGACGACGACCCTGCTGGGGGCCTTGGTGAAGGTCTCGGACCGCCCGCAGTTCTCGATGGTCACCGGGTAGCCGGACGCCGCTTCCCCTTCCGCGTCCGTGGAAGCGGAAGCCTTGCCGCTCGCCGCTGTCGTCGAGGACTCGGCGCATCCCGCCGTGATCAGGCACAGGGCTCCGGTCAGGAGTATGGCGAGGGGCCGTTTCTTCGGCATGCGGGCTCCTTGGTGCAAGGTGAAGAGGGTCTGATCCAGTAGTCGGGGCGCGGTGCGGCCGAGTTCCGGGCGATGGCCGACTGTTTCAGTCGCTGCTGGGAGTACCGCTGCTGGGAGTGCCGCTGTTGGGAGTGTCAACGGTGGGAGTGTCGATGGTGGGAGTGATGACGACCGCGACGCTCTTCTGCGGCCCGCTGTGGCGGAAGTGCAGGACGAAGGGGACGGTGTCGCCCAGCTCCCAGTGCGGTTTCGTCCTGGACTTCACCATGACGTTGATGCCGTACGGGGACATGGTCAGCGCGGAGCCACCGGGGACGGTGGCCTTGTCCACCATGGTCATGACGGCGCCCCCCTTGCCGTTGTCCCGGTCTGCGTTGAGCATGGCCTCGGCCATCACCGGGGAGGTCACGGAGAGCAGTTCGTCGTCGGCGTCGCCGCTGTTGTCTATCCGGAAGTAGGCGGAGGTGTACTGGCCGTCGCCGTACGGCAGGAAGATCCGCGCGCTGCTGATCGCGAGCTGCGGCCGGCTGCCGGCGGCCCCCGAGTTGACCCAGGTCGTCAGAGCGCCGAGGGCCACCACGCAGGCGATCACCGGGGCGGTCGCGGCGGTGAGTGTGTCGCGCAGACGGCCGCGTGTGAGCTGCCACCCGGTGGTGGTGGGATGTGTGGCGGCGGGGCTCGTCATCGGGTCCTCCCCTTGCGTGATGTACGGAGCGAGGTGGGCTGCCAGGCGCGCAGGCGCAGGCTGTTGCCGACCACCAGCAGGGAGCTGACCGACATCGCGGCGGCGGCCACCATCGGGTTGAGCAGGCCCACGGCGGCCAGCGGCACCGTGACGGCGTTGTAGCCGAAGGCCCATACGAGATTGACGCGGATCGTGCCCAGGGTGCGCCGGGCGAGCCGGACCGCGTCGGCGACGGCCTCGATGTCGCCGCGTACCAGCGTCACATCGGCGGCCCCGATGGCCACGTCCGTACCACTGCCCATGGCGATCCCCAGATCGGCGCCGGCCAGGGCCGCCGCGTCGTTCACCCCGTCACCGATCACCGCGACCCGCCGGCCCTCGTCCTTCAGCCGGCGCACCAGCCGCGCCTTGTCCTCGGGGGAGCAGCGGGCGTGGACGTCGGTGATGCCGAGTTCGTCGGCGACGGCCCGGGCGGTGGCGTCGCGGTCGCCGGTCGCCAGGAGCGGCTCCACGCCCAGGCGCCGCAGCCGCTCCACGGCCCGGTAGCTGCCGGGCCGCAGGATGTCTCCCACGGCGATCAGGGCCGCGTCGGCCCCGTCCACCCGTACCAGGACCGGTGTCCGGACGGCGGCTTCGGCGTCGGCGAGCGCCTGCGCCAGCGGTTCGGGCAGGTCGGCTCCGGGGGCGCACACCTCGACCCGGTGGCCCTCGATACGGCCGGCGACCCCGAAGCCCGGAGTGGCACGGAACTTGGTGACCTCGGGCAGGGGCTGTCCGGGGAGTGTCCGCTGCGCGTACGTGACGATCGCGCGGCCCAGGGGGTGTTCGGAGCCCGCCTCCACAGCGCCCGCCAGCCGCAGCACGGTGTCGTGGCCGAGGCCGCCGGGCAGCGGTGTGACCTTGGTGACGGTCATGTGGCCGGTGGTCAGTGTGCCGGTCTTGTCGAGGACGATCGTGTCGACATGGCGGAGTGTCTCCAGCGCCTGGGGGCCGCTGACCAGGACACCGAGCTGGGCGCCCCGGCCGGTGGCCGCCAGCAGGGCGGTGGGGGTGGCCAGCCCCAGAGCGCAGGGGCAGGCGACGACCAGAATGGCGACGCAGGCGGTCACGGCCGCCTGGGGATCCGCGCCGGCGCCGAGCCAGAAACCGAGGACGGTGACGGCGAGGGCCAGCACGACCGGTACGAAGAAGCCCGCGACGGTGTCGGCCAGCCGCTGCGCCCTGGCCTTGCCGGCCTGGGCCTCGGTGACCAGGCGGGTGATCCGCGCGAGCTGGGTGTCCGCGCCGATCGCGGTCGCCCGTACCCGCAGGAGACCGCCCACGTTCACGGCGGCGCCGATCACCGCCTTGCCGGGAGCGATCTCGACCGGCTCGCTCTCCCCGGTGACCAGGGACAGATCCAGCGCCGAACTCCCGCTCATCACCAGCCCGTCGGTGGCGACCCGTTCCCCCGGGCGGACGATGAACTCCTGGCCGAGCCTCAACTGCGCGACGGGGATGCGGCGTTCCTTCCCGTTCTCCCTGATGGTCACTTCCTTGGCGGCCAGTTCGGCCAGCGAGCGCAGCGCCTCACCGGTGCCGCGCTTGGCGCGCGCCTCAAGGTGACGGCCCGTCAGGACGAACAGCGGGACGGCGACCGCCGCCTCCAGATAGACGTGCGCGACCTCCCCGGCCGCGGACGGGAGCAGGGTGAACGGCATCTCCATCCCGGGCTGGCCGGCGCCGCCGAGGAAGAGGGCGTACGTGGACCAGGCGAACGACGCCGCGACGCCGAGGGAGACCAGGGTGTCCATGGTCGCCGCCGAGTGCCGCAGCCCGAGCAGCGCGCGCCGGTGGAACGGCCAGGCGCCCCAGACGGCCACCGGGGCGGCGAGCATGAAGCACAGCCACTGCCAGTTGTTGAACTGGAGAGCGGGAACCATCGACAGCACGATCACCGGCACCGAGAGGAGTGCCGTGATCAGCAGCCGGTCGCGCTCCTCGCGTCTTTCGCGCTTCGTACGGCTGTCGGCCGTATCCGTATCCGTATCCGCATGAGTGCCCGTGGCCGTGCCCGTGCCCTCCGTCGTCTCGGACGGTGGCGGCAGCGGCAGTTCGGCCGTGTACCCGGCGCGCTCGACCGCGGCGACCAGGTCCTCCCCGGCGATCTCGGCGGGGTGGGTCACCCTGGCCCGGCCGGTGGCGAGATTGACCGTGGCGGTCACACCGTCGAGCTTGGCCAGCCGCTTCTCCACCCGGCTGACGCACGCCGCGCAGGTCATACCGCCGACGATCAGATCGGTGGTCGCGAGAGTCCCCGCCGGGTTTACGCGGTCCGTCACCGTCCACCGTCCGAGTGCATGTCGTCCATTCCGCCGCCGCCCTGCTGATCCGTACCGGTGTCGCTGCCGGAGACCGCGCCGGGACGCATCCCGGGGGCGACAGGACCGACGGCCGATCCGATCCCGTACGAGACGCCGAACACCGCGACGAGCAGCACCAGGAACCCGGTGAGCGCGGGCGGTGGCACCCACCGCACCCCTACGTCGGGGATACGCGGGTGTTGTTGTCGTTGATCTGCCATCACCACTCCAGGGACGGGGGCCCGCGGGCGCACGGGGGGAGAGGGTGGGGAAGCGCGCGGAGACGCGACGCGGTGTGTGCCGGCGGTGTGTTTCCATGTGTTCCATCGGGCTCGCTGGAGCCATGCTGACACGGCGGACATCCGTCCATGCCCGCCCGCACGGCCTCCCGCACGTGACGATTCTCCCGGCACCGTACGGGAACCGGAGCGGCCCGCGATCCGACGTCACGTCCCGCACGCCGGGACGGCTTTACCGGGGCGACAGCTTTCCGGGGCCGTCAGGGAACTGCCTCACAGGCGCGGCCGACTTGTGGAGTGAAGCGAAGCGCGACTCCCGAAGACCGAGCGACCAGGAGACAACACGATGGCCACAACGGACACGACGGGCACGATGGCCACGACGGGCACGACGGGCACGACGGGCACGACGGACACGACGGGCCACGGAAACACACGCGCACCGTCGGCCGCGCGGACCACGCCCCTGCGTGTGCAGATCCTCATGTACGAAGGCGCGGAGGAGCAGGACGTCATCGGGCCGCGTGACGTCCTCGGGCACGCCGAGCGCGCGGGCGCCCCGATACGGACAACACTGGTGCGGCCGACGGCCCCCGGCGAGGTGACCTGCTTCTTCGGCACCCAAGTCACCGTGCCGGCCGCGTGGGAGCCCACCGAAGGCGATCTGCTGATCGTGCCGGGCGGCGGCGACCAGCTGATCAACGATCCGGATGTCCTGCGGGACCTCGTACGGGCGCAGGAGGCCGGTGTCGTCATCGCCGGTGTCTGCACCGGAACCATGGTGCTGTCCGCGGCCGGTCTGACCAAGGGCCGTCCGTGTACGACACACCACCTCGCCAAGGCCGATCTCGCCGCCCAGGGCGGCCAGGTGATCGACGCGCGAGTGGTGGACGACGGAAACCTGGTGACCGCGGGCGGTGTCACCAGCGGAATCGATCTGGCGCTCTGGATGATCACCCGCGAGTTCGGAGCGCCCCTCGCCGTCAGCGTCGAGTCGATCATGGAGTACGAGCGGCGCGGCGTCGTCTGGCGAAACGCCTGACAGGCGTACGCGGGCGGCCACTGCCGCCCCCGCACGTCCGCACGTCCGCACGTCCGCACGTAGCCACGTCCGCACGCCCGCACGCGCACGGTGTGGGCGTGCGGACGTCAGGTGTCCGTGGTGTCGGTGTCAGCCGGTCGGCGGTCGGCTTCCGCCGGAGGACGGGTCCTGCCGGTCGATCTGCTCGTTGAGCATCTTCTGGGCCGCGTCGACCTGGCCCTTGTACTTGTTGCCCGTCTTCCGGTCGAGCATGTCGCCAGCCTTCTCCACCCCTTTGCGGGCGGTGTTCTCGTGCCCCTTGATGAGGCCCTTCAGCTTGTCGAGCATCGACATGTTCGGCTCCTCGCTCGGAACGTACTCATGTCGACCATCGCCGCTGCCCGGGGATTCCGCATCCGCAGCACGGCGCGCGCGGCGGACGCGGGCGGTCAGGGCGCCGCGTTCAGCAGGTCGAGCGCGCTGTGCTGGCGTGCCGCGTCCGCCGTGTCGAGCGGGCCGTTCCAGCGCAGCCCGTACTGGCCGAGCGGATTGCGGTCACGGGCGTACGCGGCGTCCGCCTGCCGGGACAGATACGCCGTGTAGGGGTGGTCGGCGAGCGCCGCGTTGAGCTTGCCGAGCCCGCGTACGTGCGCGCCCTTGAAGGACGGGCCGTCGGCACCGCAGTCACCGCCCTCGCACGGGTCGCGCAGGATGCCGTCGGTGTTCAGGGACGGGGAGGTGGTGGCCGCGTCGGCGATCTGCCGTGCGGTGGTGAGGAGTGTGGCGTCCTGGGTGGCCCGGTTCAGCTCCGTGAGCGCGCCGAGCAGCACACCCTGGTTGTACGACCAGACGGGGGCGCCGTTGTTGCGGCAGGTGGAGAGATCGATGCCGTCGTTCACCAGGCGGGAACTGTTGACCATCCCGGTCCCCTGGAACCACGACCAGCCGGCGCGGGCCCGGCCCAGATAGGCGGTGTCGCCCGGGATGCGGTTGTGCAGGGCCGCGTTGAGCTGGATGTAGAGGGAGTTGGCGATGGCGTTCTTGTAGGTCTTCGCGGTGCTCCACCACACACCGCCGCCGCACACACCGTCCCAGTACGCGGCCATGTGATCGGCGTCCGCGCGTGCGGTGTTCAGATAGCGGCTGTCGCCGGTCGCGTCGTACGCGGCGATCCAGGCCAGCCCCCACCACCCGGTGTCGTCGATGTAGTCGTTGCGGAACTGGCCTCCCTGCGCGTTCAGTTGGCGGTTGTAGGTGTTGGCGATGGCGTAGCGGTAGCTGGACATTCCCGAGACGCGGATGTTGTCGATGACCGCGGTGAGCGCGTTGGCCGAGTTCCACCAGCCGGTGGTGTCGAACAGCCCCGTGCCGTTGTTGTAGAACTGCATCTGCGCCGTGGCCGCGGCCGTCCGGCGGTCCCACGCGTTCCATGTCGTACGCGCCCAGGGCGTGCAGGCGATCTCCGGACGGTCACCGGCCTTGCCGCAGGCGCGCAGGGCGCCGACCCCGTTGGTGTTCCAGTCGTCCACGTTGTACATGAGGGTGCGCCAGCCGCGCTGTCCGGCGGGCACGACGGTGGCGCCGAGGCGGCTGCCCGAGCTCCAGGTGCGCCCGCCGTCGAAGGACCGGTCGAGCCAGACCTCGTCGCCGGGGTTGCCGTTGTCCGTAGAGGCCCAGCCCATCGCGTCCCGGTCGTCGAAGTGGAGGACGATCGAACGGGAGAAGAGCGTGGTGGAGACGGGGACACGGTCCTCGGGCGAGAGCGCGGGGTCGCGGGCGTCGCAGTACGTGTTGCAGATGGCGGCGGCCACGGCGGCGGTAGCGGCCGGCGCGGTAGCGGCCGGCGCGGCGGCGGTCGCCGGGATCGGGGCGGCCACCGCCGTCGCCGGGGCCACGGCCTGTGGGCTCAGGGCGGCGAGGAGCGCCACGGCGAGCGGCGCCACCAGAGGGCGCATACGGTGCAACCGGGTTGACAGCGTTGTCCACATGGGCGACTCCGGGATCGGTGGGGGGTGCCTGAGAGCGCTCTCAGAACGTATGACCATGACGTAGCCACGTCAATGCACTCCCGGTGCCGCCGTCGCGGCCGGCTCCTTGCCCTCGGCGGACGGCCCGGTGCCCCGGGGGTCCTGGTCGGCCTGGTCGGCCTGGTCGGCCTGGTCGTTCCGGTCGGCTTGGTCGTCCCGGTGGCCCCGGTGGCCCCGGTAGCCCAGGCGGCCCCGGGTGGCGGCCAGCACGATGAGTGCCGCGGTGGCGGCGGCCATCAGGAGCGCCTGGGAGCCCTGGGTGTCCGTCAGCTTCGGGAACATCTCGGCCCAGGCGATGGAGAAGTAGTTGTTGACGCTGGTGTGCAGCAGCATGACCAGCGGCATGCTCTCGTGCGAGCGGTTGAACACCCATGTCATGACGGCGCTGAGGGCGAGCGCCGTGACCATGAACTCCGCTATGCGCACCGGGTCCGCGCCGTGCCCGACGCCCCAGTCGGTCAGGAACAGCGGCAGGTGCCACGCGCCCCACAGCACGCCCACGACGAGGGTCGCCACCAGGGGGCCGTACCGGGTCTGCATCCGGGGCATGGCGAACTCGCGCCAGCCGGGCTCCTCCGCAAGACCGGTCGTGATCATCTGGATCAGCAGACCGGGGAGGTACACGGCGAGCAGCATGGCGGCGGGGGGTATGGGGGTGGTGTCCGTCATCGCGGTGGTGGCGAGGGTCAGCGCGGCGGGGACGGAGACCATCACCAGCAGGTACCACTGCCAGCCGACCCGGAACGTGGTCATCCGGGCCCGCCAGTTCCGCAGCCCCCGACGCCCCTCGGTCAGGGAGGTGATCAGCAGGGCCGAGCAGATCGGGCCGAGGTACGCGCCCGGCAGTACGCCCAGGATCTGGCCCGAGCCGCCGGAGCCGAAGTCGTGGTGCCAGACGCCCAGCCCGTTCTCCGACAGGATGTACGGCGTCCAGGCCAGCCAGCTCAGTGCGTACGTGAGGAAGAAGAACCAGGCCAGCGGGGCGCGTTGGAAGGCGCCTCGGATGCCGCGGGTGCCTCGGGTGCCTCGGGTGCCTCGGGTGCCTCGGGTGTCTGAGGTGGTCTGGACGGTCACCGCGTGTCCTCTCGGATGGGGCTGGTTGTGATGCGTCCAGCACACCAGGGCCGAGGCCGCGGATCACTGCCGCGCGTACCCGGAAACGGGGTGGAGCGGGCTCTACCCCGCGCGTTGTGCCACCGTAAAAGTTAATGACCATCACAGTGTAGTTCCCTGTTATGATGTCAAGGCAATTGCGAAGCGAATGGGTGATGCGAATGACGGCAGGGACAGTCGGGCCGACCCGGCGCGAGCAGCGGCGCGAGCAGACGCTGCGGGAGATCAAGGACCTGGCGATGGAGCAGATCGCCGCCGGGGGCCCGGAGGCGGTCTCCCTCAACGGCATCGCGCGGACCATGGCCATGTCACCGGCGGCCATCTACCGGTACTTCGACAACCGGGACGCGCTGCTGGCAGACATCGTCGTGGAGGTCTACGACTCCCTTGCCGACGCCGTCGAAGCCGCCGGCCGGCACGCGGAGGCCGCCGGTACGCCTGCGACTCGCGGCGCGCCGACCCGCGATGTGCCAACCCGTGATGTGCCGACCCCCGGCGCGCCGGCGCGCCGGCTCACCGCCGTGGCCACGGCCTTCCGGGCCTGGGCCCTGGAGCACCCGAACGCGTACCGGCTGATCTTCCAGACCACCAGCGGCTCCGGCCAGGACCTCGCCCCCGAGCGAACCATCCCCGCCTCCTCGCGCACCATGACCGCACTGCTGGAAGCCCTGCTGCCGCTCGTCGACACCGCAAACGACGACGGTACGGACGTGATCTCCCCGGCGCTCGGCGAGGAGATCCTCGCGTGGTCCGGGCGGATCGGCAGGCCGGACCTGCCGGTACGGGTCCTGGCGCTGGGGCTGATGTGCTGGACCCGGCTGCACGGAGTGATCAGCCTGGAACTGGGACACCACCTGGCCTCCACCGGAATCGACCCCGCCCTGCTGTACCAGGCGGAGATCGACACGCTCATCCACTGCTCCGTCCGCCCTCCCTCGCGGACGAGTTGACCAAGCGGCGAGTGGGCGGCGGCCCCTGCGGTACTACTGGACCCGTACAGCAGCCGCCCACACCGCCCACACCGCCCATACCGCCCGCACCGCCACGCCGCCCGACCCCGAGAGGTCCGCAATGCCACAGTCCAGCACCAGCAGCACGCCCAGCAGCAGCGCCCGCGTTCTCGTCCTCAACGGCCCGAACCTCAACCTCCTCGGCCGCCGCCAGCCCGAGATCTACGGCACGGACACGCTCGCCGACGTCGAGAAGCTCTGCGCCGAAGCCGCCGCGGCCCACGGGCTGGAGACCGACTTCCGCCAGTCCAACCACGAGGGGCAGCTCGTCGACTGGATCCAGGAGGCCCGCGAGCACCACGCCGCGATCGTCATCAACCCGGCCGCGTACACCCACACCTCGGTGGCGGTCCGCGACGCCCTCGCGGCCTGCGACGAGCTGCCGATCATGGAGGTGCACATCTCCAACATCCACCGGCGGGAGGAGTTCCGGCACCACTCCTACGTCTCCCCGGTCGCCGACGGGGTGATCGCCGGGTGCGGGATCCAGGGGTATGCGCTCGCCGTGCAGCGGGTGGCGCATCTGCTGGAGCAGCGCGAGGGGGACGGCTCGTCACGGGCGTAGCGCGGCCGTATCCGGTCGTCACCGCCCCTGCCGTCCCCGTCCTCGTTCTCGTCCTTGTCCCTGCCGTCCCCGTCCCCGTCCCCGTCCCCGGGTGAGCGGGTAGCAGGCGAGCCCGATGAGCACACCGGCGAAGTGGCCGACGTCGGTGAAGGTGCGGCTGGTGAACAGGGGTGTGCCGAAGACGATCAGGACCACCGCGAGATACGGCAGATGCCACGGCCTGGGCACCCGGTACGTAAGGACGCCGATCACCCCGGCGAGCGCGTAACTGACCCCGATGTCCAGGGTGTTGACGGCCGACTGCGGAGCGCGGCCGTCATGGATGGCCCAGCTGAGCACGCCCTCGCTGATCAGGGTGGCGCCGACGTGCGCGAGCGCGGCGACGGCCAGCCAGCGCAGGGTGCCGAGCCAGTGTTCGGCGGGGGCGTGGAAGACGGTGAAGAGCGCGGCGTACGGCAGCCACGTACCGCCGTCGAGCCAGAAGGCGCTGGAGACCAGCACGCGTACGGGGTCGGTCGACAGCTCGTGGATGTTGGTGGAGCGCTGCCGCAGGAAGTGCTCCTCGAAGTGAGGTGACATCCCGTGCAGGGCGACGGTGGTGACGAAGAGGGCCGCCAGCCAGAGGTACGTGCCGGGGGCGCTCGTGATCCAGACGCGGACCGTGCGGAGGAGGCGGCGCATGCGCATGCCCCGATTCACCCACGCGCCCGGGGCGGGACGCGGGAGTGACATTCCCGCGTGAGCGAAATCCCTGGCCCGGCGGCCGGGGGAGGGGACGGGGGAGAGGGGGAAAGGGGGAGAGGGGGAGAGGGTGGAGAGGGTGGAGGCTGGGTCCCATGACCATGATTCGCACCGCGACACCCGCCGACGTCCCCGTGGCCTTACGCCCCAGGGGAGTGGAGTTGGGCGAGCGTCCGCTCCAACTCCTCCCTGAGTGTGCGCCCCGCCGCCTCGGGGTCCCCCTGGGAGACGGCCGCCACCAGCGCCGCGTGACCGTCGTCGCCGTGGTTCGGCTCGCCCGCGCGCAGGTCGAGCAACTCGACCAGATCGCACAGCCCTTGCCGCAGCAGGGGCACGAACTCGGTAAACAGGCTGGTGAGTACGGGGTTGTGCGCGGCGGCGACCACGGCCGCGTGCAGCGCGATATCGGCGTCGACGAACTCGGCGTCGCTCCTGCCCGCCGCGGCACGGCGCTCGGCCAGGGCCGCGTCCAGGGCGAGAAGGTCCTCCTCCGTACGGCGCCGGGCGGCCAACTGCGCGGCTTCGACCTCGACGAGCATGCGCACCTCGTAGACGTCGGTGACGGCGGCCCGGCGCAGCTGGGTGGGCCAGCTCTCCTCGACGCTCGTGGCGATGACGAAGACACCGGAGCCCTGGCGCGGTCGCACCAGTCCGGCCCCGGCGAGCGCGCGGAGCGCCTCCCGGACGGTGGAGCGCCCCACGCCGAGCGATGTGGCCAGGGAGGTCTCGCCCGGGAGCTTCGTACCGACGGCCCAGTCGCCGCCGGTGATCTGCTCGCGCAGACGCTCGGTCGCCTGCTCCACCAGCGGGGACGGTCGCAAGGGGCCTAGTGGCATGTGATGTGCACCTACTCACACCTCTCAGGTTGTCTGAGGAGTTCTGTTTCCCTTACTGTACCGGCATGCCGCAGCTCGAACTCCTTCTCCTTGCCTGCCGCTGCGGGGCCTGACACGACCGGCCCCCGCAGCGGGGTATCAGGCTGCGCCGGTCGCTCGACGGACGACCGAAAGAAGTTCCGCCCCATGCGTTCCTCGTACTCGCCGTACCCCTCGTACCCCCCGGTGGAGCCCACGGCATTTCCCACCCTCCGTACCCCCTCCGGCCTGCACACCCCCACCGGCGCCCTGCCGGCGGACGCGCCCGGCTGGAACCCCCAGCGCCCGAGCGCGATGCCGCACCACCGTTACCGGCCCGCGCACGCCCGGGTCGAGCTGCCCCTGGCGGACGACCGGACCTGGCCCTCCCGCCGGCTCCAGCAGGCCCCGCTCTGGGTGCCGGTCGACCTGCGCGACGGCAATCAGGCGCTGGCCGAGCCGATGGACACCGAGCGCAAGCGCCGCATGTTCGACCTCATGGTCACGATGGGGTTCAAGGAGATCGAGGTCGGCTATCCCTCCGCCAGCCAGACCGATTTCGACTTCGTACGCCACCTGGCGCGCAGCGGCGCGGTACCCGACGACGTGACCATCTCCGTCTTCACGGCCGCCCGCCAGGACCTGATCGACCGAACCGTCGCCTCCGTCGAGGGTCTGGACCGGGTGGTGGTCCATCTCTACACCGCCACCGCTCCCACCTGGCGGAACGTGGTCCTGGGACGGTCCCGCGCCGAGGTCCACGGGCTGGTCCTGGACGCCGCCACCCACCTGATGCGCCGGGCCGAGGAGCAGTCCGGCGCCGGTATCCGGTTCGAGTTCTCCCCCGAGGTCTTCAATCTCACCGAGCCGGACTTCGTCCTGGAGGTGTGCGACAGCCTGACCGCGCTGTGGGACGCGAGCCCGGACCGGCCGGTGATCCACAACCTGCCGGCCACGGTGGAGATCGCCACCCCGAACGTGTACGCGGACCAGATCGAGTACATGGACCGCCACCTGGCCCGCCGCGACGCCGTGATCCTCTCCGTACATCCGCACAACGACCGCGGCACCGGGGTCGCCTGCGCCGAACTCGCCGTCCTCGCCGGGGCGCAGCGCGTGGAAGGCTGCCTGTTCGGCAACGGGGAACGGACCGGGAACGTGGACCTCGTCACCCTGGCCCTCAACCTGTACGCGCAGGGCGTGAACCCCATGATCGACTTCTCCGACATCGACGTGATCCGGGACGTCGTGGAGCACTGCAACCGGCTGCCGGTCCACCCGCGGCACCCCTACGCCGGTGATCTCGTCCACACCGCCTTCTCCGGCACCCACCAGGACGCCATCGCCAAGGGCATGGCCCGGCACGCCAAGACGGCCGCCGAACTGGGCGTCCCGGCCGACCGGGCCCCGTGGACGGTGCCGTACCTGCCGGTCGACCCGGCCGACCTCGGCCGGACGTACGAGGAGGTCATCCGCATCAACTCCCAGTCCGGCAAGGGCGGCATCGCCCACCTGCTCCACACCCACCACGGCCTGGACCTGCCGCAGGGCATGCGGCCCGACTTCTCCCGTACGGTGCAGCGCGTCGCGGACGCGACCGGGCAGGAACTCACCCCCGGCGAACTGTGGGAACTCTTCCACGGCACCTACATCACCCCGGCCCAGGACGGTCCGGTCACACTGGAATCCTGGACCACCGAGGAACTCGCCCCGGGCGAGCACACGTTCACCTGCACGCTGCGCGCCGAGGGGCAGGTGAACGTACGCCGGGGGACCGGCAACGGCCCGCTCTCCGCCCTCACCGACGCACTGCGTACCGCCGGCATCGCGGTCGACATCCTCGGCTACAGCGAACACGCCACCACCACAGGCCCGGGCAGCCCGGCGGTCGCCTACGCCGAATGCCGGATCGACGGCGTCACCCGCTGGGGAACGGGCCGGGACACCTCGATCCTCACGGCGTCGGTGCACGCGGTAATGGCGGCCGTCAACAGGGCGTGATGGGCGCGGTGGGCGCGGTGGGCGCGGTGGTTGGCCGACGGTCGGCTGTCGGGTGCGGGTGAGAGCGGCGTTGAGTGAGGTGAGCCGGTGGCGGGGGTTGTGGGGATAGGGGCCGCCCCTCCTGGTGTGAGTTTCGCGCCTCCAGGACAGGTGTAAAGGGCGCTCCTGGCGTCGCGTCGGCTGCGCCGACTGCGCTGCGCTCCGCCCTTGACTCCTGTCCCGGAGTCGCAAGTGCGGCTTTTCGGGAGGGGCGGCTGGGGGTGAGGGGTTGCCCGGGGGACCGGCCGGGCTGCCGGTCGGTTCAGGGTCCGGCGGCCCGGTGGGCCCTGCGGGGCCACGCGGCAGAGGAGAGGGGCGGTCCGACACCGGCTCGGCGGCCAACGGTCCGCTGCTCGTTGCGACACATGCCCCGCCGGTCACTCCGGGTGGGGGAGGGACTGGTGGGACGTGTGTGGCGGCAAGTGGGCTCCCGGAGGCGGTCTTCGCGCCGGGGAGTGCGTCTAACGCACCTCAGGACACATGTGCCGTCCGGAGGGACCCTCAACCGCCCATCAAACTACCCCATATGGGACAGATCGGCGGGTGGTGGGGTGCTTGATCCCGACGACGGTGACGTTGCGGCCGTCTGCCGGGCCGGAAGTGGCTCTAGCGTCGCACTCCCTGCTCCCGGGCACCGCCCGGAGACCCCCCCCGTCCGGCCCGAGGACCCCGGCCGGACGGCAACTCCCACCCGCCTCCTGGGCACCCCAGCGCAACGGTGACCAGCGAGGCATGAGTGCCAGCAAACAGGCGGCCGTCAGCCGCCGAGACGAGCCCCGCTGCCCCATGCAAAGTGTGCGCAGCCCCGCAGGGTCCACCGGCCCGCCGGACCCTGAGCCGAGTGGTATTTCCGGGCACCTCTTGGGCCCCCCTCACCCCCCGGCCGCCCCTCCCGATAAGCCGCACTTGCGACTCCGGGGCAGGTGTCAAGGGCGGAGCGCAGCGGAGTCGGCGCAGCCGACGCGACGCCAGGAGCGCCCTTTACACCTGTCCTGGAGGCGCGACACTCACAGCTGGAGGGGCGGCCCCCTTCCCAACAACCCGCGCCACCGGACCCGTCGGTCCCGCCGCCGTCCCTCGCCGTCCCTCGCCGTCCCTCGCCGTCCCTCGCCGTCAGTCCCGCCGCCCCCCGCCGGCCTCGGCGCCGGGGCGTGGTGTGTCCTGGGTGCGTAGGCCCAGGAGGTAGCCCGCCTGGAAGCGGCTGTCCGCGCCGAGTTCCTCCATCAGCTCCGCGATGTGCCGGCGGCAGGTCCGCAGGGACATGCCCAGCTTCCGGGCGATCACCTCGTCCTTCGCCCCTTCGGCGAGCTGTCCGGCGATGGTGTCCCGCAACTGCGTCGTCGTCGCTGCCGTGTAGGACGCGGAGAAAGGTTCCGCCAACCCCCACGCGGTGGCGAACACCGAGCGGAGGAACGCGACCGCCGACGGCTCCCGCAGCACCACGGCGGCGTCCGGGTTGTCCCAGACCGGCAGAAAGGCGGTCGACCGGTCGAACACCAGCATCTTGCCGAAGAGTTCGCTGAGCGTCCGCACCTCACCCCCGGCCGCGCTCACCTCGCGTACGTACTCCTGGGTGCCGGGGCTGTAGCGGGCGGTGTGCTGATAGAGGGTGCGCAGCCGTACCCCACGGCCCAGCATCTCCAGGTCCCTGGGCAGTGCCCGCTCCAGATGGCCCGCTGGGCGACCGCCGCCGGGCTGGACGGTCAGGGCCTCCTCGGAACAGCGCGCCGCCGCGTCCGAGATCAGCAGCATCACCCGGCTACGGGCCTCGACCACCTCGATCGCACCGGAGTCGGCGCTTCGGCGCCGCGCCTCCTCGTACAGGGGGATCAGGGTGCTCAGCCGCGCCCGAGTGCGCTCGATGCTCTCCAGGCGGTGGCGCAGTACGTACTCCTCCGGGCCGACGAGTTCGGCCACCGCCGTGTATGGACTCACCGCCCGCCAGCGCACGGGGGCACCTCTGTGCTCCTCGTCGGCATGCTCCTCGTGGGCATGCTCCTTGCCGGCATGCTCCTCGTCGGCATGCGCCCCGATGTCGTGCTGCCCCTCGGCAACGCGTTCCTCAACGACCAGACAGTGACGTACGAGTTCGGTGACGAAGCGTTGCGTCTCGCTCTCCGCCATGCCGAGCACCGTCGCGAGAGCGGCTGTCGGCGCCGGGCCGTTCTTCAGTAGATGGGTGTAGGCCCGCAGAGCCACGGCGTCCAGGTCCCCGAAGTCGTCGGGCTCGGTGTCCGGTGGCTGCTGTAACACTCTCTTCGGTCCCCCGGCCGTCCCGATTCCTTCAGCGATGTCCACAATATGCCCCCTCCTTTTCATGCAGGCACGTTCCTGAGACCGTGATTGCCTGGACCGGGAGTTCCCCTTCGGTGGACTATTCAGAGGTCGGAAATAAACCTCCGGCGAGTGCACCGGCCTCTTCATCCAGAATTCACATTCTCAGGAGTGCGACCCGATGTTGACTCGGTTCCTTGGCACGGCGACACCGCACCCCGACACCCTTCCGACTGCTGTTGCCAACTGCGGTGACTCCGGCGCGGAGGACACCGAGTGGTAGCACCCGACGTCCCACCGTCCTCCGGTCCTCTAGATACCTTCCGACCCGGGGAGGTTCCGAAAGTTCCCGATCTCGAACCGGACTTCCCCGCACTTCTGACCGTGAGCATCCATCCGAACCGACAGAAATCCGGCCGCCACTGGTGGCCGGCGCTGTCCCTCGCATGCGCCGGCGTCGGCGCCGCGGCCCTGCTCTACAGCAGGTTCCTCGGTACGGCGTCCTCGCGGGCCGGCTCCCGCCCGGGCAGCGGCCACCGCTCCATGAACGACACGGCATCGCATCTCACCACCTCGTGGTGACAGGCCGTGTGGTGACAGGGCTCGGATTCCGCTCCGAACGCCGGAGCGGAATCCGTTTCCCGGAGCGGATTTCCTGACGCATCGGATTGAATCCGCTGCGAGATCATGCCCAAGGCGCGGGGTGCTCATATCCCGTGCGCCCAAAATCCGTGAAAATCCGTCACGCCGAAACTCCCGCGTGCCCAAAACCAGCACAGATTCGCGTAATTCACTCACTCAACAGAAGGAGTAAACGCCGTGAACAAGAACCGGACCCGCATCGCGACGACGGTAGTCAGCTCGGTCCTCGCCCTGGGAATCCTCCTGCCCACCGCCGCCCAGGCGGCGACCCAGGCACCGGTAGCGCCCAAGCCCCGGCCGGTGGCGCCCCAGAGCGTGGAGGCCAGCCGTGTTGGCGCCCTCGGCGCCAAGGTCGACGTCGCCTCGGCCCTCGTCGACATCACCAAGAAGATCCTGAGCATCGTCACCGACGCCATCGAGCGCAAGCAGAACCGCGAGGGCTACGTGAAGAGCCTCATGGAGGGCTCCTTCTACCAGGCCAACCAGCGCTACAACGTCATGATCATCAAGAACAGCAACAAGATATCGCACTCGCTCAAGGGCGTGGTCTACGACGCCAAGGTGAGCGGTATCCACGGCACGTACCGGGTCCTGGTCTTCGAGTCGGGCAAGTTCACCAACCACGGCGACGGCGGCTACATCAACTGGGCCTTCCGCGGCTGGTTCGACCGCAACGGCATGACGGTGAACTTCCGCCGCTCCTGGTAGTCCCAGTGGTCCCAGTGGTCCCGGCAGTCCGGGCCCCACGTACCCCACGTACCCCACTTCTCTGAGCCACCTCCAGAAAAGGATCTTCTTCGATGCGCCGTAACACCGTTCTCGCCACACTCGCACTCACCGGCGTCACCCTCACCGGCGTCGCCACCGCCCCCGCCCAGGCTGCCCCGCGCCCGGCCACCGCCACCCAGGCGGCCGTTCAGGCCGACGCCAAGACGGTCCAGCCCGCGCAGGTCGGTGTCGCGGCCACGAAGGTCAAGGTCACCATCGCGATGGACCAGCTCGGCAAGAGCAAGGCGATCACCGACGCGTTGAACTCCATCAAGACCGACAACCGCGGGACGTTCGTACGGGACGCCATGAACAAGGCCTTCGTCGCGGCGGGCAGCCGGCACAACGTCATGGTGTTCAACCTGAGCCAGGGCTACAAGGAGCGGCTCACCAACAAGCGCGTCTACGCCAACGTCCAGTGGGGCAACATCTACTACGGCCTGTGGATCTTCGAGTCGGGCGAGTTCACCAACACCGGCGACGGCGGCTGGATCAACTGGGGCTTCCGCGGCTGGTTCGACCGCAACGACAAGCACGTGAAGTTCAAGCGCTCCTGGTAACGGCCTACGGCACCCGACAGCCGTACGTGCCGGCCTGAACGGCCTGTACGAAGGCGGTGAACGCGGGCGCCGGGAAGACGAGCACGGGCCCGTGCGGGTTCTTGGAATCCCGCACGGGCACGGCGCGTTGGGCGTTGCCGTTGTCGTCGGCGGCGACTTCGAGGCATTCGCCGCCGTCCGAGTTGCTGTACGTGCTCTTGCGCCAGCGGGCGGCGGCCTCGACGCACTGGCCGCCGTCCTGGTTGCTGTAGGTGCTCCTGCGCCAGCGGATGTCGCTCGGGTCGGCTGTCGATCGCACAACACTTCCTTCCGGCGGGAGGCCAGGAAGTATCAGTGTGCGTCGAAGCTGCCCGACTGAACAGACCGCACGAAGGCGGCGAAGGCGGCGGTCGGGAAGAGGAGCGCGGGTCCGTCGGGGTTCTTGGAGTCCCGTACGGGGACGGTGCCGGGGAAGTTGACGGCGGTTTCGACGCACGCGCCGCCGGATGAGTTGCTGTACATGCTCTTGTGCCAGACAGCGGTGCTCAGGTCGATGGGTCGCACGAGACCTCCTCCATCATTTGCGTGATGAGGTTCCGTGACTCGGCTGGTGACAATGCCAAGTCACGAACTGCATCGTACCGGAGTTGGAGTTGCTGGACCGGTGTCGGTTGTTCGATGAGGTCACCACGGAGCGCGTTCTCCGTGTACGCCACTGTGGTGCCGTCCGGGGTGTGCAGGAACATCACGTCAGTGCTGTCCAAGCCGTGTGGTCCGACGGCAAGTGGCAGTACTTGCAGAGTGACTTTGGCGCGCTCGGACATCGCGAGTAGATGTGCAAGCTGCTCCTGCCATGCCTCAGTGTTCGGCAATGGCGAACGCAGCACGGCCTCGGACAGAATTGTGCGGAAGTGTGGCGGGTTCTCATTCTCCAGCAACGTACGACGCCCTACCCGTGCCTGAACCTCTCGTTCCAGTTCGACACCGTCGATGCCGTCCGCCGCGAGTATGGCCCGCGCGTACCTCTCCGTCTGGAGCAGCCCATGGACGGTGCTGATGCCGAAGTGCCAGAGGCTGACCGCCTCGGCCTCCAACAGCATGTACCGGCGGTACCGCTCCCGGAACTGCGTCGGGTCACCCATGGCCAGTTCCCACAGCGTGAGCAACATCGGCGTTGTCCCGTAGAACTGATCCAGCGCCTGAACGACGTCCGGGCTGCCCAAGGTGTCCCCGGTCTCCATCTTGCCGAACAGTGAGTGGTCCCAGCCCAGGGCCTCCGCCAGCTTCCGCAGGCTGAGCTGCTTCTGCTCGCGCAGCCGGTGCAGCTCCTCCGCGAACCGCTTGCGTGGTTCCTGGCTTCGGCCGGTGACGATCCTTCTCGGTGGCATGGTGTGCTGACCTCCGTCGAGCGTGTGGAATGGACGCGACCTGGCGTCGAAGTGCCGTCCGCCAGCGGGCATTTGAGCCCATTCCCGGATGCATTCTCGTAACTGCCCGAGCACGCAAGGTAATGCACCGACCTTCCGCCCAGCCGGGTGTATGGGCGAAAAAGATGCCAGATGGCGACAACATGCCAGATATCCGGATGAAGGCGACGAGGCTGGGGCCCTCCGTGCTACCCGGTGACCGGTACCGGATGCTCCGGGGTGTCCAGCCAGAGTGTGTGCCGGCCGTCGGCGGCCACGGTCAGTCCGAACCGTTCAGGTCCCGGGCTTTCGGCGTCGCGCCACCACGCGTACGCCGCCTCCGCCTCGTCCACGAGGCGGCGCGGGCCGTACTGCCACGCCGTGAACCGGCCGGCCGTCTCCTCCCGGCCGTCCTCGCAGTCGATCGCCGCCCACGACGTGGTGTCCGTGGTGGCGAGCCGCAGGCGGGAGGTGACGCCCGGCACGTCAGGGGCGTGGTGCCAGGCCGGCCAGACGTTACGGAGCTGGAGGCCGACGGCGAAGCGGGCGGACCACTCGTCGCCGGTGATGGCCCAGGGTGGCAGGGGGGTCCGGGACTCCTCGGGGGTCTGGTCGTCCCGTACGACATCGCGGAAGATCCGCAGGTCGGTGCTGTGGCGGCGCATCGGCATGAAGCAGGCGTACGGTGCGAACCGCCCCGAGGCGCCCGAGGCGCCCGAGGCGCCCGAGGTGCCTCCCCCCTCGTCCACGGTCAGTCGCAGCAGCCCGTACGCGAACCACGGCGTCTCCCACGGCACGAGGATCACCCCGCCGGGCGCCGACTGCGTCAGCCAGGCCGTGGGGATCTCGCGTACGGAGCAGGTGGCGAGGATCCGGTCGTACGGTGCCCCGGCAGCGTCTCCGACAGCCCCGTCACCGGCGATCAGTTGGGGCTTCAGCCCGCACGCCGCCAGGTTCGCCGCCGCCCGCGCGGAGAGGGCCGGGTCCACCTCGACGGTGGTGACGTTCCGGTCGCCGAGCCGGTGGGCGAGGAGCCCGGCGTTCCAGCCGGTGTCAGGTAGGACCGCCGCATTACTGCGGCGGTCCCCCCTCAGAACCGTGCGTGCCACTCGTCGCGGCACACGGCTCAAGCGAGTCCTACTAGCCTGGGAAAAGGCGATGCTGCTCGCAGATACGGGGAAGGCTGCCGCTCCAGTCGTTTCCCGCAGTGTGCGTGGATGAGTTGATTCCGCGGAACCTTCCGATCGCTTGCTCTGGTGGTCTCCGCGAACGACATGGCCGCCTTAAGACGGATCGCTTTGCGGATTCCGGTGAACCACGTGGCCCAGTCGTCCGGGTGTTGTGGCTCAGTGTCGGCGTAGAGCAGGTATTCGCCGCAGAGCGGGCACTTTCCACGCTGGCGTTGCATCATTCGGATGCGCACGTCGCTAAGCGGTGGCTTGTGTTTCCGCCGCCGCTGTGCCCAATATTCGGCAAGTTCAGGGTCGTCCGGGGAGGCGTTCCCGTTGACCATCACGTGCCGGACGATCGGTGTCCAGGCAAGCTTGGTGAGGTATCGTCCCGAGGCTCGGTCGCCGAAAATCCACCGTGCTTGGCTGGCGGGGTTGAACGCGCCGAAGTAGCGTTCACTGATCCACTTCTTCGACTTGTTCGGGTGCGTGCGAGCCGCCCAGCGAAAGACGGCCCACCAGAGGTAGTCGTCGACGTCGCTGAACACTCGCTTGGACACCCCGTTCCGGTAGTAGGCAGCCCACCCTCGAAGAATCGGGTTCAGCACCGTGATCACTTCGAGTGCGTTGGTCCCGCGAAGCATGCGCAGTTTATTACGCAGTCTGTTGCGGAACCGGGCCACCGCCGCAGAGCTCGGCTTGATCAGCAGCTTGCTTCCTTTGTAGCGGCGGACGTTGTACCCGAGAAAGTCGAAACCTTCGTCGAGGTGGACGATACTCGTCTTCTCCTCGTTGAAGGCCAGACCCCTCGGAGCCAGCCAGTCGGCAAGCCGTGCCTTGACTTCTTGTGCCTGGTCATAGGAGTGACACAGGGCGACGTAGTCGTCGGCGTATCTGATCAGTACCGGGCTGCCAGGTGCCGTCTTTCCGGTATGAATACCGTCAGTTCGGTATCTGACCCCTGCGGCCTCTTCCATTCCATGAAGAGCGATGTTCAGCAGCAGAGGGCTGATGACTCCCCCTTGCGGAGTGCCTTCCGCAGTCGGGGCGAACGTCCCGTTCTCGATCACACCAGCTTTGAGCCACGCCCGCACCAATTCCCTGGCTGGGAAGGTCGCGAGCGAGGCGATGAGCCGTTGGTGGTCGATGCGGTCGAATGCCGCCGCCAGGTCGGCGTCGAGCACCCACCTGCGCTTGGAGAGGCGTCCTCTCGCCACGTGGAAGATGGCTTCGATCGCGTCGTGGCAGCCGCGGCCGGGCCGGAATCCGTAGGATCTCGGCTCGAACCGCGCCTCCCATTCGGGCTCCAGCGCGTTCAGCACCAAGGCCTGCATGGCCCGGTCACGGATCGTCGGAATTCCCAATGGGCGCTGTTTTCCATTGCTCTTCGCTACGTACACACGCCTGACCGGCATCGGCTTCCAGGTTTCCACCCGGGACTGTGTCCACTCGGGCAGTGCCGCCTTGGAACTGTCCCGTAGAACGGTGTAACCGTCCACTCCTGGGGTCTTGCGTCCTGCGTTGATCTCCGTTACGCGTCTCACCGCTACCAGAGCGTTCGAACGTGAACGGAGCATCAGCTTCTGCAAGTTGCGGACCTTCTTCAGGTCCCCTTTCCTTGATGCCGCGAAGATTCGCTGACGCAGCCGCCGTACGTCCTCTTCCGCCGTGTTCCAGTCAACCGACTGCCAGTCGAAGAGTTCGTCCTCAGGTCCGTTCGCTTCCCGGTTACCGGGAGCGTCTAACTTGTCCATCGGTTCTGGGGCCGTCGTCATCGTGTGCTTCGCAGACTCACCAGGCCCGCGTGGGCTCCCTTTCGGGCCAGGCATGGAGCCTGTATCCGGCCGGTTATCCGGACAGTCGGCGGAGGTGCCGCGTTGCCTCGTCCGGTTTCCCGTTTCCTTTCGGCTGCCGGCCTTCGCTTCTCGGGCCTTCCTGTTCCCGCTGGAGAGTTGGGCCTCCCTTGCGGTCGGCTTACCAGGTGTGTGCACGCCTGGTCTCCAACGGGGTTACCACGTTCCGCACATGCAAGATGCGGCCGGTTTGGGTGCCCTCTATACCCCGGAGCAGTGGTGCTCTCCCGGCCGACACGGGCTCGCCGGTCGGCACTCGCCGCTTTTCAACGGCCAGCTCTGTACGGCCCTTCACGCATTCCATCCACGGGCCTGAATCGTAACGAGGCATCAACGAGGATTCACTTCCGTTCACCCGCTCGGCCTTCCCCGGCCTGTGGCTCCTGGATGGAACAGGACCCCTTGGACCACGTTCCCCGGGCTTCGCACCCCGCGATTACTCGCGACGCGCGCCGGGGCGGGGACAGGTCTTGAGCACTGACCTGAGACAGCGATATTGACTACTTCAGAGAGCCAACCTCCTTATCGCGTCTACTTGCATTGTGCGACCTCGTGTCGCACGCCGGTGCCGATCTCCAGGACGCGGTGGCCGTCGCGTACGTCCAGCAGGTCGAGCATGCGGAAGACGATCGACGGTGCGGATGCCGAGGACGAAGCCCGGCGCCCGCCGTCAACCTCCTCCGCGTCCGGCTCCGCGCCGTCGTTGATCTGCGTGACGGCCGGATCGTCCGCGTAGACGGCACGTAACCAGCCGTCCGGGTCGGTGGCGCGGTCGCACGGCGACAAGTCGGCCCCCAACCAAGTCTGTTCGGGTACGAACCGATGCCGTGGCACGCCCCAGAAGGCCCGCTCCCACTCGGGGCTCAGCGCCTCGCCGAGTTCTTCCTTTACGGGGCCGAGCAGGCCGCGCATGGCGGCCTGCTCGGTGGTGGTGACCTCGCTCATCGGGCGGATTCCCCGTCCTTCTTGTGCTTCGGCTGGGGCGCCGGCCGCTGGGTGTCCCCCGACTGCTTGTCCTTGCTCGGGTCCTTGCCGCCCGCGTGCTTGCCGTCGCCTCCGCTGCCGCCCGTGCCTGTTCCCCATCCCATGGTCCAGCTCCCTCCGTCCGGTGTTCTGCGTGGTCGGTGTGCGCGGGGCCCGTGCAAGGCCCCGTGAACGATCACGATAGGGATGGACAAGAGGCATTTAGAGCCTGATTCCCGCACTTTCGACTGGAGTTGCCGATACATGCGACATGCTCGCCACGGTCGGGGCGGCCCGTCACGCCTCGCGCTGCTGCGGCGAGCGGGCCGTGACCATGACCGTCGCCAGCACCGCCGCGAACAGCAGGATGACGGCCGCCCAGGCGATGGCGACCGTGAAGCCGTGGACCGTGGCGGTGTTGGCGAGGGCGGTCTTCTGCGCGGGGGTGAGGCCACCGCGTCGGGCCGCCTGTTCTGCCGCCTTCGCGAGGTGGCTCGTCGCGTACGACGTGGCGCTGGTGATGGCGATGGTGTTGAGCAGCGACGTACCGATGGAACCGCCGATCTGCTGCGCGGTGTTGACGGTCGCGGAGGTGACGCCGGCGTCCCTCGGGGCGACTCCCGACGTGGCGACGGACATGACGGGGAGGAAGGTGAGGCCCATGCCGAGGCCGAGCAGCAGGGTGCCGGGCAGGATGTGGGAGACGTAGCTGGAGTGGGTGTCGATGAAGGTGAGGCTGAACAGCCCGCCCGCCGCGAGCAGCAGCCCCGGGCCCATCAGCAGGCGCGGCTGTACGTAGTGCATCAGGCGGGCCGCGATCTGGGTCGAGGCGATGACGATCATGGCGCTCATCGGGATGAAGGCGAGGCCCGTCCTGAGCGGAGAGTAGCCGAGGATGTTCTGCAGGAAGAACGTCATGAACAGGAACAGCCCGAACATGCCGATCGTCGTCAGACACATGGTCAGCACCGAGCCCGCCCGGCTGCGGTCCTTGATGATGTGCAGCGGCAGCAGGGGGCTGGGCGCGCGCGTCTGCCACCACACGAAACACGCGAGGAGCGCCACCGCGCCGCACAGCAGCCCCAGCACCAGCGCGGACGACCAGCCGCGCGACTCGGCCTCGCTGAACCCGTACACGAGGGCGACCAGCCCGCCGCAGCCGAGGACGACCCCCGGGATGTCGAGGCGCGACTCCTTGTGGCCCTCCCGGTCGTGCAGCAGCCCGAGCGCGCCGGCGACGGCGATCACGGCGATCGGCACATTGACGTACAGGCACCAGCGCCACGACAGGAACTCCGTCAGTACGCCGCCGAGCAGCAGCCCGATCGCCGCCCCGCCGCCCGCGATCGCGCTGTAGATCCCGAACGCCTTGGCCCGTTCCCTGCCGTCGCGGAAGGTGGTGGTGAGCAGGGAGAGCGCGGAGGGTGCCAGGATTGCGGCGAACATGCCCTGGAGCGCGCGGGACGCGAAGAGCATCGTCGGGTTCTGGGCGGCGCCGCCGAGCGCGGAGGCGGCGGCGAAGCCGATCAGGCCGATGATGAAGGTGCGTTTACGGCCGACGAGGTCGGCGATCCGGCCGCCGAGCAGCAGCAGCCCGCCGAAGGCGAGGGTGTAGGCGGTGATGACCCACTGGCGGTTGCCGTTGCTGAGGCCCAGCTCGCGCTGGGCGGACGGCAGGGCGATGTTCACGATGGTGGCGTCGAGTACGACCATCAGCTGAGCCATCGCGATGACGGCCAGGCCCCACCAGCGGTGGGTCTCGGGGTCGGTGTCGGAGGTGCCGGGGGTGGCGGGGGTGGCGGGGGTGCCGGGTGCGCCGGAGGCGCCTGGGGTCGTCGGGTCGCTCATCGACGTTTGTCCCTCCCCGTGGGGTTCTGTGGTGGCGACGGTGTTCTGTGGTGGCGCGTGCGCGTATCACCACAGAACAACACGAATCGTCCGGGTTCGCTACGGCTCCAGCACTACCTTCCCCACCGTTCCGCGCGTCTCCAGCGCCCGGTGCGCCCGCGCCGCGTCCGCCAGCGGGAAGCGCTGTACGGCGGGGCGCAGCCGGCCCGCCTCCGCCTCCGCGAGCGCCCGGTCCTCCAGGGTGCGGATGTCGCCGCCCGCCTTTTCGATCATCACCGGGCCGAGCACGGTCTCGGAGGTGATGCCGCGTTCCGCCAGCTCCTCGGGGGTGAAGGTGAGCGGCGTCCCGTCGTGCCGGCCCGATCCCGATCCCGATTCCGCTCCTGCTCCTGCTCCTGCCACTGACCCCGACCAGCCGAACACCACATGCTTCCCGCCCTTGCCGAGCAGATCGACGGCCGCGAGCCCGATCGCTCCGCCGACCGAGTCGAAGACGACCGCCGCCCGGTGGTCGCCGTGGTGTGTTCCGTGCGTTCCGTGTGCTCCGTGCGTTCCGTGGTGCTCGCGCAGATACGTCCGTACGCGCTCCGGCCAGTCCGGCCGGGTGTAGTCGACGGCGAGATCGGCGCCGTTCTCCGCCACCCGGGCGACCTTGGCCGGGCCGCCCGCGAGGCCGATGACGACGGCGTCGAGGTTCTTCGCGTACTGCACGAGGAGCGTGCCGATACCGCCGGCCGCCGCCGTGACGAGGACGATGTCGCCGGCGCCGAGGTCCGTGAACTGGAGGATGCCCATCGTCGTACGGCCCGTCCCGATCATGGCGACGGCCTCGGCCGCGTCGAGCACCTCCGGGATCTCGTGCAGCCGGGTGGTGTCGGCGACGGCGAACTCCGCGTAGCCGCCCGGGACCATGCCCAGGTGCGTGACGACGCGCTTCCCGAGCCAGCCGTCCGCCACGCCCGCGCCGAGCGACTCGACCGTACCGGCCACCTCGCGGCCGGGGATGGTGGGCAGTGCGGTGGGCGCGGGCATCGGGCCGAGCTGGACGCCCTCGCGCAGGGCGGTGTCCACGAGGTGTACCCCGGCGGCGGCCACAGCGATACGTACCTGGCCGGGGCCGGGGGCGGGGTCCTCGGTCTCCTCGTAGGTGAGGTTCTCGGCGGGGCCGAAGGTGTGGAGGCGGATGGCGTGCATGCGGGGGCTCCTCGGAGTCCGGTGGGCCGGCGTGCTTGCCGGCCGACTTGCGGGCCGACCTGTCGGCTGACTGGCGTGACGTGATCAGCCTCCAACCTCAAGCTTTGTTGAGGTCAACCCCCTTGTTCGGACGGCCACGCCCCGCAGGCGCCGTACCGCCAGCGTCGCCGCCTCGATCCCGCTGTTGAACGACACCTCGGCCAGCACCCCGGGCGCCGCCACCGCGTCGCCCGCGAGGTACACCCCGCCGCCCCGGTCGATGCGCGGCCGGTCCCGCCAGGTGGTGCCGGGGAGGTCGACCGCGCCCGTACGGCCGTCGGCCAGCGACTCACGGCGCCATACGGTGCGCTCGCGCCAGCCGCGAAACCCCAGGTCGAGCAGGTGCTCGGCGCGTGCGAGGCCGTCGGAACGACGTTGGTCCCGGCCGATCGGGAACTGGCCCTGGACCAGTTGCTCGCCCGCCGGGGCCAGGGTCGGATCCACCGCGCTGAACCGCTCCAGCCAGCCGGGGGCGTCCAGGTCCGAGATGATGAACGGATCGCCCGGGCGCGTACGCAGCGCCAGATCCAGCAGGACGGTACGGCCGCTGAGGTAGCGCAGCGCGTCGTCCTTGAGGATGCGACGAGCCGAGTTCAGCGATGTCGCGACGATGACGGGCGCGTCCTCGGCGCTGTGCGCGGGCAGGTCGTCGATCCGTACGCCCGTCTCGATGCGTACGCCGAGCTGTTCCGCGTACGCGGCCATTCGGTCGACGAGACCGCCCCAGCCACCGACCGGGTAGCGCGCCTCGGGTACGAGCGCGGCGGAGCGCCGCAGCCGTTCCTGCACGAAGGCGGCGGAGAGGGAGCCGGGGTCGTGGTGGTAGAGGGCGACGGCGATGTAGTGGGTGGCGTCACGGGCGGCCACCGGGCCCGCCTTCGCCGTCGCCCAGGTCAGGAAGTCGGTGTCGACGGGTGCGCGCTCCGCCGAGCGGCGGGGGAGGGTGAGCAGGCCCAGGGGCGGGACCGCGCGCAGGACACCGTTGCGGTGGAAGCGGATGAAGGGGCCGCCGGGCCGCAGGGGTGCGCCGGTGACGGCGCCGAGCAGCCCGCGCTGCCGGAGCCAGGCCCAGTGGGGGCCTTTGTTGTAGAGGGCGTGCGGGCCGTCGTTGGTGCGGTACGGAGCGGTCGCGTCCGGGATGTGCACGGCCGCCGTACGGGCCCGGCCACCGAGCGTGCGGTGTCCGTCGTAGAGGGTGACGGGAGCGGCGCCCGATTCGGCGGCGGTGATGGCGGCGGTGAGGCCGGCGAGTCCGCCTCCGATGACGGTGATGGTGTGCGTGGCGGTGGTGTTCGTGGCGGTGGTGCGGTTCGTGGCGGTGGTGGGCCGACGGGATTCCATGGTCGGGGTTCTCCTTGGTCCTTGGTGGTCCTTGGGCCTTGGCCTTCTCTCTTCTGGCCGTTCTCTGTTGCGACGGGAACGGGTCGCCGAGATGTGACATCGACGCGTTGTCAGTGGCGTACGTCACCATGGGGGCATGGCACGGAAGACAACGAGGAGCGGGGCCACGGCGGCGAAGCGCGCGGAGGTGCGGCTGCCGCCACTGAGTCCGTACGGCGGCGGGCTGGAGCCGGACGGCGACTACGACGGGTTGGAGTTCACGGATCTGGACCTGAGCGGCCAGGAGGGGCCTGGCTCGCGGTTCATCGACTGCGCGCTGCGTGGCTGCGGGCTGGACGAGACGGCGCTGGGGCGGGCGCGGTTCGTCGACTCCGTACTGCACGGGGTGAAGGGCGTCGGCACGGACCTGTCGGGGGCGTCGCTGCGGGATGTGGAGGTGGTGGACGCGCGGCTGGGCGGGGCGCAGTTGCACGGCGCGGTGCTGGAGCGGGTGCTGTTCAAGGGCGGGAAGATCGACTATCTGAACCTGCGGAAGGCCCGGCTCCGGGATGTGGTCTTCGAGGGATGCGTCCTGTCGGAGCCGGACTTCGGCGGCGCGGAGCTGGAGCGCGTGGAGTTCCGGGACTGCGTGCTCAGACGGGCCGATCTGAGCGGGGTCCGGATGAAGGACGTCGATCTGCGGACCGTCGCGGAGCTGGACATCGCGCGCGGGCTGGACCGGCTGGCGGGTGCGGTGATCAGCTCTGCCCAACTGCTCCATCTGGCACCGGCGTTCGCGGCGCAGATCGGGGTGCGGGTGGAGGACTGACCAAAGGACCGGCCGGAGGACTGGCCGGAGGACCGGCCGAACGACTCACCTGCGGCCGGCCGGGGCACTGACCGGAGGCCCCGACCCGGGGGGAGTGGGGGGTTTGATCGGGGCCTCCATGGTGCTCCGGGGGGACGCGCCTGGGTGGGGGGAAGAAGCGGATCGTCGTCCGCTTCCCGGCGGTGCCCCGGTAAGGAACGTGTGCCCGGCGGTGCGGGATGTACGCGCGGCGACGCGGAAATCGATGAGTGGACTGTGTGGTAGCTGTGTGACCACGGTGTGAGGGGCGGGGAGGGGCGGGGCGGGGGACGGCTGCTACGGCGCCACCTGCGTGCGGGGGAAGCGGGACTGAAGGTCCCAGATGATCGGGTTGTCGGCCAGACCCTCGTGCATATCGGCGAGATCCGCGATCAGGTCGTGCAGGAAGTCGCGCGCCTCGCGGCGCAGCAGCCGGTGGCCGAAGGTGAGCGGCGGCTCGTCGCCGGGCATCCAGTCGGCCTCCACGTCGACCCACCCGAAGCGCCGCTGGAAGAACATGCGGTCCGCCGACTCGGTGAAGTCCAGCTCGGCGAACTGCGGCTTCGCCGCGCGGCTGCCCCGGGGATCCCGGTCGAGCTGCTCGACGATGTCGCACAACGCCCAGGCGAAGTCCAGCACCGGCACCCATCCCCAGGCTGTGGACACCTCGCGGTCCTTCACGGTGTCCGCGAGATACACGTCCCCGCAGAAGAGGTCGTGCCGCAGCGCCCGCACGTCCGCGAGGCGGTAGTCGGTCTGCGGAGGGTCGGGAAAGCGCCGGGAGAGGGAGTAACCGATGTCGAGCACGGCCCCGATGGTGTCACGCCGCCGACGGCGCCCGCCCCACGGAGCCACGATCGGGGGCCGGCCCCGCAGAAACGTCACCGCTCACACGTTCGAGTGAATGGTTCCGGGCTGCGCGTGGGGAGGACCGTTCTCCCTGACAGGGTCGGGGCCGCCCTGTGCGAAGGAGGTCTGTCGTGGCACCGCTTGTTCCGGAGTGCGAACCGGAGTACGTCCGTCTGCTGAACCGGCTCAAGGGAAGGATCCCGGCCCTGCTTCCGGAAGAGGCGTTTGAGCTGTTCAGCGCGGTCGCACCTGCGGGTTGGCGGGTGGAGCTTCTCGAAGACGGGATCCACGCGGGACCCCTGGCCGATGGAGCGCACGCGGAGATCGTTTCGGAGCTCTGCGGGCAGTTCCATGACCACCGTCAGGATCCATTACTGCGTACCTATACGGGCGTCGGGCTGGCCCTTTCCGGTCCTTCGCCTTCGGCCAACGGCCGGGCCATGCCCGGCAGGGCCATCCCGGACCTCGTCATCGCCCCGAAAGGCAGCTTCGCCGACGAGCTGGAGTTCCACGATCCCGCCCCCGTGCTCCTGATCGCCGAGGTGACGTCCCGTTCCACCGGGGCGAACGACCGGGGCAAGAAGATCCGGGGCTATGCCCGCGCAGGCATTCCCGTCTATCTGCTCGTCGACAGGGAAGCGGACCAGGCCATCCTCTTCACCTCCCCCGTCGGTGAGGAGTACCGGCGCAAGGAGTCGTACAAGCTCTCCGAGGCGGTTCCGCTGCCCGCGCCGTTCGGGTTCGAGCTGGACACCGGCGCGTTCTGAGGCGCGGCGGAGGGCGGTGTCACCCTTCGGCTCTACGATCGCCGGGTGCTTCGACCCCCGGCCGCGACCAGACCGCTCGTACTCCCGCTCGTCCTGCTCGTTCTCGCGAGCGGCTGTACCGGCGACGGCACCCGCGCTGCCGCCGGTCCCGCCGGTCCCGCCGGCCACGTCGGGGCGGCCGGGCTCGGTGATCCGTACTTTCCGGGGCTGGGCAACGGGGGCTACGACGTCGAGCACTACGGGCTGACCCTCGACTACACGCCCGCCACCGGGCGCCTCAAGGGCGTCGCGGAGATCACCGCCCGCGCCACCCAGGACCTCGGCGCGTTCAACCTCGACTTCGCCGGGATGACGGTGGACTCCGCGACCGTCGACGGGGCATCGGCCGCCGTGCGCAGGGACGGTACGGAGCTGACGCTGCGGCCCCGGGCGCGGCTCGGGCGGGGGGACACCTTCCGTACCGTCGTCCGGTACTCCGGGGTGCCGCGCCGGATCACCGACGCCGACGGGTCGCAGGAGGGGTGGCTCGTCGACGCGGCCGAGGACGGCCGCCGGGTGGTCGCGCTGGGGGAGCCCACGGGGTCGATGGCCTGGTTCCCCGGCAACCACCACCCCAGCGACAAGGCGTCGTACGACATCACCGTCACCGTGCCGGCCGGGCTCGGGCTCAAGGCCGTCTCCAACGGCGAGTTGCGGAGCGAGCGCACGCGCGACGGCCGTACCTCCTTCGCCTGGCACGAGCCCGCGCCGATGGCGAGCTATCTCGCCACGGTCGCCATCGGTCCGTACCGGACCAAGGCGACAGCCGGCACGAAGAACGTCGTCCCGCTCTACACGGCCGTCGATCCGACCGTCGTCAACGACAGCGCCGCGCTGCTCGCCGCCGTCCCCCGCGTCATGAAGTGGAGCGAGCGGAACTTCGGGCCGTATCCGTTCTCCTCCGGCGGCCTGATCATCGGCCGCCCCGGCGACGCCGAATACGCCCTGGAGACCCAGACCAGGCCCTTCCTCCCCGGCCCGACCGCCACCGAGACGCTGGTGCACGAGGTGGCCCACCAGTGGTTCGGGAACTCCGTGACGCCGAAGACCTGGCGCGACATGTGGCTCAGCGAGGGCTTCGCCACCTACGCGGAGTGGCTCTGGCTGGCGGAGACCGAGGGCGTACCCGTCGGGGACAGCTTCGCCGAGGCGTACGCCGACCAGGCCAACTGGGCCTTCCCGCCGGCCGTACCGCCGTCCGCCGCGCGGATCTCGGACCCGCCGGTGTACGGGCGCGGGGCCATGGTGCTCCAGCGCGTGCGCGAGGCCGTCGGTGACGACACGTTCTTCCGTATCGTCCGGGGCTGGGCACGTGAGCACCGGCACGGCAACGCCGGCACCGGCGACTTCACCGCCTATGTGGAGCGGGAGGCGGGCGGGTCGGGTGCATCAGGTCCGTCGGGCACGGCCGGCCGGAAGCTCGAATCCGTGTGGGACGCCTGGCTGTACGGCAAGGCGAAGCCGCCGCTCGGCTGAGGCGCAGCTGAGGCGCGGCCGAGGTACACCCGAAGCCCACCCTGGGCACACGCGATACGTACCCGAGGTGTACGCGATGCGTACCCGAGGCGCGCCCCGAGCCGGGTGGGTGCTCCGTACCGCCCCACCCGGCCCCTCGAAACCGATCTACCTGTTCAGCCGCGTCAGAGGTTCACACCGAAGTCCGTGGCGATACCGACCAGGCCCGAGGCGTACCCCTGGCCGACCGCGCGGAACTTCCACTCGGCGCCGTTGCGGTACAGCTCGCCGAAGACCATCGCGGTCTCGGTGGCGGCGTCCTCGCTCAGGTCGTAACGGGCGATCTCGACGCCGCCGGCCTGGTTGACGATACGGATGAACGCGTTCCTGACCTGGCCGAAGTTCTGGCTGCGGGTCTCGGCGTCGTAGATGGAGACCGGGAAGACGATCTTGTCGATGTCGGCCGGCAGGGCCGCCAGGTTGACGTTGATCGACTCGTCGTCGCCCTCGCCGTCGCCCGTGGTGTTGTCCCCGGTGTGGACGATCGACTGGTCCGGCGTCGACTTGTTGTTGAAGAAGACGAAGTGCGAGTCGGAGAAGACCTTCCCCGCCGAGTTCACCGCGATCGCCGAGGCGTCGAGGTCGAAGTCGGTACCGGTGGTGGTGCGGACGTCCCAGCCGAGGCCGACCGTCACGGCGGTGAGGCCGGGGGCCTCCTTGGTGAGCGAGACGTTGCCACCCTTGGACAGGCTTACAGCCATGGGGATTGTCCTTTTCGTTGTCGTGTGCGGACTTCGAGCCGTCCCCGAAGCTACCGTCACACGCCATAACGAGGGCACAGGACCGGGAGGTTCCAGCTTCTTTACTTTCTTTACCCGGAACTGGCCGTTGGCCCGAAATCGGCAGTCCCTGGCCGGTGAGTGACCACGCATCGGGAAATGCGGGTGACGGGACCGGTCCTGACACGGGACGATGGACACATGTCCGGGCCCTCTTCTCATGTCATCCGCGGTTCGGTCTCCCTGCCGGAGGCCGAGCTGATGTGGCGTTTCTCGCGTTCCTCGGGCCCCGGCGGCCAGCACGTCAACACCAGCGACTCCCAGGTGGAGCTGCGCTTCGACCTCGCGAGGACGGAGGCGCTGCCGCCGGTCTGGAAGGAGCGGGCGCTCGAACGGCTCGCGAACCGGCTGGTGGGCGGCGTGATCACCGTACGAGCCTCGGAGCACCGCTCCCAGTGGCGCAACCGCGAGACCGCGTCCGTACGGCTCGCCGCGCTGCTGGCGGAGGCGACCGCGCCGCCACCGCGGGCGCGCCGGAAGACGAAGATCCCGCGCGGGATCAATGAGCGCCGGCTGCGCGAGAAGAAGCAGCGCGCCGACACGAAGCGGGGACGGACGGGCAGGGACTGGGGGTAGCGGGCGGCTCGTACCGCTTGTGCCCTACGTAAGCGGGCGGCCCGTACCGCTTGTGCCGCTCGTAAGCGGGCGGCCCGTACCGCCCGTACCGCCCGTACCGCTCATGCCCCCGCACCTCTGCCGCCCGTACCGCCTATGCCTGTTTGTCCCGCTCCTACCGTCCCAACTGCCTGTACTTCCCCTTGAAGTACAGCAGCGGCTCGCCCTCCCCGCCCGGCAGCTCCGCCGTCAGCACCCGTCCGATCACCAGCGTGTGATCGCCCGCCACCACCCGCTGCTCCGTACGGCACTCCAGCGTCGCCAGCGCGCCCTCGATCAGCGGCGCCCCGCTCAGCTCACCCCTGCGGTGCGCGATGTCCGCGAAGATCAGCCGGTCGCTGATCCGGCCCTTCATGGAGAACCGGCCCGCGATCTGCCGCTGGTTCTCGGTCAGCAACGAGACCGCCCACAGCGGCTGTTCGAGGAGCAGATCGTCCATCCGGGAGCCGTTGCGGAGGCTGACCAGCACCAGGGGCGGATCCAGCGAGACCGACATGAAGGCGGTCGCCGTCATTCCGGCGTCCTCGCCGCGCGGGCCGTCCTGGCTGAGTGGGGGCTCATGCGCCGTCACCAGCACCACCCCGGCGGCCAGCCGGGCGAGGGCGGCGCGGAACTCGTCGTTGCTCACCCCCACAGCATGCGGGACGGCGCGGCCTTCGGGGTCGACGGAGGCCGCCGTGGGCGGGGCTGTGGGCGGGGCTGCGGCCGGGGTCATGGACGGGGCTGCGCCCGGGGCCGTGGACGGGACGGCGGACGGGGCTATGGCGGTCGTGGCGCCGGTGATGGGGCCGGCGGGGCTCGTCTGGGACACGCGGAAGACGCTAGTCTCGGTCGTTCCCCGCCGCATCGGGCCAGGGGACCAGCCCCGGTCCTAGGACCAGGGCCCCGTACACTCACCGACCCCCTGAGTTTGCGTTCAAAAAGACCGAGGGACCGTCCCCACCAGGCGTTCCGCCCTTCCGTCACTCGTGTGACTTGACTCACAGACGGGGGTATTTGTTGACCCTGTGTACCGGGCGCACAGCACCCTGTGATTCAGTGGCGAGGACCCTGCAAACACGAGAGCCGATAAAAATCACTGGAGTTGCTGTCGAGGTCTCGGGGAGAGCGAGCAATGGAGACCGAGTCGGAGCCGTACGTCCGCCTTGCGACCCTGCGGCAACTGCATCAGGCCGTCGCCGAACTCAACACGGCCCGCAGCCTTGCGGACACGCTTCAGACCGTCGCTGACGGAGTCGTCACAGGGCTCGGTTACGAACTCGCCTGCGTCAATGTCGTCCAGGCCGACGGCGATCTCGTCGTGGCCGCCTTCGCGGGCAGCACCGCCGCGGAATCCCTGATCACCGGCCGGGTCGGCTCCCGCGGTTCCTGGGAGCGGCGGCTGGCGATGGGCGAGACCTGGGGCGATCTGCGGTTCATACCGCACACCGAGGGCTGGGTGCTGCTGGAGGACGACGTCCCGCAGTGGTTCACCGAGGGCCCCTACCCCCGCTTCGAGGACGAGTGGCACCCGCAGGACCGCCTGTACGCCCCGATGTACGCGGCGGCCCGCCGCGACCCCCCGGCGCACGCCAGGGGCGGCGGTGGCGAACTCCTCGGCGTCATATCCGTCGACCGGCCGCGCGGCGGGCGCCGCCCGGGGCCCTGGGGGCAGGAAGCCCTCCAGATGTACGCGTCGCAGGCGGCCATTGCGATCAGCAACGCCCGGCTCCGCGCAAACATGCAGCGCGCGCTGGTCCGGCTGGAGCGCGAGCAGCAGGCCCTGCGCGCCAGTGAGGAATCCTTCCGCCAGGCCTTCGAGTACGCGCCGAGCGGCATGGCCATCGCCGAGATGGGCGGCGACCAGCACGGCCGGCTGCTGCGCACCAACGACGCGCTCTGCCGCCTCCTGGGCCGCCCCGCCTCCGCGATGCGCCGCCAATCCTTCTCCGACCTCGTCCACCCCGAGGACATCGGCACCCTGCTGCGCACCTCGGCCGAGGGCGGCCGGGCCGAGCTGCGGCTCGCGCGCCGCGACGGCACGTACGTCTGGGTCTCGCTGCGCAACTCGGTGGTCGCCGACACCACCGACGGCCCCCGCTTCCTGCTCACGCACGTCGAGGACATAGAGGAGCGCAAGGGCCGCGAACTCCAGCTCGCCCACCGGGCCTCGCACGACTCCCTCACCGGCCTCCCCAACAGCGCCGAGCTGCGCTCCCGGCTCAGCGCCCGGCTCTGCTCGCGCCCGCACGCCCTGCGCGAGACCGCCGTCGAGGCGCTGGACGCGGCGTACGGGGGGTACGACGGCACGGTGCTCCACAAGCCGGGCTACGACCCGTACGACGGCTATGACGGGTACGACGGCTACGACACGTACGAGGAGACGGCCGGCGGCCCGCGCGTTGGCGGCCCCTTCGACAACCACGTCCACCTGGTCGCGCCCACCGAGAGCGGTGGCGGCGTCCCCGGGGAGGACGGCGGTGACGGCACCACCGGCGCCGACGACGGCACGAAGGGGCTCGCGGTCCTCTTCTGCGACCTCGACGGCTTCAAGTCGATCAACGACCGCTTCGGCCACAACACCGGCGACGAGGTGCTGATCGAGGTCGCGCGCCGGCTGACCACGGGCGTACGGGACGGGGACACCGTCGCGCGGCTCGGCGGTGACGAGTTCGTGGTGCTCGCGGACGGGCTGGGCGCGGCGGACGCCGCCGATCTCGCCGTACGCCTGCGGAACGCGATCATCCCGCCGATCCGGGTGGACGGCCGGGCGGTCAGGGTGGGGGCGAGCTTCGGCATCAGCTGGGCGAGCTGCGGAATGTCGGTGGAGGAAGTGCTGCAATCGGCTGACCAGCGGATGTACATCGAGAAGCGCTCGCGGAGCAAGGCACCCCGGCGGGCGGGGTAGCGGAACGCGGGCGGGGTGGCGGGCGGGGTAGCAGACGGGGTAGCGGCACGCGGACGGGTACGTGTACGGCGGCCGACGACCGAAGAAACGTCTCCGCCCGTTCGGGACAGGGCTGGGACATGTCCGCTATCCGTTCTTCACCCAGGACTTGGAGACTGGATGCCACTCGTCAAGACCCGTTCGTAGGCTTGCCCGTACGAGGTAGGCTCGGGCCGGTCGGCGACGCTGGCGAGAGGGTAAGGAGTGACCAGGGAATGACGGCCGGGAACAACGGCGCGAGCAAGCCCGAGGACGACGATCCGTTCGGCTATCTGTACGAGGACGGACAGGCAGCCGCCGCCGCTCAGCGAGGCCAGGCGGGCGGCTACGGCTACCCCGGTCCCGCGGCCCAGCCCGGCGTGCCCAGGACCTCGTACAACCAGGTCAGAGCGGTGGGCGACCGCCGCCAGGCGACCCCTCCTGTGCAGCAGGCCCCGTACGGCGGCCAGCAGGCCCAGTACGGTCAGCAGCAGGCATATGCCCAGGCGCCCACGACCGCCCATCCCACGCTCGACCCCCGCCAGCTGCCCGGGCAGCGTGGCGGCGGTGGTGGACATGGCAGCGGCAGCGGTCCCAACACCAGGGGCCTGCTGATCGCGGCGGTCGCCGTGGTCGCGGTCGTGGTGATAGGTATCACGGTGGCGCTGATGAACACCGGCGACGACACGACGGGCGACAACGCGGACCCCACGGGCGGCGCCAGCTCGTCGGCCGAAGGTTCTCCGTCGCCCAGCACCGCACCGAGCGACGACACCGCCGACGACGCGGCCTCGGGCGAACTGCCCAAGGGCGACGCGGCGGTCATGAAGCTCACCTCTCCCGCCGCGATGGCCACGGACATCCCGGGCGCGAAGAGCGAGAGCGGCGCGTACATCACGCTCAACGGCGCGGGCGCGGCGGCCAGTTGGACCTTCGAGGTGCCCGACTCGGGCCAGTACACGGTCTTTGTGACGTACGGCGTGCCCGGCAAGGACGCGGACATGACGCTGAGCATCAACGGCAAGGCGCGTGACACTCCGCTCAACATGGAGAACTTCGCCCGTGCGCCCGAGGGGGACTGGGAGAAGGGCTGGACGACCACCTACGCCTGGTTCGACCTCGAAAAGGGATCCAACACGATCAAGATCTCGTGCGAGGACGGCAATCAGTGCGAGGCGGCCCTCGATCAGTTCTCGCTCAAAGAAGGCTGGGTCAAGAGCTGACGCGGTGAGCGCGGCGTAGAGAACGGTCGCGGCGGTCGCGGTTCATGCCTCCGGCTGCTCCGTGACCGTCATACGCGGTCACCGGTGCCGGGCTCAAGCTCCGTATCCACCCGCTGGCCGCCGCGCTCGCGCACGACCAGCTCGGTCGCCTCGACGGCTACCTCGCAGGCCGGGCCGAGATCGCCCGCCACCTCGGCGAGCGGTTCGCGGGCATGCCCGGCCTGGACGTCATCCCGATGCCCTTCGGAGTGATCCCGTCCTGGTACGGGTTGACGCTCACCTACCGGCCGGAGGAGCTCGGTGGGCTGGGCATCGAGCGTTTCCACCAAGCACTCCTGGCAGAAGGCGCAGCCGAGTTCGACCGGCCCGGCTCGACCTGCCCGATGAACCGGCTGCCGCTGTACCGGCAGCCCGGCCCCCTGTTCCCCGGTCATCCGCGTTCCCACCGCCGTTACGAGGAGGGGGATTTCCCCGTTGCCGAGCACACCCACCGGCACACGATCAAGCTGCCCGTCTGGCATTGTGACGAGGATCTTCCGCTGGTCGAGCAGTATGTCCGCGCGGCCCGCAAGGTGATTGACCACCACAAGGAGCTTCTGTGACGTCCCTCTTCGACGCCGAACCCGACTTCGTCCCCGCCCTCCTGGCCGAAGCCGCGGACGCGGGGATCGGGCAGTTTGTCGTCGGCGCGCTGATCACCGACGACGCCGGCCGCGTGCTCCTGCTGCGACGGAAGCCCGATGACTTCCTGGGCGGCCTGTGGGAGCTGCCCGGTGGCGGTGTTGAGTCGGGCGAGAAGCTGGAAGAGGCCCTGAGGCGGGAGGTCATGGAGGAGACCGGCCTCCCTCTCGCTGAGGTCACCGGCTATGTCGGCACCTTCGACTACGCCTCCAACAATGGCCTGTCGACCCGGCAGTTCACCTTCTCCGTCACCGTCGGGAAGTACGAGCCGATCGCTCTCACCGAGCACGACGACTCGACTTGGGCAGACCGGAGCGAACTGCCCAAGGTGAGCGACGAGACGAGAGCCCTCCTCGCTCGCTGACATTCCTTGTTCCCGGCATGACCCCTCGATCCTCGCTCCCCAACGCGATCGAGGATCGAGGCCCACTGGCATCGGCCCACGCCTCCGGGTGCTCCGTGTCCGGCTGTCCGCCACTCCTGCGCCTACCGCACTCAGGACAGGGCGAACGGTGCAGGTCACGGTAGCCTCGCTGGGCATGAGCGTTGCGCCGGAGGAGCCTGCGGGTGAGTTGTCGGAGTACGACCGGTTGTCGGAGTACGACCGGTCGCTGCCGCGGAAGCGGATGTCGGCCGGCGCGCTGTTCTTTGACGCCGACGGCCGGGTGATGCTCGTCGATCCGGTCTACAAGGACCCGTGGGAGATCCCCGGCGGCAGTGTGGAGCGGGACGAGTCTCCCCGCGACGGGGCCGTGCGCGAGGTGGCGGAAGAGCTGGGGCTCGCCTGGCGGCCCGGCCGGCTGCTCGGGATCGACTGGACGGGGCCGCGCCCCGGCCGCAGCGAGGGCATGGCCGCGATCTTCGACGGTGGTGTGCTGACGGCCGAGCAGATGGGCGGGATCCATCTTCAGGAAGAGGAGCTCCGCGCGTACGAGTTCGTCGGCCCGGAAGAGGTCCGCGCGAGGCTGACCCCGTCGCTGGCCCGCCGGGTGGAGGCGTGTATCGCCGCGCGGGAGCGTGGCGTGACGGTCTATCTGGAGTACGGCGTCCCGCTCTGATCCGAAGGTACGGCGATACGTCGCGGTAAGTGGGTACGGCGTTACGGCGCCGGGTGTTCCGTGACCCTCACGCGCGGCAGCAGCTCCTCGTACGCCGTCGCGTCGAACTCGCCCGCGACCGGGGAGAGTACGGTCGCCGTCGACAGCGCGACCGCGCGGCTCAGCCGGGTGGGCCACGGGAGGCGTTCGACCAGGCCGGAGAGGATCCCGGCGACCGCCGAGTCGCCCGCGCCCGTAGGGTTCCCGCGCGCCGGGGCCGGCGGCGCGGCGCGCCAGAGGCCCTCCGGGGTGGCCGCGAGGATGCCGTCGGGGCCGAGGGAGGCGATGACGGCGTGCGCGCCCCGGCGCCGGGCGTCGTGCGCGGCGCGCAGGGGGTCGCGGGAGCCGGTGAGCAGGGCGAGTTCGTCGGCGTTCGGCTTCACCAGGTCGGGGCGCGCCGCGACGCCCCGACGCAGTGGCTCGCCGCTCGTGTCGAGGAGTACGGGGACGCCGGCGGCCCGGGCGCGCCGGATCAGCTCCGCGTACGCGCCGACATGGATGCCCGGCGGGAGGCTCCCGCAGAGCGCCACGGCCTCGGCGCCGGGCACCAGCCGGTCGTAACAGCTCAGGAACGCGGTCCACTCGGCGGCCGAGACGGTCGGCCCCGGCTCGTTGAGCTGGGTGGTGTCACCGGTCGCCGCGTCGACGACCGCGATCGTGCGCCGGGTGGATCCGGAGATCGGCAGCAGCGCGTCCACGGGTCGGGGCCGCCCTCGGCGTTCGTGTTTTCCGCCGACCGGGCGCGCCGTGGAGCCCGCCCCCAGCAGCTCGCGCAGCACATCGCCCGTACGCCCGCCCGCGAACCCCGTGACCACCGTCTCGTGCCCGAGAGCCGACAGCACCCGCGCGACGTTCAGGCCCTTGCCGCCGGGGCGTTCGACCACCTCGGTGACGCGGTGCGTGGTGTGCGGGATCAGCGCGGGGGTGCGGTACGTGATGTCCAGCGCGGTGTTGAGGGTGACCGTCAGGATCATCCGTCGCGCCTCCGGGAATGGGCTTGCTCGCCCACGGCCGGCTGTCTGCCGGCCGGCCTTGGGCCATGGATGCCGATCATTCCAAAAAGTCGGCGGTCGGCCCAGACCCCCGGCCGTACGAGCCTACGGGCGTACGGGCCAACGGGCGTACGGGCGTACGGGCCTACGGGCCGCGGAACTCCGGGTGCCCAGAGTGCGTATGATCATCCGTTCGGCGGTGGATCAGCCCCACCTGTCCCACCTGCCGCACCCCACCTGCCGCCCCCCTTCCCGCCACCCGTCGTCGCTTCTGCGTATTTCCGGGCCTGAAAGGGCAGTTCATCCATGATCCCGACTCCTCGCGCGCGGCGCTTCCGTACCGCCCGCGCCCTGTCCGTCGCCACGGCGACGGCCTCCGGTCTGCTGGGGACCGTAACGCCCATGGCGGTGGCGGCGCCCACTGCCTCGGCACCCACTGCCTCGGCACCGGCCGCCGTGCCCGCGGCCGACTGCGCGTCGCCGGTCTTCACCCGGCAGTTCTTCCCCAACACCACCTTCTCGGGCAAGCCGAAGAAGACCGACTGCGACAAGGTCATCGACGAGAACTGGGGCACCGGCGCCCCCGTCTCCGGCCTGCCGAAGGACGGCTACGGCGTCCGGTGGACGCTGACCAGGGACTTCGGCTCGGGCGGCCCCTTCACCCTCAACGCCGCCGCACAGGACGGCATTCGCGTGTACGTGGACGGTGTGCGCCAGATCAACCTCTGGAAGGACGTCTCGACCACCCAGAAGAAGACGCGCGACATCACCGTCCCCAAGGGGAAGCACAAGCTGCGCATCGACTTCGTCAACTGGACCGGCCGCGCGAACGTAAAGTTCGGTTACGTGCCCAGGACTTCCAAGTCAGTCGACAAGACCGCACCGCTCACCCCGACCGGTGTGAAGGCCGTGCTGGACAACACCACCGCCGAGGCGAAGGTGACGTGGCAGGCCAACAAGGAGATGGACCTCGCGGGCTACCGCGTCTACCGCCGGCTCGAAGGCAGCACCAAGTACACGCATGTCCGCACCACCACCGGGACCAGTTACGCGGGCGTCCCGCCCGAGGCCGGCAAGACCTACTACTACGAGGTCCGCGCCTACGACAAGGCCGGCAACGTCTCGGCGGGCAGCGTCAACAAGCCCGTGACCACCATCAAGGCCACCACCCCGGAGGGCCTCGCCGCGCGGGGCGAGGACGCGGGCATCGTACTGACCTGGAAGGCGGTTCCGGGGGCGGTCCGTTACGACGTAGTGCGCACCAACGGCCAGGGCAGTGTCACCAAGTCCACCACGACCGCCGGCTTCACCGACGCCACGGCAGCGCGCTCCCAGAACTGGACCTACCGCGTGGCCGCCGTGGACGGTGCCGCCCGCCGCTCCGAGTACGCCGTCGCTGTCACGGCCCAGCGTCCGGTCGCGGCGCCGCGCGAGGTGACCGCGTCGGCCGCGGTGGCGGATCGGACCGTCCTGACCTGGAAGGTCAATCCCGCCACGGACGGTGTCTACTACGACTTCCACGTCTACCGTTCGACGCGGCTGCCCGTGGACACGGCGAAGAGCGAGCCGATCCGCTGCGCCACCAGCTGGACGACGCTCGCCGACAAACAGCGCCAGTACACCTGCACGGACCTCTGGCCGGCGGAGAAGACCACGTACCACTACGTGATCAAGGGATACGACAGCCGCGGCGTCGAGTCACTGCCCTCCGCCACCGTGTCCGTCACCACGAGGGAGAGCGAGCGCGACCTCACACCGCCCGCCCAGGTCAAGGGGCTCACGGCGACGGCGACGGAGTACGGCGTCGTCCTGCGCTGGACCCCCAACACCGAGTCCGACCTCAAGCGGTACGAGGTCCATACCGGCGATGTGTGGACCGACGAGGAGGACGGCACCCGGGTCTGCGCCGACTACGGGACGGCGGCCTACCTGGGGACGGACGAGACGACCTGGACCCATGAAACACGGCCCGACGGTGAGGAGAAGTGCTACTTCATCGACGCCGTCGACACCGCCGGCAACTCCAGCTACCGGTGGACCCGCGAGGCCGACATCGTGGCCGTCACCAAGCTGGATCTGCGACCGTCCACCGAGACGCCCGAAGGCTCCCCGGTCAGGGGGCTCGACGTGGTGCGGAGCACGGGCGGCGACACCGTGAACCTCTCCTGGTACGAGACCGACGGCGCGGCGGGCTATCTGGTCCAGCGCTGGGACCGCGCCGCCGGCACCTTCCGGACGCTGACCGACCGGCCCGTCACGGCCACGGACTACGTGGACCGTACGGCCGCGCCGGGTACCACCCACTACTACCGGGTGAGCGCGGTGTATCCCGACGGCACGGAGTCCGTGCCGGCCGAGGACTGGGTGATCGTGCCACCCGCGAAGTAACCGGTCCGACTGCCTCGTTGAGCCGTGCGGGCACGTCCCCGCACGGCTCGACGGGCTTACGAGGCGCGCGGTTCTACGAGGTGCGCGGTTCTACGAGGCACACGGGTCTTCGAGGCACGCGGGTCTACGAGGCGCGCGGGTCTACGAGGCGCGCGGGTCCAGTACCCAATCACCCTTGTACAGAACGCCCTTGAGTCCGAAGTCCGCGTCCAGGACCACCGCGTCCGCATCCTTGCCCGGCTCCAGCGAGCCGACCCGGTTGTAGACGCCGAGCAGCTTCGCCGGGTTCGCCGAGACCGCCTCCACGATGTCCTCCACCGGCAGCCGGTCCACGGTCGCCGCGCGCCGGAAGGCGGTGTCGAGCGTGAGGGTGGACCCGGCGATCGAACCGCCCTCCACGAGCCGCGCGACCCCGTCCTTGACGTCGACGGCCAGCGGGCCGAGCTGGTAGCGGCCGTCGCCGTAACCGGCCGCGTCCATCGCGTCCGTGATGAAGGCGACACGGCCCGGGCCCGCGCGGTGGAACGCCAACTCCAGTGCCGCCGGGTGCAGATGCGTGCCGTCGTTGATCAGCTCGACGGTCACCCGCTCGTCCTCCAGCAGCGCGGCGACCGGCCCCGGCTCCCGGTGGCCGAGCGACGGCATCGCGTTGAACAGGTGCGTCGCCACGCGCGCGCCCGCGTCGATCGCCTCGACTGTCTGCTCGTACGTCGCGTCCGTATGGCCGACGGCGGCGAGCACGCCGTGCTCCACCAGCAGCCGTACGGAGTCGAGCCCGCCGGGGAGTTCGGGCGCGAGCGTCATCATCGCGGCCGTACCGCGCGCCGCGTCGATCAGCTTGCGCACCTCGGCCGGGTCGGGGTGGCGCAGCAGCTCCTCGCTGTGCGCGCCCTTGCGGCAGGGGGAGATGAACGGGCCCTCGAAGTGGATCCCGGCGAGGTCGCCCTGCTCGACGAGCTCGGAGAGGAGGCCGGCGCGCTGCGCGAGGAAGGCCGGTTCGCCGGTGACGAGGGACGCGACGAGCGTGGTCGTGCCGTGCGCGCGGTGCGTACGGACGCCGTGGAGTACGTCGGCGACGGAGCCGGAGGTGAACGAGGCGCCGCCGCCGCCGTGGTTGTGGAGGTCCACGAAGCCGGGGACGAGCCAGTGTCCGGTGAGGTCGATGCGGGTGGCGTGGGCGGGGGCCGCGCCCGTGATCCGGCCGTTCTCGACGATCACCCGGCCGCCGTCGACGGTGCCGGTCGGGAGCACCACCCGGGCGCCGGTGAGAACGGTGCATGCGGCGCGTGCGGCGGGAGCGGCGGGAGCGGCCATCAGGCGGTTACCTCCGATTGAGTGGGGGGAGTGGGGGGAGCGGGGGGAGGGACTTGCGTGGTGGGAGGGGTGGGAGGCGTGGGAGGGGCGGGGGAGGCTGAAGCCGCCGGTACGGGGGCTGCCGCGGCCGGTATCGCGCTCGTCGGCTCCGTGGTGCTCGCCGCACTCGTCGGCTCTCTCGCGCTCGCCGGCTCCGCCTCCCGCGCCGCCAGCAGGTCCCACGCCAGCAGCCCCGCCCCCAGACAGCCCGCCGTGTCCCCGAGCGCCGCCGGGACGATCTCCGGCAGCGACTGGAACGTCACGCGCGCCTCGACCGCCGCCCGCAGCGGTGTGAACAGGGTGTCTCCGGCCCCGGCCAGACCCCCGCCGATGATCAGCGTCCGCGGGTCCAGCAGGGTGAGCGCCGTGACCAGCCCGGCGGCGAGCGCGTCGACCGCCGTGCTCCAGATCCGTACGGCCGCCGGGTCGCCGGACTCCACGGCCTTCGCACAGTCCGCCGCGTCCGCCGCCGGATCGCCGGTCTCCGCCGCCCAGGCGCGGCTCACCGCGCCGGCCGACGCGAGCGTCTCCAGACAGCCGCGCTGCCCGCAGCCGCACGCCGGGCCGTCGGGCCGTACGACGACATGGCCGATCTCGCCCGCCGAGCCGTGCGCGCCCGCCTCGATGACGCCGTTGATCCCGATGGCCCCGGCGATCCCCGTACCCAGCGGTACGAACAGGAACCGGTCCGCGCCCCGGCCCGCGCCGAGCCGCCCCTCCGCCAGCCCGCCCGTCCGTACGTCGTGCCCGAGCGCGACCGGCACCCCGCCGAGACGGGCGGTGAGCAGCTCGCGCAGCGGTACGTCGCGCCAGCCCAGGTTGGACGCGTACAGCGCCACGCCGCGCTCGGCGTCCACGATCCCGGGGACGGCGACCCCGGCGGCGAGGGCGCTCGCGCCGAAGTGCTCCGTACCGTACGCGCGCAGCTCGGCGGCGAAGCCGAGGATCGTCTCGACGACCGCATCGGGCCCGCGCTCGCGGCCGGTCGCCCGGCGCGCCTCGTGGAGCAGCGCGCCGTCCGCCCCCACGAGGGCGGCTTTCATTCCGGTGCCGCCCACATCAAGGGCGATGACGTGTCTCACGGGAACAGTCTCGCGTGTAGAGCCCTGAAAGGTCTAGTCCACTGTTCGGGTTTGTTGCGTGTTGTTGCGCGTATCGGTGAGTGTCGATGCGTTGTCGAAGCGTAATCATCTTCAGTGGACCTCAAACCTCTACATGGGAGAAAATCCGACACCACATAACAACGAGTGACGAAGCAACAACGGGCGACAAGAACACGGCGGGAACACAACGTGCGACAGCGCTACTCAGGAATGACCGCGGCGATAGCCGCACTCTGTACGACCGCGGCGCTGGCCGGTTGCGGCAGTACGGGAGGGGCCTCCGAGGTCACGCTCGAACTCGTCGCCGCCGATTACGGCACGAACGCGGATGACAGTTCCTCGAAGTACTGGAAAGCCCTGGCCGCGGAGTTCGAGTCCAACAACCCCGGCATCAAGATCAGTGTCAATGTGCGTCCCTGGAAGACCATTGACGCGGACGTCTCCGAGATGGCCGCGAACGGCGAAGCGCCCGACATCGCGCAGATCGGCTCGTACTCCCACTTCGCGAAGGCGGGCAAGCTCTACACCGCCGATCAGCTGCTCTCCGTTCCCACGCAGGCGAACTTCCTTTCGCAGCTCTCCGAGGCCGGAAAGATCAACCGCGTCCAGTACGGAATGCCGTTCGTCGCCTCGACCCGGCTGCTCTTCTACAACAAGGAGCTCTTCGAACGGGCCGGAGTGACCGACGCCCCCAAGAACTGGGACGACATCAAGGCCGACGCCCAGGCGCTGAAGGCGCAGGGCGTGACGACGCCGATCGCGATCCCGCTGGGGTCGGAGGAGGCGCAGGGCGAGACCCTGATGTGGCTGCTGAGCGGAGGAGGCGGCTACACGGACACGGGCGACGGCTCGTACAGCATCGACTCGCAGCAGAACATCGCCACGTTCGACTGGCTCAGGAAGGACCTGGTCGGCGAGGGCCTCACCGGCCCGGTCGCCCCCGGCAAACTCGACCGCGCGACCGCCTTCAAGGCGTTCACCAGCGGCCAGGTCGGCATGCTCAACGGCCATCCGACGCTGATGCAGGAGGCGGGCAAGCGCGGCATCAAGGTCGGCATGGTGGCGCTGCCGGGCACCAAGGGCAAGGCCAAGTCGTCCATGGGCGTGGCGGACTGGATGATGGCGTTCAAGGAGAACGGCCACCGCCGCGAGATCGGCCGCTTCCTGGATTACGTGTACGAGGACAAGAACGTCCTGAACTTCGCCGGCCAGTACGACCTGCTGCCCGTCACGTACAGCGCCAGCGAGACGATGACGGCGGACGACAACCACGCCGATCTGCGCAAGTTCCTGGAGGCGCTGCCCTCGTCCGAACTCCTCCCGTACGGCAAGAACTCCTGGTCGGCGGTGAGCGAAAGCATCAAGAAGAACATCGGCGAGGCGGTCGAGCCGGGCGGGAGCGCGTCGAACGTGCTGGGCAGGATCGCCCGGGACGCGGCGACGGCGGAGGCCGCGGAGTAGGTAGCGTGGAGGTGCGATGACCACCACGAATGAGCCAGCAGAGCCGGAACGGCGGGAAGACCCGGCCGCGCCGGAAGACCCGGCCGCGCCGGAAGACCCGGCCGCGCCGGAAGAAGCGGCCGGGCCCGTGCCCGAGCCTGCCCCCGTCGAGTCCGGGGGCGGGCTCTCCGACCGCGACCGGGCCATCCTCGCCATGGAGAGCCGCGGGTGGCCGGGGACCGGCGCCAAGGAGCGGGCGATCCGGGAGCGGCTGGGTCTCTCCCCGACCCGGTACTACCAGCTGCTGAGCGCGCTGCTGGACGACCCGAGGGCGGCGGAGCACGATCCGGTGACCGTGAACAGGCTGAGGCGCGTACGCCAGGAACGGCGCGAGCGCCGCTAGCCGCGCGACGGCCCGTAGCTCTGGCCCGGGCGCGATCCGGTGGGGTGTGGCCGGGGCGGCCACTCGTCTAGGGTCGAAGCCATGGGCAGCCATCCGCACCCCCAGGACCACCGGAACCACCGGAACCACCGGAACCACCAGGATCCCCGGCGCCTCCTCCTGCCGGAACCGACCACCCCCGCAGGCGCCGACGGCCTGGCCGCGCTGCTCGCGCGGCCGGGGAAGGCGGTCGTCGCGCTCGACTTCGACGGCACGCTGGCCGACATCGTCCCCGACCCCGAACAGGCCCGCGCCCACCCGGGCGCCGTCCCCGCGCTGGCGGCGCTCGCGCCGCACGTCGCGTCGGTCGCCGTCGTAACCGGCCGGCCGGCCGAGGTGGCGGTGCGGTACGGCGGCTTCGCCGGGGTGCCGGGGCTGGAGCGGCTCGTGGTCCTCGGCCACTACGGCGCCGAACGCTGGGACGCGGCCACCGGGACCGTACACGCCCCGGCGCCGCACGACGGCGTCGCGGCCGTCCGCGCCGAACTCCCCGGATTCCTCGACCGGTTCAGCGCCTGGCGCGGCACCTGGGTGGAGGAGAAGGGCCAGGCCCTCGCCGTCCACACCCGCCGTGCCACCGACCCGCAGGCCGCCTTCGACGCCCTCCGCGCCCCCCTCGCCGAACTCGCGGCCCGCCACGGCCTGATCGTCGAACCCGGCCGCCTGGTCCTGGAACTGCGCCCGCCCGGCATGGACAAGGGCGTGGCACTGCTGGAGTACGTACGCCAAACGGGCGCCGAGACCGTCCTGTACGCGGGCGACGACCTCGGCGACCTCCCGGCCTACGCGGCCGTCGGCGAACTCCGCGCCGAGGGCCACCCCGGCCTGCTGCTGTGCAGCGGCACCGAAGTCCCCGAACTGGCCGCCCGCGCCGACCTCCGCCTCCCGGGCCCGGCGGCGGTGACGGACTTCCTGGCCGCGCTGGCACAGACGGTCGCCGTCTGACGCCGTCCTTCCGGCTGCCTCCGCCTCCCCCGCCTCAGACCTGCCGCAGCGCCTCCAGCTGGTCCAGGAACCAGCGCTGCGGCGGGAGCGCCGTCGCCGCCGCGGCCAGGCGCTTCGAGCGTTCGGCGCGTTCGCTGTCGGGGAGGGTGAGGGCCTCGCGGAGGGCGGTGGCGGTGGCGGAGATGTCGTACGGGTTGATCACCAGCGCGTCGTCGCCCAGCTCCTCGTACGCGCCGGCCTCCCGGGAGAGGACGAGCGCGCAGCCGTGGTCGGAGACGACGGGGATCTCCTTCGCGACGAGGTTCATGCCGTCGCGGATCGGGTTGACGAGGGCCACGTCCGCCAGCCGGTACGCGGCCAGGGAGCGGGCGAAGTCGTCGTCGACGTGGAGGATGACCGGGGTCCAGCCGTAGGTGCCGAACCGGGTGTTGATCTCGTCGGTCACCCGCTGGACCTCGGCCGTGTACTCGCGGTAGACCGCCAGGTCCTGGCGGGAGGGGTAGGCGAAGGCGACATGGACGACCCGGCCGCGCCATTCCGGGTGGTCGGTCAGCAGCTGGCGGTAGGCGTACAGGCCGCGGACGATGTTCTTCGACAGCTCCGTACGGTCCACCCGGACGATCGTCTTCCGGGGCTTGCCCGTGTCCGCGCTGCCGATCTGGGCGCGCAGGGCGGCCATGCGGTCGGCTACGTCGGGGCGGTGCGAGCGCTCGCGCAGGAAGTCGGCGTCGGAGCCCAGGCCGTGCACGCCGATGCGGGTGCTGCCCGTACCGCCCAGCAGCTCCGTACAGCAGGCGGTGAAGGCGTCGGCCCAGCGCCGGGTCAGAAAACCGGCGCGGTCGGCGCCGAGGATGCCGCGCAGCAGCTGGCGCGCGATGTCGTCGGGCAGCAGCCGGAAGTAGTCCACCGGCGCCCACGGGGTGTGCGAGAAGTGCCCGATCCGCAGGTCGGGGCGGAGCGCGCGCAGCATGCCTGGCACCAGCGCGAGGTGGTAGTCCTGCACGAGGACCGCCGCGCCCTCGGCCGCCTCGTCGGCCAGGGCCTGCGCGAAGGCGCGGTTGTACGTCTCGTACGACGCCCACCGGGCGCGGAACTCCGGGCCGAAGGACGGCTCCAGCGGGGTCTGGTAGAGCAGGTGGTGGACGAACCAGAGCGTCGAGTTCGCGATGTGGTTGTACGCGTCCGCGTAGACCTCGGGCGGAACGGCGATCATGCGGACCCGCTGCCCGCCGGTGTCCGCCGGGTCGAGCCTGCCGTCCAGCCGCCGCACGGCCTCGCGGTCGCCCTCGCCGAGCGCCGCGCACACCCAGACGGCGTCCACGTCCGGGCCGATGGCCGACAGCCCGGAGACCAGCCCGCCGCCGCCCCGCTTGGCCACCAGGGCGCCGTCGTCGCCCACGGTGTACGAGACGGGGCCGCGGTTGGACGCGACGAGTACTTGCGCGGGTTGCGCGGGTTGCGCGGACTGCGCGGGCTGTGCGGGTTGCTTGGGCTGCTCGGAGACCATGTGCCGAAACCTAGCCCGCGTGGCGAGGGCTCAAACGTACGGACGTGCGGGTGTGACCTGTCAGTCGCGCGGACCGCGGGTGCCGCGCATCGCCGCCAGGGCGACCGCCCCGGCACCCGCGAGCGCCAGCGTCACCCCGCCGAGCAGCCACAGGCGCTCGGCCGCCGCGCCGGTGAGGGCGAGCTGGCGGTCCGCGTCCGCGATCATGCCGATGAAGATGTGTTTCATGCCCATAAGGGATGAATGTAGGTAATCGGATCGGGGGTGGGGTGTTGCGCCGCGCCGGTACGCCGTGCCGGTACGGGCCGGGTGCCGCTACCGGGCGGGTGCCGTTTCGGCCGGGTGCCTTACGCGGCCCTGCCCGCCGTGTACTCGGCTATCTCGCGCATCGGCGGGCGCTCCTCCGTGTCCACCGCGTGCGTCCGAGGCGCGAAGCCGCCCGCGCCGTCCTCCCGCCGCTCGAACTGCGTCAGCCGCGGCCGTACCAGCTGCCCCAGCTGCCCCGCCTGTCCCGCCGGACGCCCCCGCGACAGCCGCAGCTGCGCCGTGCGGTAGATCGCCGCCGCCATCCGGCCGAGGGCTGCGTCGTCCTGGTGGCGGTGCAGCCGTACCCCTACGTCGACCTGCGCCAGCGCGTCCAGCCCCACCGCGTGGAGCGCGTCGACCAGCAGGCCCAGCTCGACGCCGTACCCGACCGGGAACGGCAGCCGCTCCAGCAGGGCGCGGCGCGCCGCGTACTCCCCGCCCAGCGGCTGGACGAAACCGGCCAGCCGGGGCCAGTGCAGATTGAGCAGCGGCCTGGCCACCAGCTCGGTCACCCGCCCGCCCTGGCCTGCGCTCTGGCCGGTGCCCTGACCGGCGCCCCCGGTACCGGGCGCGTCCGTGGCGTTCCTCAGCGGCCGGTCGTACATCGCCTTCACGAAGTCCACCCCCGGGTCCGTGAGCAGCGGGCCGACCGTCCCGGACACGAAGTCCGCCGAGAACTCCCGCAGGTCGGCGTCCACGAAGCACACGACATCGCCGCTCGTCACCAGCAGCGACCGCCACAGCACCTCGCCCTTGCCGGGCAGGGCCGGCAGCCTCGGCAGGATCGCGTCCCGGTGCACGACGCGCGCGCCGGCCGCCGCCGCCACCCGGGCCGTACGGTCCGTGGAGCCGGAGTCGATCACCACCAGCTCGTCCACCAGCGGCGCCGTCCGCGTCATCAGCGCGCGCCGGATCACGGAGACGATCTCGCCGACCGTCTCCTCCTCGTTCAGCGCCGGCAGCACGACGCTCACCGTGCTGCCCCGGGCGGCCTTCGCCGCCAGCAGCTGGTCGAGCGTACGGTCGGCGGCGGACCAGGAACGCCTGGCCAGCCAGCGTTCCACCTCTTCCAGCACGTTCGGTACTCCCTGCGCTGATCCGTAAAGCTTCGTAAAGCGTTGTAAAGCGTCGTAAACCACTGATCCGTGTGATCCGGTCCGGACCCCGCGCGGACCCCGTGCGGACCCCGTGCGGACCCCCGTGTGATCCATCTCGCGGTGCGGACGACTATCTCAGCCGTCCACTCCTTCGGTTACAGTCTTGAACGACACCAGCAGGTGAAACAAACGCACCGGACCCCGGGTCCGGCGTCATAGCGCTCATCCAGAGGGACTGAGGGAACGGCCCGTTGAAGTCCCGGCAACCCTCCCGCCGACCGCGAGGTCACGGTGGGGAAGGTGCCAATTCCGTCTTGCGGCGAAGTACGTCGCGAGGAAGATGAGGAGAAAGGGCCTCGCCATCATGGCTGTGCAGACCGTCCCGGACAACGAGACGAAGAACACGGGCAGCGGAAGTACGGGCAGCGGAAGCGGAAGTGTTGATTTCGGTCCCGCCGTCGCGCTCTCCTGCCGCGAATGCGGCGAACGTTTCGCCCTCGGACCCATTTTCGCCTGCGCGAGCTGTTTCGGGCCGCTCGAAGTCGCGTACGACCTGCCGAGCGGCAGTCCCGAAGAGCTGAAGAAGCGCATCGCCGAGGGCCCCGACAACATCTGGCGCTACGCACCGCTGCTGCCGGTCCCCGCCGACGTGGCCACGAAGCCGAACATCAACCCCGGCTTCACCAAGCTCGTCAAGGCCGACAATCTCGCCCGTGAACTGGGCATCACCGGCTCGCTCCACGTCAAGGACGACTCCGGCAACCCGACGCACTCCTTCAAGGACCGCGTCGTCGCCATCGCCGTCGAGGCCGCCCGCGCCTTCGGCTTCACCACGCTCTCCTGCTCCTCCACGGGCAACCTCGCGGGCGCCGTCGGCGCCGCCGCCGCCCGCGCCGGGCTGCGCTCGTGCGTGTTCATCCCGCACGACCTGGAGCAGGGCAAGGTCGTCATGGCCGCGGTGTACGGCGGTGAGCTGGTCGGCATCGAGGGCAATTACGACGACGTGAACCGTTTCTGCTCCGAGCTGATCGGCGACCCGCTCGGTGAGGGCTGGGGCTTCGTCAACGTCAACCTGCGCCCGTACTACGGCGAGGGCTCCAAGACGCTCGCGTACGAGATCTGCGAGCAGCTCGGCTGGCGGCTGCCCGACCAGCTCGTCATCCCGATCGCCTCGGGCTCCCAGCTCACGAAGATCGACAAGGGTCTTCAGGAGCTGATCAAGCTGGGCCTGGTCGAGGACAAGCCGTACAAGATCTTCGGCGCCCAGGCCGAGGGCTGCTCGCCGGTCTCCACCGCCTTCAAGGCGGGCCACGACGTCGTACGGCCGCAGAAGCCGGACACCATCGCCAAGTCGCTGGCGATCGGCAACCCGGCGGACGGCCCGTACGTCCTGGACATCGCCCGGCGCACCGGCGGTGCCGTCGAGGACGTCAACGACGAGCAGATCGTCGACGCGATCAAGCTGCTCGCCCGTACGGAGGGGATCTTCGCGGAGACCGCGGGCGGGGTGACCGTCGGCGTGACGAAGAAGCTCATCGAGGCGGGGCTGCTGGACCCGACGCTCACCACCGTGGTCCTGAACACCGGTGACGGCCTCAAGACGCTGGACGCCGTGGCGCCCACGACCGGGCCGACGGCGACGATCAGGCCGAGTCTCGACGCGTTCCGGGCGGCCGGGCTGGCGGCGGTCGGGAGCGACGGCGCTTCCGGTGACGCTTCCGGTGAAGCCTCCGACGGCGCGAGCTGACCCCCACTCGTTCAGCAGCGACCCCGTACTCCGCAGAAAGGGCACCACCATGAGCGTCAAGGTCCGCATCCCCACCATCCTCCGCACGTACACCGGTGGTGAGGCCGAGGTCCCGGCGGAGGGCGCGACCCTCGCCGAGGTCATCCAGTCCCTGGAGGCCAACCACCCCGGCATCGCCGCGCGCGTCCTGGACGACCAGGGCAAGCTGCGCCGCTTCGTGAACGTGTACGTGAACGACGACGACGTCCGCTTCGAGCAGGGCCTGGAGACCGCGACGCCCGCGGGCGCCGGCATCTCGATCATCCCGGCGGTCGCCGGCGGCTGACCGCCGCGTACGCGCATCGCACGCGCATCGCACGTGCATCGCACGCACATGCGATGCGCTCCGGATTACTGGAATGGCCCCCTCCGCAAGCGAAGCGGAGGGGGCCATTCTGCATGGTTGAGCGCGATACAGTAGGGGAAGGCCCTGCCGTCCGCCGCCGCCAACGCGCGCGAGAACGCGACAACATGAGGCCGATCTCCCGGTGGCCTTTGCGTGATAGATGCGCTTTGCCCGGCCCGACTTGCCCTGGATCGCTGCGAATTCATCGCTATGCGAGTTCGGCCACGCCCAGATTTCTCGTCCGATTGACCTGTTGCAGAGGGCAGTTGGGCAGATACATTCAGCCGCGGTCGACGCGTTCCGACGCGAAGTGTGGCCCCGTGCAAGGGCCAGTAATAGGGGAGTTAGGCATGGCTCAGGGCACCGTCAAGTGGTTCAACGCGGAGAAGGGCTACGGCTTCATCGCGGTAGACGGTGGTGCGGATGTTTTCGTCCACTACAGCGCGATTCAGATGGACGGTTACCGCACCCTTGAAGAAGGTCAGCGAGTGGAGTTCGAGATCTCGCAGGGCCAGAAGGGTCCGCAGGCGGACATGGTCAAACTCGCCGTCTGATCCCGGCGCGATCGGCCACCGACGCACTCACGACACGCTGCACGTCACTCACGCCGAGGGGCCCGCATCCATCACGGATGCGGGCCCCTCGTGCGTCCCCGGCCGACCGGAAGACGCTTGCACTCTCGGGTGCCGAGTGCTAATTATTGGCGTTAGCACTCTGCATACGAGAGTGACAACTTAAGGACCGGGTCGGTGAGGCTCGGAGGGTCGGTGGGGCAAGGAACCACCCGGCTCTCAGGCCGTCCGTCGCGGGCGCCAGCGCGGTCCGGAGCAATCCTTCCCCCAGCTCGTCAGCTGTTTTCCGAGCGTCCGAGCGGGGGAGAACCCGATCCGTCCGGGAGGACCACTTCACATGGCCAAGATCATCGCGTTCGACGAGGAGGCACGGCGCGGTCTCGAGCGCGGGATGAACCAGCTCGCCGACGCCGTCAAGGTCACCCTTGGTCCCAAGGGCCGCAACGTTGTCCTCGAGAAGAAGTGGGGCGCCCCCACGATCACCAACGATGGTGTTTCCATCGCCAAGGAGATCGAGCTCGAGGACCCGTACGAGAAGATCGGCGCCGAGCTGGTCAAGGAAGTCGCCAAGAAGACGGACGACGTCGCCGGTGACGGTACGACCACCGCGACCGTCCTGGCCCAGGCGCTCGTCCGCGAGGGCCTGCGCAACGTGGCCGCCGGCGCCAACCCGATGGCCCTCAAGCGCGGCATCGAGAAGGCCGTCGAGGCCGTCTCCGGTGCGCTGCTGGAGCAGGCCAAGGACGTGGAGACCAAGGAGCAGATCGCTTCTACGGCCTCCATCTCCGCCGCCGACACCCAGATCGGCGAGCTCATCGCCGAGGCCATGGACAAGGTCGGCAAGGAAGGCGTCATCACCGTCGAGGAGTCCCAGACCTTCGGGCTGGAGCTTGAGCTCACGGAGGGCATGCGCTTCGACAAGGGCTACATCTCGGCGTACTTCGCGACCGACATGGAGCGCATGGAGGCGTCGCTCGACGACCCGTACCTCCTGATCGTCAACTCCAAGATCGGCAACGTGAAGGACCTCCTTCCGCTGCTGGAGAAGGTCATGCAGTCGGGCAAGCCCCTGCTGATCATCGCCGAGGACGTCGAGGGCGAGGCTCTGTCGACGCTGGTCGTCAACAAGATCCGCGGCACCTTCAAGTCCGTCGCCGTCAAGGCCCCGGGCTTCGGCGACCGCCGCAAGGCGATGCTGAACGACATCGCCATCCTCACCGGCGGAACGGTCATCTCCGAGGAGGTCGGCCTCAAGCTGGAGAACGCCGGTCTCGACCTGCTGGGCCGCGCCCGCAAGGTCGTCATCACCAAGGACGAGACCACCATCGTCGACGGTGCCGGTGACAGCGACCAGGTCGCCGGCCGGGTCAAGCAGATCCGCGCCGAGATCGAGAACAGCGACTCGGACTACGACCGCGAGAAGCTCCAGGAGCGCCTGGCGAAGCTCGCGGGCGGCGTGGCCGTCATCAAGGCCGGCGCCGCGACCGAGGTCGAGCTCAAGGAGCGCAAGCACCGCATCGAGGACGCGGTGCGCAACGCCAAGGCCGCCGTCGAGGAGGGCATCGTCGCCGGTGGTGGCGTGGCTCTGCTCCAGGCTTCCTCGGTCTTCGACAAGCTCGAGCTGACGGGCGACGAGGCGACCGGCGCCAACGCCGTGAAGCTCGCGCTGGAGGCTCCCCTCAAGCAGATCGCCGTCAACGGTGGTCTTGAGGGCGGCGTCGTCGTCGAGAAGGTCCGCAACCTGAAGGTCGGCCACGGCCTGAACGCCGCGACCGGCGAGTACGTCGACATGATCGCCGAAGGCATCATCGACCCCGCGAAGGTGACGCGCTCCGCGCTGCAGAACGCCGCCTCCATCGCGGCGCTGTTCCTCACCACCGAGGCCGTTATCGCCGACAAGCCCGAGAAGGCCGGCGCGGCCCCCGCGGGCGGCGGCATGCCGGGCGGTGACATGGACTTCTGATCCGACCGGGGCTCCGGCCCCAGTGGATCGACTGTCCTGACCGAGGGCGGCATTTCCTTCCAGCCGACGGCCGATGGCCCATGGCTGATGGAGGGGATGCCGCCCTTCGGCGTTTCCGGGCTCGCTGTAAGGATCCGCCGGTGCGTGACATATAGAGGGTGTGGAGACCAGGGGGAGCAACACCGCTACGACCGCGCGGTTCACCGCGCTGTACGCGCGCGAGCATCCGCGCGTATCCGCCTACGTGTACCGGCGGCTGGGCGACCGGAGCGCCGCCGAGGAGCTGACGGCCGAGGTCTTCCGGATCGCGTGGGAGCGTACGGCGGGGGCGGGGGCGGGGGCGGGGGACGTTACGGCGGCGTGCGGTGAGGTGATGACCACGGGCTGGCTCATCGTCACCGCGCGGAACCTGCTCGGCAACCACTACCGCGCGACCGCCCGGCTCACCGAACTCCACCGCCGCATCACGGACGAGCTGGACCGCGCCCCGGCCGCCGGCCAGGACACCGCCGTACTCGACGCCCTCGACCAGCTCCCGGACCGGCACCGTGACGTGCTCCTCCTCAGCTACTGGGACGGGCTGGGCGCCGCCGAGATCGGCGAGGTACTGGGCTGCGCCGCCCCGGCGGTCTGGGTACGGCTGCACCGCGCCCGTAAAGCATTCCGCGCCGTCTATATGGAGGAGTCCGAGTGAGGCGAGTGCGACGAGTGGGGCGAGTGGGGCGAGTCAAGTCCTTGATCAGGCAGGCGAATCCGGTGCCGAACGCGGCGCCGGGTCCTCCGGCCTCTGGCCCGGCACCTCGCTCCCGCCGGCGCCGGGGCCTCCTGATGGCGGCGGTGGCGTGTGGCGCGGCGGTGGCGATCGGGGGCGGGGCCGTCCTCGTACTGGACGGACAGCTCCCGGGCGGCTCCGGCAGCGCCTCAGTCTTGGGCGACGAACCGTACTACGGCACCACGGCGGAGCTGGAGGACTCGGCCGATCTGATCGTACGGGTGAAGCTCGGGGCGGGGCATGAAGAGACCCACGACGGCATGACCGACACGGTCGCCAGGGCAGAGGTGTTGGCGACCGCCAAGGGGGAGAGCCCGGGCGACGCGATCAACGTGGCCTACACGGCGCCCGGTTCCGGCCCGGAGACGGCGGGTCTCCGTGCCGGGACGGAGTACGTCCTGCTGCTGAGCGACGGGGAGGACGGGCGTTACTACCTGGTCAACACCACCCAGGGCTGGTACGAGGTCGACGGCGACGGCCGGATGGCCGGCCGGGGCCGGGGGCCCGTCGGGGGCGAAGAGTCCGTGGTCGGGCTCAGCGCGGGGGTGCGGAAGGCGCTGGGGCTGGGGCTGGTGGGGTGGAACGGGGCGGTGGGGGCGGCGGCGAGCGCGTTGGTTACGTACGATCGATCGCGCATGACCCCCCTCGACCACTGGAGGCACCCATGACCACCGACTCCACCCCCGCCGCTTCCTCCTCCCCGCAGAACGTCACGTTCCCCAGCGCGGGCAGCACCGCCCACGGCTACCTCGCCGTACCCCCGGCCGGGCACGGACCCGGTGTCATCGTCATTCAGGAGTGGTGGGGGCTGACCACCCACATCAAGGAGATCGCCGACCGCCTCGCGCAGGCGGGCTTCGTGGCGCTGGCGCCCGACCTGTACGGGGGCGAGGTCGCCCACGACGCGGAGGAGGCGCTGCGGATGATGCTGGAGCTGCCCACCCCGCGCGCGGTCGAGCTGCTCTCGGGCGCGGTCGACTACCTGCTCACGCGGGAGGAGACGGACGGCGACCGGATCGGCTCGGTCGGCTTCTGCATGGGCGGCGGCTTCGTGCTCAGCCAGGCGGCACACGACCAGCGGGTCGCGGCGGCCGTGCCGTTCTACGGGGTCAACAAGGAGGGCGTGCCCGACTTCTCGGGGCTGAAGGCGCAGATCCTGGGGCACTACGGCGAGACCGACGAGTCCGTGCCGCCCGCGTCCCTGGAGGAGCTGCGGGAGGCGATCGTGGCGCAGTCCGGCATCACCCCGACGCTGCACCTCTACCCGGCGGGCCACGCCTTCTTCAACGACGCCCGCCCCGAGGCATACCACGCCGACTCGGCCACGCTCGCCTGGCAGCGCACCCTGGACTTCCTGCGCACGACGCTGACGGAGGACGGGACCGGGAACTGAACGGGTGTGGGTTGCTGCGGTGTTGTGGGGTGCGGGTTAGAGCAACGCTGAGTGGGGGTGTGTGGGTGGCGGAGGTTGTTGGGATGGGGGCCGCCCCTCCTGCTGTGAGTGTCGCGTCTCCAGGACAGGTGTAAAGGGCGCTCCTGGCGTCGCGTCGGCTGCGCCGACTGCGCTGCGCTCCGCCCTTGACACAAGGCCGTGAAGTTTAGGGTTTGTGGTGGTGGTTACGGGGTGGGGTGGGGAGATACGGACAGAGCTCCTGGTCGTTGAGGTGGTTGTCGAGACC
>NZ_JBFBEZ010000029.1:0-103071 GCF_040701725.1 Streptomyces sp. NPDC093109
CCGCTGGAACCGCGCACCCGGCCTCTCTCAACGAACCCACAACACACCAGGCCAGCAAGCCCGCGATACACCAACAAGCCCCCCTCCGAGCGTTAGTTGGGGTCATGACGCCCAGCCTCGCCGTACGCCCACACCACTCACCAATGATTCGTCGCTCGACGAAGCGGAACAGCCGTCCCTCGGTAGCATGGCGCGGTGCTGCGCTTCGAAGTCTCCGTCGATGACCTGCTGCGCAGCCGCTTCGCACTCTCCCCCGCGATGGACCTCTGCTTCCTGCTGCGCTCGCTCGCCGGTCAGGACCGGCCACTGCCGCGAGCCTGGGCCACCCGGCTCCTGCCGGCCTTCGAACGGCTTCGCCGCGAGAGCGAGCTGAACGCCGTCCTCGCCCTGCACACCCCGCAAGGCGGACCGAACTTCGTCGCTCCGCCCCCGCGCGGCCTCAACCAGACCTGGGTGGACGACCTGTCCATGATCCGGGCCACACCGCTGGAAGCGGCCCGCCACGAAATCGCCACCAACGCGACCGGCCTGTCCGCCCGCGATCCCCGCGTACGCGCGGTGCTGGACTCCACGGACGCCGTCTCCAGGATCGCCGAGGCGATGGACCAGGCGTGGCACGAACTGCTCGCCCCGGACTGGCCGCAACTGCGCGCGGTCTGTGAGCGCGACGTCGTGCACCGGGTGGGTGTGATCGGCGAACACGGATGGGTCACGGCCATCGAGAGCCTGCACCCGAGCATCGCCTGGCAAGCCGGCGGGATCGAGATCGGCCACTTCCCCCAAGTCGGAACAGTCCACCTCGCCGGCGACGGGCTCCTGCTGATCCCTTCGGTGTCCGTCGCGAATATCGCCGCCCACCTGGAAGACCCCTGGCCCAGGACCTTGATCTACCGTGCCCGCGGCACCGCCGCCCTGTGGGGCGAACAGGAGAGCGTCCCCCGACCGGACGCCCTGACCGCTCTGGTCGGCCGGTCCCGAGCCCGGCTGCTGTTGGCACTGGACGCCCCGGCCAGTACCAGCCACCTCGCCCGAAGCCTCGCCATGACACCCGGCGCGGTAGGAGACCACCTCGCCATCCTGCGAAGCGCGGGACTGCTCGTCCGCGCCCGGTCCGGACGGTCCGTGCTCTACCGCCGCACCCCACTCGGCGAAGCACTGGTAGGCGGCACGCGCTGAGAGATCAGATCAGCACTGCTTTCGGGGCGCCGAGGATCCGGGGTCATGACGGACCCTCACGACCCCTCTCACACCGACGCGGACGACGTCGAGCGCCACCTCTGCCCGCGGTGCGCGGCCGAGCCGGGCTCGCCCGCTCGCGTGGCGCCGCGGTCGCCGGCACGTACCACACGGGCCGCTTCACGAAGGTGCCCCGGCTCACGACGCTCCTGCGGGTCCAGACTCCGGCGCCGGCCCCCGGTCGACCCCGACACCCCGGGATCCGACATCCGGATCGGGGACTGTAAAACGTTTGACAGACCCGGTCTGGCCAGGAAGGTTGCTGAGGTCGTCCTACTGGGGTCACACCCGCTGTGTTCGGTGGTCACAGTCCTGGCTTCCCATGTTGAACACGTGGGCGGGTGCCTGCGGGGCCTGGCTACCCAGGGCAACGGTGTCAGCCCACACAACTAGGGTTGCTGACCACTGACCTCAAGGGGCTTCACCATGGGCATTCATCCCGACGTCGCCGTACTGCTCAATCTCGTGCCAGCAGACTTCGCAGGCGGCGAGCAGATCGACTGGGCTGCGGCCGAAGTCGCGTTAGGCACCAGGCTGCCGAGTGACTACAAGGCTTTGCTGGACACGTACGGCGTGGGCGATATCGGAGAGCTCGTCATTCTGCCCCCACTCCCGAGTGACCTGCGCGGATGGGAAGTGTGTCACATCGGAGGCATGGCGGACGGCCTGCGCGGACTCTGGGAGGACGATGCAGGAATCCCAGACGTGACGCTGGGTGCCGATGCCGTCCTGCCCTGGGGTTCTGGGATGAACGCCAACGAGATGGCTTGGCTCATGAACGACCCAGATCCGGACAAGTGGCCTGTCATAGCCTGGCGCCGGCACCACTCGTGGGGCGAGTCGCCGTGGGCCCTGTTCAACTGCAACATGGTCCAGTTCATCACCCGCATGATGCTGGGCCAGTTCGACGTCTGCCCACTCGGCGATGAGTCGCTCTGGAAGCGGACAGACACATTCGTCAGCTGGCGAGAGCAACATCGACGGCTCCGGGCCGGACTGGACCCTTCTACAGGCGAGCTCGATCCCCGCGCCCACATGTACCCCATCACCGAGGACTGGCCCTGATCAGGACCGGAGCCAGATTGCGAGGGCTGCCGCTGTTGCGGTGCCGAGGAAGACGTAACCGCGCTTGTCGTAGCGAGTGGGTGCGCCACGAGGCGCCATGGAATCGAGTGAGGTGAGAGACCTTCACCGCCGGATTGTCGTAGCAATCCGGTTGAAGCTGGCGGCAGTTCGGTTCGAGGGATGACGAGCCGAGCGGTAAGCAGCCCCGACAACGCCGGGAGGGGTTGGTACTGCCAGACGACCCGGGTCCGGCAAGTGCTCTGACCGCATAGGTTCGCCAGGGTGCCGGCGTCGGTGCTCGGACCGGCTGGGCTCGGTGTGGGAAGAATTTGAGCGGTCGCGGAGCCGATCAAACTGGGCTCCCAGCATGTCTGGTCCGACGTTGGTGATCGAGTTGGCGGAGCCGCTCTCCCTGGCTGCGCTGGGGGAGTTCCGCGCGTTGATGGTGGGGCTCTCCTCCCACTTCGCCGAAAAGCGACCCGGATTCTTCGACATCTACGTGCCCGCAGAGCGACTGGGCGTCGAGGACAGGCGGGAGAAGGACTGGCGAAAGCCGTTCCCGCTTCCACTCCTCGGCAACACCATCGCGGACGAGGAGCTCGCAGCCCTGGTGGGATTCAATCCGCAGCGCGAGGACTGGCGTCGGCCCTTCCTGGTCTACTTGATGGGCCGGGGGTCGGCGACGAGAGCACCTTCGAGGCTGAGCACGCGGACGAACCCGAGGTGGAGGCCATCCTCGGCTTCAGACCGACCCATGCCGTCAATGTCAGCGCCTGCTGCAATCGCGAGATCGACCACGTGGCCACGGCTCTGCTGACCGCCGCTGTCATGGACGTCATCGGGGGGCGTGGCCAATGTCGAGCACCCGCGCCTGGCCGGCCTCGCCGCCGACCAGCTGCACGCGGCCGCCGACGCTCTCGTCACCCGCGGCCAGCTGCTCGCCTGGGCCGACAAGCAGGAAGGCGACCACGAGTTCGACAGCCGTGCCCTCCACCTCGCCGAGGACCTGGCCCTCCTCAGCACCAACCCCGACCACCTCGCCGGGGCATGCGCCCACCTCGCCCGGCTCAATCAGCCGGCCGTCGTCTCTCCCACGCCGAGCCGGACCCTGATCCGCGTCCTCGACAACGTCGATCCGGACCGCGACCGCCCGGCCCGGCTCCTGGAACGCCACTACGAGCACCGCCGGGTCCAGGCCCTGTCCACCCTCGCCGCCAACCCACACACCCCGCACACCGCGGTCGCGGACGTCCTGAACGGGCTGCACCCGGCGGAACTGGCCTGGATCGCGGAGAAGGCCGGCGGGCCCGACTGGTTCCTGGCCGCGGCGGCCGCCGTCCCGGTAACCGAAGACGAGGACGAAGGTGTGGTGCGGCTGCTGGACGACGACGAACTCGGCAAACACCCCGATCCCGCGGCCGTCCTGCAGTCCTGGCTCGGCTCCCCCGCCACCGGCGAGATCCTCTCCCGCTCCGAGGTCTACCGCGCCGTCGTGACGTCCCGCTACCGCACCCTGGAGCACCTGCGCCAGATCCCCGCCGAGGAGGTTCTCGCCCGCCACGAACCCGACGTCGCCCTGAAGATTCTGCTGGACCACTGCGGGCGCAGCACGGGGCGGTGGGAGGCCATCGCCGCTGCCATGACCTTCGACTACGACGAAGAGAAGATCACCTTCGGTCAGCTCCTCGACTCCCTGGACCCCACGCCCGCAGGGGCGCAGACATCCTGACCGGACGTACGGCTGGGCTGACCGGAAAGACTGCCGATCGTTCCTGCCGCCTGCCTCCTCCGTGCTTGAGGCGCTGACCCGTCCGGGTGAACCCGTGACTGTGTCGTCCGTCCTGGCCCGCTCATGTACTGGATCATCAGCGGGCATGGCCCGAGGCGGGCCACGTTCCGACCGCCGCCCGATCCGGCGTACCGGAACGCAAGGAGCGTGGCATTGCACCGGCCTGTACCCGAGATCACACACCACAGCTCGTCAGTGTTCGTTGACGTGCCGGGATCGGGGCGGAGCGCGTCAGGAAGGCACTGTCGTGAGCGACCGCTCCTCGGGGGAGTCCCGCAAGCTCCGCTACTGGGCCGAGTGCAGTGGGAACTCCCGCCGCGCCGGCCTGCGAACCAGCCGCCCGGCGCTTGCGGCCTCGCCGGCGCAGATGCAGCTGGAGGGCCTCGTTCTCGAGCAATTGGGCACCTCCCCGGGTCTGTGCGCGCACCCCTTCGGCATCGCCTCACTGACCAGCACCAGCACGTCTCTCACCCTGAACCTCGACGCCTACGTGGGCCAGGATCGGTATTCCTTCCCCGAACACTGCCTGTACCGCCTGCTGCCCGCGGCTCCCGCACCGGACAACGGGAGCGATGTGCCCGGCATCCCCGGCCTGCGGGTGAGGGGCATCGGGGACGGCGGCCGGCGGCCGGCGGCTGACCTGTGCATGGTGAAAGATCCTGGGCAAACGGCAACGCTCGTTCTCGTTCTGCCCCGTGGACTGCCGGAGGGCTGGGAGGACATCGAGCGCCGACACCGCCACTGGTGCGACGACAACGGTCCTGCGACCGCTGTGGACGACTCCGCACCGCCTCGATCCCGTGGAAACCGGCTACCTCAACGCCTACCCAGTCTCTAGGGCTCGCGGACCAGACGGGCCGCGGTGGGCAGTGTAGTGCTCCGGCGCATCGCGCTCTTCCGCACCGTTACCGCCTTCTACCGCGTCCAGTGCTGGGACGACGCCGACACCTGGAAGATCAACGCCCACACCGCCCACACCCGGGCCCTCTGGCACGACCAGCTCCTGCAGCGACTGTGCCACCCCCGATGGGGACTGCAGGTGCACACAGCCCACCGGTTCTGCCACTGCACCGAACCGAACGCCCCCTACCAGTGGAACCACACCTGCGCCTTCTCCTTCGACGGCCATACCACCGGCAGGGACGACCCCCTCTACCTGCGCGTCCACGCCAGCCCCGAAGGACACGACTACGACCAGCAGATCAAGACGCTGCGCCAGGTCGGCGCAACGGAAGACTGGATGACCCGCGCCTTCCCCCGGGAGGCGGTCCAGCACCACGACCAGCACCATCCGGCGCGGCTTCGACGAGCGTGACCTGCAAACCGTCCGCGGCTTCATCGCGCCGACCGCCGCCACCTGGATCGACGGCATCCTCGCCCGTCGCCCATAGCGCCGCGTCGACCTCGCGACACCGAATGGACATACAGAGTAATGATCCGATCACTTTCGGCTGATCCGTCAAGTTCCCTCCACGGAGCAGTGTTGACGTTCAGGGAAGCTGGGCTGCGGAGTGATCCGTCGGGTTCTGGCAGGTCACACCCATACGAGTGGGGGGAGGGAGCTTCGCCCCCTCCTTTCACTCCCGCACCGGGCGTCGGCTCACTGATGTGTATTCCTCAGCCGACCGGTCCCGTCATCGTGTGCGGCCGTACGGCTGGTTCGAGTAGCGACAATGTCCGCTGCCCCGCATCGAGGCCGACGCGGATGCCGGTCGGCATCGGCAGATTCGGGCCGGCATGTCCGAACTCGACGTTGCCCAGGACGGGGATGTCACGGTCGCCGAGGACATCGAGGACGATCTCGGCCAGGGTCGGGTCGCCGTCGGGGCCGCCCTCCCCGAGCCCGTGGATCGCGTCCGGGATGCCCACGACCATGCCGGAGATCCGATCGAGAATGCCAGCGTGCCGCAGTATCTGTAGAAGGCTCCACACATGCGCTGCCAGGCCGCCCGTCTCCTCCCAGAAGAGGACCGCGCCATCGAAGCATTCGAGCGGCAGCGCGAAAGGCGTCGCCTGCACCAGCGCGATTCGGTTGATCACCCCGCCGATCAACGGGCCTTCGGCCTGACCGGGACGCCAGCACTCCCACGACGGGGTGGTCGGCAGCGGGCCGATCGCCTCCGGGCTGGTCAGCAGCGTCGAGTAGAGCTTTTCAAGTTCCGCCCTGCGTGCCGCGGGCGCGGCCTTCCAGTACCCGCCGAGTCCACGGGTGGCCAAGTCGGCATGGAATCCGACCAGCCCCGTGCGTGCGTAGAGCACCAAGTGCAGCAGTGAGATGTCGCTGTAGGCGAGGATCGGCTTGGGGTCGGCCCTGATCGCGTCGAAGTCGATCAGGTCGAGGTACCCATACACCGTATGACCACCGTCGTGCGCGACGATCGCGCGCACCTCAGGATCACGCAGCAGCCCGTTGAGCTCCTTGGCGATCTCGTCCGGCCGGGCCGCGCTCCACCAACGGTGCCGCCCCGCTACGAGCAGCGGCGCGAGACGCACCCGGAACCCCATCCCCTCAAGCACCGCCACCGCCAGCTTGAGGTCGGGCTCGTAAGCAGCGTCGAGTGGACCGGACAGTGCCGCGATGACCACAAGGTCTCCGGGTATTAAGGCGCGAGGTCGAAGCAGTTGAGGAAGTGTCGTATGAGTCACCGAGGCAGTCTGTCGACACCCGTAAACCACAGGCCACTCATTTACCGATCCACCACGCAGCAGCCCCTCCTGCGTGGCTACCGAGCGGCGGCTATGCCCCGCCTTCAAGAGGGCATGGATAGCGGCGTGCTGGGCGCGAGTCCGGTCGGCGAACCGGTGCCCTCGCGGCCAAGGCGAACCGGAGGGGTCTGTGGCCGGGGCGGACACCGGTGCCCGCCTCAACTCGGTGTTCTCCTTGCGGAGTTCCTTCAGCTCGTCGCGCTCGGCAGTCGTCAGCCGGTCGTCGCGTTCACCGGCGTCCGCCTCGGCCTGGTGGACCCAGCCGCGCAGGGACTCCTTGTGGATGCCGGGGTCGCGGGCGACGTGCGCGACGGGACAACCAGTCGAGCGGACCTCGCGGACCGCGCGCTCGCGGAGTTCAATCGGGGTATTTACGTGGTGTCGGCACAGCTCGTGGTTCTCCTTACGCCTGGACCGTAACCAAGGCTTCAGGGACTCCACGAAACACAGAGCAGCTCACTCCAGCAGCTGCCGGCGGGCTTCGGCCAGGACATGGCGGCGGGCGAACTTCCTGCGGACGGTAAAGACGACCGCGGCGACGTCGACGGCGGCGAGGACGGCGTCCACGTGCGGATCCACCCGGGCCCGGATCGCCGCACCCGCCGCGCGGCAGCGCTGAAGGAGCCCGTCGACCATCCGCTTGCCGAACCTGAGGAGCGCGGACGCCCGCCACCGTGCGAGCAGTTGCTTCAACGGGCGCGGGGGCTTCTTCGCGGTGCGGGTGTCCTGCGCCGCCTATCGGGCCAGGCCGTGGCAGGCGCGTTCGCCGGGCAACCGCCCGTTCTTGTGCGCGAACGCGCAGATGAGGCCCTCCATGATGTCCTCGGTCCGCTGACGGCGAGTGGAGGACCAGTCGATGAGTTCGGAGGCGACACCGGCTATCTCCATCACCGGGCGCAGACCCGGCGTCACCTCCCGGGACAGCGTCGCCAACCCCAGCTCCTCACACACCTCGGTCGTCATCGCGAGGGTGTACAGCGTCCCGGACCGCCACCACATGCCGGAAGAGGCGGACCGTGTCCAGAGCACCCCACACCGGCTGTACGATCTCGCGCTTCGTGTCCCTGGCCGTCACTGTGACCTGCGGCTTGTCCAGGTGTCTCACGGGGTGTCCGTTGCCATCCGTCTCACGGAGATGTCATTTCCTCGCGAAACGTCGGGCGGCCCCGGGCCGCGGCATCGAGCACGTGAGTACCTGGTGGGCTATGCGAAGCCACCGTTGCTCATCAGCAGCTGGCCGTTGATCCAGTCGCCTTCCCGGGAGCACAGAAAGTCCACGAGGTGGGCGGTGTCCTGAGGAGTGCCCAGACGGCCGAGCGGGGTGTTGCGGACGCAGTGCTCCCGGGTTTCCTCGGACATCCAGCCGGTGTCGACCGGTCCGGGGTTGATCACGTTGGCGGTCACGCCGAGGCGGGCGAGTTCGCGGGCGGCGGCCAGGGTAATGCGGTCGAGGGCACCCTTGCTCGCTCCGTAGGGCAGGTTGCCGACGGTGTGATCGCTGGTCAGGCCAATGACCCGGCCGGTTCCCGGGGCGGCTGCGAAGCGGCGGCCGAACTCGCGGATGAGCAGCCAGGTGGCGCGTGCGTTGACTGCGAAGTGCCGGTCGAAACTCTCGACGGTGGTGTCGAGCAGGCCGGAGTCGACCGACTCGCAGTGGCACATCACCAGCGCGGTCACGGTGCCCAGCCGCTGTTCGGCCTCGTCGAAGACGCGTGCCGGGGCGTCCGGGTCGGCGAGGTCCGCCTCGATCGCCGTGCTGGACGCGCCGTGTTCGGCCAGGGCTCGGCCGATCACTTCGGTGGCGCCGGTCTCCCTGCCCCAGGCCATGCGGTCGTCGTAGGGAGTCCAGTAAGTGAAGGCGATGTCCCAGCCCGACGCTGCCAGCCGGCGGGCGATGCCGGCGCCGATACCGACGGTGCGGCCCACGCCGGTGACCAGGGCGATCGGGCGGGCGGCGGGCATCCGGCCGGGGGCGGTCTGGTCTTGATCGGTGCTCGTCGTCACGATCCGGAATCGTCCACGACCGGCGCCGGAGCGTCAATCGCTTTTCCTACGACCGCGGCTGTCCCAGATCGGATTGCTTCGTTTGCGGCTCACTGTAGGTTCTCAGGCTGCGGGCTAAACGGTGGCGCCGTGACCTGCGGGTCTGTCTGCTGTCTCAGCGTCGTGCTCATTTCCTCAAGTGAGTGCGGAACGGCCGACGCCTCCTCAGTCCTGCTCCGCGCCGTCTGCTGTGTTCCAGGCCCTCCAGGCCGGCGCGAGCGGCTTCCTGCGTCTGCCCGCCGGCGGGGACAGCAACGCCGAGATAGCGCGCAGCAGTTCGTCGGCGAGGCGACCGTGAAGGCCCATTATCTCGCGCGTACTGATCACACTCGGGGGGCTGCGGGACCGCGCACACACGGCCGTATACGAATACATGTACGTGTACGAGACGGGCGTCGTCGCCCCCGGCAGCAACCCGCCCTGCGCCGACGCTCCCGGCACACCGAATGCCGGAAACGTCGACGGTCCCGCTCTGTGCCGTCCGCCAGTGACAGGCTCCACCCCATCTGCGGGGGAGAGAGCGGACGGCAACCAATATTCCCCCTTTCTGATTTCCCCTCACTGAGCGGCACAGCACCGCTACGATCGGTCTCCCTGGGGGGTCAGGTTTCCGCGCGTGTCCCGTGACCGTGGCGTTCGGTCCCCCGTTGCGCAAGAGGAGCCGGGTCGCCGCGATGCCGTACACCGCCGAAATCAGCCGCACCAACCCTGGCTGCTTCATCTTCCTCGTCGATCAGTCCGCCTCCATGAGCGATCCCATCGGCAGCGGCGAGCTGGTCCAGCAGCGGGCCCAGGTCGTGTCCGACGCCATCAACCGGCTGCTGACCGAGCTGTCGGTCAAGTGCGCCAAGGAAGAGGGCGTCCGCGACTATTTCCACGTCGCGGTGATCGGATACGGCCACACTCAGGTCGGCTCGTCCTTCACCGGGGCGCTCGCCGGGCGCGACCTCGTGCCGTTGAGCGACATCGCGAACAACCCCGCCCGCCTGGAGAGCCGTACGAAGAAGGTCCCGGACGGCGCCGGAGGCCTCGTCGAGACGACGGTGCAGTTCCCCATCTGGATGGACCCGGTCACCAGCGGCGGCACCCCCATGACCCGTGCGTTCGGTTACGCCGACTCCCTGGTCTCCCGCTGGATCGACGCGCACCCGGGCGGTTTCCCGCCCATCGTCCTCAACCTGACCGACGGCGAGTCCACCGACGGTGACCCCACGAGTGCGGCCATCGGGCTCGCCTCGCACGCCACCGCCGACGGGTCGGTACTCCTCTTCAACCTGCACGTCTCCGGGGCCGGCGGAGCTCCCGTCACCTTCCCCGACAGCGAGGGCGAACTCCCGGACGCCTACTCACGGCTGCTCTTCCACATGTCGAGCGTGCTGCCCAGCCATATGCGCTCCTACGCCACCTCTCAGGGCCACCGGGTCAGCGAGGCAACCCGTGGTTTCGTCTACAACGCCGACATCACCTCCCTCGTCGAATTCCTCGACATCGGTACGCGCGCCACGGAACTGCGCTGAGCGGCATGGGCGCCCACGCGACGCCGATCGACTTCCGGTGCTTTCTGGTTCCCAAGACAGGCAGCGCTCCGGAGGAGTGCGAGGACGCCACGCACGTCTCGTCGTCACCCGACGGAAACTCCGTCTTCGCCGCCGTGTCCGACGGAGCGTCCGAAAGCCTGCTCGCCGGGGCGTGGGCCAAGCAGCTGGTACGGGGCGCCGTCGCCTCCCTGGCCGCTGCCCGCGAGCCTTGCGACAACTACGAGGACGGCAACCGGTCCAAGTCCTTTGTCGAGGACCTCCTGGCCCGCACCGTCGACCAGTGGGACAGCTACATCACGCAGTACCAGGCGGAACGTGCGGCCCGCGGCCGGCCCATCACCTGGTACGAGCAGCCGGGGCTGGACAAAGGCGCCTTCGCCACGCTGGTGGCGGTCCATGTCCGGGCGGCAGCCGCGGTTCCGGGAGCAGGGCCGGAGGCCGCGCGGCACTGGAACTGGCAGGCTTTCGCCCTCGGCGACAGTTGCCTCTTCCACCTCCGCGAGGGCCGGCTGATCGCCTCGTTCCCCATCGCGGACGGCGACGGCTTCGGCATCACCCCGCAGCTGCTCGGAAGCCGCAATCGGGATGCCGCCCTGATCACCGACCGCGTGTCGACCGCGGCCGGTGAACTGCGCGCGGACGACGAGCTGCTGCTGGCAACCGACGCCCTGGCCGCGTGGTTGCTCTCGCACCCGGACATCGATTCGGGCGGACCCGGCAAACAGCTCGGCAGGCTTGCCGAACTCGGCCAGGAAACCTTTGCCGACTGGGTCCGGAACGAACGTGACAGGTCCCGGATGCGCAACGACGACGTGGCCCTCATTCGCATGTGGGTGAGGACGGAGGGGTAATGGCGGTTTCCCGCACCGGCGGACCTGCCGCCGGACAGAAGTTCCCGACCGGCGCGAGCTACGTGGAAGCCCTCCAGAACCCCACGCTGTGTTTCGAGGACCCGGACCTCAAGCACGGAACGGTCCAGCAGAGCCCCGTGCTCGGACCGAAGGCGATCTCCGGAAACTTCGCGAGCGTCTTCTCCGTCACCGCTCCGAGCGGGCAGCGGTACGCGCTGAAGTGCTTCACCCGCGACAGCAGCACGCTGGAGACCCGCTACCGGGCCATCAGCGGGCAGCTCGCCGGCCTCAGGCCCGCCGAACTGTCCCAGCCGTGGCCGGTCGGCGTCGAGTATCTGCCGAGGGGCGTCCTCGTCACGGGCCACTGGTACCCGGCTCTGAAGATGGCCTGGGTGGAGGGCACCGGCCTGATCACATGGATCGACCGGAATGTCCGGGACGCGGCGGCGGTGCTGACGACGGCGGAGCGGTTCGCGGCGCTGGTCGCCGATCTGGAGAAGCTCGGCCTCGCCCACGGAGACCTTCAGCACGGCAACGTACTGGTCGCCGCCGACGGCACACTCCGCCTCGTCGACTACGACGGGATGTTCGTGCCCGCGCTCAAGGGGCAGGGCGCCACGGAGAACGGCCACCGCAACTACCAGTCCCCGGCCCGCACAGGCTCGGACTTCGGCCCCGCGATGGACCGCTTCTCGGCCTGGGTCATCTACCTCAGCCTCCGCGCGGTCGCCACCGATCCCGCGATCTGGGACCAACTGCACGACAATCAAGGCGAGTTCCTGATCCTCAAAGAGGACGACTTCAAGGAACCGCGGTCCTCACTCTCCTGGAGCCTGCTGCTGACCCATACGGACCCGGACCTTCGGGTGCTGGCCGCTCAGACGCACGGGCATCTCACCGCGACGGCCGGCGCGGTTCCCCCGCTGTCCACGGCCGCGGCAGCCCCGACGCAGCCCCCTGCCCGGACTCCGGCCCCCGCAGCGGCCCGGCAGGGCGGAACACCCTCCTGGCTGACCGATCACATGCCCCAGCCCCAGAGCCCGCCCGCGGCAAGCAGTACGACCGCTCCTGCCGCTACCGGATTTACGCCCGGTACCGGATTTACGGGCAGGCGTGCCGCGGACATCCTCTCCGGCGTCTTCGCTCTGTCCGGAGCAGCCGCACCGACCGTGCTGACCGCCATCAGCATGCTGCCGACCGGCTACATGGCCGGCGCCCAGCTGGGAGCTCTGCTCCTCTCCGGCGGCGCCCTCCGATCCACCCGGCGTTCCCACCCCGGGGTCAGAGCCTCGAAAGCCGAGATGCGGGACCTTCAGCAGCAGATGGACGCCCTACAGGGCACGATGGCCGAGGCACAGAAAATCCGCCAGGAGATCGAAGCCCTGACCGCGGCCGGCGCGAGCCGGGACACCCGGATCAACCAGCAGATCAAGGATCTTCAGACCGAACTGCGCGACGAACAGTCACGGATCACCATCACGCTGAACAAGGAGACCAGCAGCCTCCGGACCAAGCTGAGCGGACTGGCCGCCAAGGAGCAGAAGCAACTGGCCGACGCGCTGGCCTCGTCCGTCAAAACACACGTCCAGGACAGACTCCGCCGTGCCCCCATCCAGGACGTCAAGAAGCTCTCCAACATGGGCAGCGGGACGGTGACGACCCTGATCGCCGCCGGCATCCGCACAGCCGCCGACTTCACCGGTGTCCGGTACGTGCAGGGTGCCCGGTACGCCAACCGCGACGCGTACCTCATCCGTGCCAACGGCCAGCAGGTCAAGATCCCGGGCGTCGCTGAAGTCCGGGCCGCCACGCTCGAAAGCTGGCGGGCCTCGCTGGAACAACGGGCCCGCAAGTCGGCCCCCACACGGCTGGGCGACCAGGAACGTACCGCGATACACCGGCAGTTCGCTGCCCGGAAGAAGCAGTACGAAACGGAGATCACGCAAGCCGAGAGCGCGGCCCGGCGCAAGCGCGACGAAGCGCAGCAGCGCGTCACCATCCGTCTGAAACAGACCAACAAGGAGAAACAACAGCACCAGACAGCCACACAGCGCCAGCGCGCTGCGCTGTTCCAGCGTCAGGCCCAACTCTCCGACGCCACCGACACACACACCAGGCTCGCCACCCAGCTCACCGTCGCCCGCGCGGCCCACCGTCGCACCTTCGGCCTGCGCCGCTACCTCCGCTTCATCGCCACGGGCCACTGACCGCCCTCCGGTAGGTCACCGCCGGTAGGTCAGCAGCTCTCCGGTAGGGCGAGCGTTCCGCGGGCGCGCATGGACGGCCGCCACTTAAGTTCGCCCGGCGCGATGTCGAGTGTCAGCCGCGGACGAGATGGCCGGACGCGTCGCGGCTGTTGTCGAGCCGGTCGGGATCGGTGAAACGGACGGCCTCCTTCTCCTTCTCGGGCCTGACAGGGTCCGGGGCCACCAGGGCATCGGTCCAGGACCGGAAGTCCTGCCGGTCGTCCGGGGCCACGCCCAGGAGATCACAGACGACGGCGATCGGCAGTGGCGCGGCGTACCAGGCGATGAGGTCGGCGCGGCCGAGCGGCGCGATGGCGTCGAGCAGCGCGTCGGCGGTCTTCCTGACGGGTGCCCGCAGAAGGTCGACACGGCGCGGGGTGAACGCCTTGGATACCAGGCGCCGGATGCGGGTGTGGTCCGGCGGGTCCATGTTGAGCAGGTTGTCGTCCAGCGCCGGCGGCAGCGAGAGACCGTGGTAGCCGCCCGGCGCCGCATTGCGCTTGTCGAGGGAGAAGCGGGGATCGGCGATGGCGCGGCCACCGCATCCGCGTCCAGGTCTCCAGCGGCGCCTTCCCCCGCTACAACCGCAACCCCGGAACCGGCGAACCCCGCGCCACAACAGCCCGCCTCCGCAGCGCCGACCAGCAGGTCTTCCACGACCCCGAGCACCCCTCCGCCATCATCCTGCCGCTCCGGCATGCCTCCTGACAGAAGCACCCGCAAAACATCCCTCCTGCGCGGCTGGGACTCTGGTCCGACCGTCGGCGCACGACGACCGGTGGAAGTATCTGAGGCCCGGCCGACGACGAGTTCGTTGCCCCCCGGGGCTCCGCCGGTCCCGTCGGCGATCGCGAGGACGAGGCGGTTCTGTGCGCCCGACGGACGCGGGCACCCCGTCGGTGAATCCGACGGACCGTTGACGGTCGTGTACGAACCGCCCGGCTTCAACGCGGGCACCAGCGCCTCGGCGATGTCGCCGGGGAGCCCGGTCAGCCGGTCCGGGAGTTCAGGGGCGAGCCGGGTGCGCATTCCCGCCCCACGACGCCCGGATCCCCCGGCCCGGCCTCTACGTGAGAGCCGCGCGCACCGCCGGTACGACCTCCAGCGCGAACAGAGTCAGCTGGCGCAGGTGGTCGGCGTCGGGCCAGTAGACGAAGCCGTTCATCCCGTGGTCGCGCACGAGGGAGACGAGCTGGTCGACCCACTGGCGCGTGTCGCCCTGGAACGGTGTGGCGGACTCGACGGGGCTGATCAGTCCGTTGAGGTTGTAGATCTTGCGCAGGGACGCGGGGTCCCGGCCCGCCTCCTCCGCGCTCGCGTCGATCCGCGCGACGGCGTCCCCCAGCCGGTCGAGGCCGAGGAAGCCGTACGAGGGCATCCAGCCGTCCGCCTTCCTGCCGGTGAGCGCCAGCATGCGGGGGCCGTAGGCGCCGAGCCAGATTCCGAGGCCGGACGAGGGGGCGGGTCCCGGGTGGACGCCGGCGAGCGCGTAGTGCGCGCCCTTGAAGCGCACGGAGCGCTCGCCGCTCCACATCAGCCGGGTGATGTCGATGGCCTCGTCGAGCGCCGCCACGGCCTCCTTGGCCTCCCGGCGCGGTCCGCCCATGGCCTCGATCGCGTCCCAGAACGCCCCGGTACCGAGACCGAGCTGGATCCGCCCGGGGGCGAGGACATCGAGACTGGCCGCGGACTTCGCGAGCATCGCGGGCGGCCTGAGCGGCAGGTTGGCGACCGTGGGTACGAAGGTGACCTTCTCGGTGGCGCCCGCGAGGTAGCTGATCAGCGTCCAGGCGTCGTAGAACGCGGCCTGGTACGGGTGGTCCTGGACCGTGACGAGGTCGAGGCCGGCCTTCTCGATCTGCCGGGTGATCCGGAGCGGCTGCCCCGGGTCCGCCCAGACAGGGTCGACGTTGGCGCCGAAGAGGACGGGAAGTGACATGGGAGGGCTCCGCTCACTCGGTCATCATGACTCGTGTCAAAAGGTATCTACTTGTCACACATTGTTCGACGGGACCGCAGTGACGGTCTCCCCTGATCCACGGGGAGACAGGCACTGCGGTCCTGCCGGGGGTTCGGCCGGTCAGCCCGCCGGGGCGGGCGGTGGACCGACGATCTCGACGTCGTACTTCGCCGCCAGCCGGCGCAGCACGTCCATGTCCGGCCGGACCGATGCCGGCGGCACCGTCCGGGCCCCGGCCGGGACCCCGGCCTCGCGGTGGAAGGCCTCGATGCCGCCGGGCAGGGAGAACTCCAGCATCCGCACCTCGGCGTCACCGGCCACGTTGACCTGGTGCCGCACTCCTCGCGGCAGCCAGATGAACGCGCCGGGGCCGCATTCGTGCACGTCGTCCCCGCATCGGGCCGTAACGTTCCCCTCCAGGACGTAGAAGGCTTCGTCGTGCTTGTGGTGGATGTGCGGCGGTCCGGCCATTCCGGGCTTGGCCCGTACTTCGAGGACGCCGAACTTCCCGTCGGTGTCCTCGGCGGAGGCGAGCACGGTCATGAGCGACTCCATGTACCAGACGGCGGTGCCGTCGGCCTCGGTCGCGACAAACCCGGGTGCGGTCATGGGCATCTCCAAGAATACGGTCCGGCGGTGAGCAGAAATGCGCTTCTCTAGGTATTTTCATACCATTTGACAGGAAGTGTGCGACCTGGCCGTGCGGGTGGCGCCCTTTCGCCAGGGGGTGAGCCGGGCCAGTGGGTGGCGCTCACGGCGTCCGCGTTCCGAACAGCTCGCCGAAGCGGCCCGTCATCAGGTCCGCGCCCTTGTGCTGAGTCGCGACGTCGGCGCCGCGTACGCCCTGGCCGGGGAGTTGGGCCGCGCCTCCGTTCGGACCGAGCGGCAGGAGGATCGCGGGGGGACCCGGCTGGTACGTGGCGAGTTCGCCGGAGCCTGCCACGAGTGCCTTGATGTTGCCGGCGACCACCTGTGCGTGGCGCGAAGCCGCGCCCGCGCGCTTGGACTCGTTGATGTCGGTGATGTCGCCGAGGGCGAAGACCGTGTCCTGCCCCTTGACCTGGAGGGTGTCGGTGACGGCGATCCGGCCGTTCGCCCGGCGTACGTCCGCGAGGGCGCCGGCGAGGTAGTCGGTGTGGGGGACGACTCCGAAGCAGCGGAACCAGATGCCCGCGGTGATGTCGACGTCCGCCGCGGTGGTGACGTGGAAGGTGCCGCGCTCACCGGGCGCGGTGGGCGGGTTCTCCTTGAGAGGCGCGCCCAGGACGAGCTGGACGTCGAGTTCGGCGAGCTGGCGGCGGATCTCCTCGCGCAGCTCGGGCACGTACTCGCCGAGGATGTCTGTCACCGGGTCGACGATGACGACCTTCTTCCCCGGCCACACGGCCTTGATCTCGCCGGCGAACTCCAGCCCGACCGGTCCGGCGCCGAGCAGCAGTACCTGTTCGGCCGCCTGGAGGTCGGCGTGCGCCTCGCGGTACTTCCGCTGGGCAGCCGCGGTGTCGTCGATGTCGCTCTTGGCGGGGAAGGGATAGCCGGAGCCGCTGGCCAGCACGGTGTAGTCGGCGGCGAGTTCCTCGCCCGAGGCCAGGACCACCCGGCCCGGTTCGACCCGTACCGCACGGTCGCGTATCACGCGCCCGTTGGCCAGCAGCTTGTCGTAGGGGAAGAAGACCTTCGGCAGGAACTCCGGGTCCACCACGGCGCGCAGGGCGCCGACGGCGTGGAAGAACGCGTCCTTGGGGTCGACGAGGACGACATCGGCGACGTCGTCCAGCGCCTTGGCCGCGGCGCTTCCGCCGTAACCTCCACCGATGATCACTACGGTCGGGGACATCTGTGCTCCTTGCGTGTCATATGTGTCTGGGACGTCCTGCGTCACGGTGCCGTCAGGAGTCCGTGCATCGCGCCCGAGTGGTAGCGCTCGACGGCTTCGGTGACGCGCGTGCGGCTGGAGAGGCAGAACCCGCCGTACATGTACGCGGGGGTACGGAGCGGCCGGCCGGCCCCGAAGAGGAACTGCGCGCCCCGCTCCCCCGCCGTCAACTCCACGTCTCCGTCACCGGGTTCGAACACGGCGAGTCCGACCGGGCCCAGCTCGCCCCGGCTCCCGGGAGTCGCGATCCTGCCCTCGCCCCCGACCGTCATCACGAAGCCCCGGAAGCCGGGGTCCACCGGTATCGCGACGCGGGCGCCGGGGCCCAGCGTCAGGTCGTAGACGTGCGATCCGGCCGCCTCGCGCACCGGCGAGCGCAACCCGAACGCCTCCCCCGCCACCACGCGGACCCGCACGCCCTCGGCGAGTTCGTCCGAGGGCAGCTCCCCCGGGGTGAAGTGCATGCCGTACGGATCGTCCTGCTCGACGGCCTCGGGCAGCCGGACGAAGATCTGCGCGCCGTGCCCGAGCCGCCCGATCTCCTCGACCACCTCGTCGTGCACGATGCCCGAGCCCGCGACGGTCCAGTGCACCCCGCCCGGCTCGATCATGCTGGTGTCGCCGAGACTGTCCCGGTTGTGGAACCGGGTGGTGGAGTCGTCGAACAGGTAGGTGACCGCGGAGAAGCCGGCGTGCGGATGCGGTGCGAAGACCGGTCCGGTCATCCGGAAGAGGTCGGTGTTGAGGAACGGATCGAGGTCGACGGAGAAGCGCGCGCCTCGGGCCGAGAACAGTGTGCCTCTCTCGTGGGTGTCGATCTCCGTGACGGTGGACAGGACTCGGGGCGCGTTCATGCCGTACTCCTCGTTGCTCGTCTTTTCTCGTGTGTCAGCCGATGTGGGCGGCCGGGGTGGACTCCCCGTGGTCCTGCTTCTTCGCGTTGACGGCGAACAGTGTGATCAGCAGGCCGCCCGCGAACAGGGATCCCGCGACGGTGAACGCCGTGGTGTAGCCGTGGGTCAGGGCCTCGCCCGCCTTGGCGACGGTGGCGAAGTCCTGAATGGCGACGGCCCGGTAGAAGGCTCCCGCCGCTTCGGGAAGACGGTCGTTCGCCGCCGACGTGGAGATCGTGGTGAGCACCGCCAGCCCCAGCGCGCCGCCCACCTGCTGCGCCGTGTTGAGCAGCGCGGAGGCGATTCCGGAGTCCTGGTCGCGCACTCCGCTGACCGCGCCGAGCGTCATCGGGACGAAGCTCATGCCGAGGCCGAGCGCGGTGACGAACATGGCGGGCATCAGATGCGTGGCGTACGAGGAACCCGGCTCCAGGGTGCTGAACCAGAACATCCCCGCCGCGCCGAGAACCAGTCCGGGGCCCGCGATCTGCCGGGGCGCCAGCCGGGCCACCAGCTTGGAGCTGATCCCCGCGGCCATGCCCATGCCGAAGCTGAACGGCAGATACGCGAAGCCGGTGCGGACCGGGCTGTAGCCGAGGATCTGCTGCATGTACAGCGTCAGGAAGTAGAAGGTGGCGAACATGCCCGCGCCCAGGAACAGCATGGTCGCGTACGAGCCCGCGCGGTTACGGTCCTTGAACAGCCGCGGCGGCATCATCGGATGCGAGGAACGCGCCTGGAGGACGAGGAAGAGCGCGAGCAGGACGACGGCGAGGCCGAAGAAGACGAGCGTCAGGGTGTCGGTCCAGCCGTCCTGGCCGCCGCGCGTGATGGCGTAGACGAGGGAGATGAGACCGCCGGTGCCGGTGATCGCTCCGGGTACGTCGAGGCGTCCGGTGTTGCGCTGCCCCTCGGCGAGCACCTTCGTACCGGCGAGCACGGCGAGACCGATGGGGATGTTGACGAAGAAGACCCAGCGCCAGTCGAGGTAGTCGGTCAGGACTCCGCCGAGCAGCAGACCGACCGTGGAGCCGAGGCCCGCCATGGCCGCGTACACGCCCATCGCCTTGTTGCGCGGCTTGCCCTCGGGGAAGTTGGTCGCGATCAGGGACAGCGCGGTGGGCGCGGCGATCGAGGCACCGACGCCCTGGAGGATACGGGCGCCGATCAGCAGCTCCTGGTTCGGCGCCAGCCCGCCGAGCACGGAGGCGAGGGTGAAGACCACGATGCCGACCCGGAACATCCGGCGCCGGCCGAACAGGTCACCGGCCCGGCCACCGAGCAGGAGGAGCCCGCCGAAGGCGAGGGCGTACGCGTTGACGATCCAGGCCAGGTTGGACGCGGAGACATCGAGGTCGCTCTGGATGCTCGGCAGGGCGATGTTCGTGATCGTGCCGTCCAGTACGACCATCAGCTGCGCGGCGGCGATGACGACGAGAGCGAGGCCGAGGTGGCGCCCGCGGGGAGCTTCCCCGGGTGGGGCGGACTCCGGGGCCGCGGGGGCGGTCGTGCTGTCGGTCGGCATGGCTGGACTCCTGGTTCGGCGGTGGGCCGGAAGCGGCACCACTAAAAATATACAAGCGTTGAGTTTTATTCCCCACGGCCCCACGGCCCCACGGCCCACGGCCCCCGCGCCACGGCGGGACACCGCCCGCGGGCATGCCGAACCGCCCGGCCGGGAGTGCTTCTTCCGCCGGTTGACGATGAAGGGAGTAGGGCGTCAGCGCCCTTCGGGGGCGACGAGGTCGCGGAATAGGGGGACGACGATGCGCAGGACATCCTCGATGTCCGCGGCGGCCAGGTCCGGCATACCCAGCAGATAGCGCTGGCTGGCGATGCCCATCATCATCGCGCTGATCAGCGCGGCCCGCAGCCGGGCATCCGGCCCCTCGATCGTGGCGGCCACCGGATCGACGCCCTGGGCGGTGATATGGCCGCGCAGGAGTTCGGCGGCATCCTCGCTGGTCATGCTGGCGCGTACCAGTACGGCCATGGGGCTGTTGGGGTCCGCGGCCCAGGCCCCGAGCATGCCCCGTACATAGTTCTCGATGGTCTCGGCGGGGTCGTCCGTGGTCAGCCGGGCGATGGGGATGTCCCAGTGAACGGCCTCGCGGAACAGTCCGTCCTTGCTGCCGAAGTACTGGATGACCGAGGACTTGTCGACGTCGGCCTCCGCCGCGATGGCCCGGATGGTGGCGCGCTCGTAGCCGACCTCCGCGAACTTCCGGCGCGCGGCCTCCAGGATGCGCCGCCGGGTACGCTCGCCCTTACGGGGGCAGTCGGCCTCGACGCCCTGCTTCCTCGGCCGGCCCCCGCCGGTCACCGCGGACCGCGACGCCTCTTCTGTGCCCTTCGCGGCGACCACGCTCCGGCCCCTTTCCTCGCTCGCTCCGATGCTACAAGCGCGCCCCCGGAGGGCATCCTCGCTGTTGCACGACGCTGTTGTACGACTCCCCCTCACGCGCCGAGGATCTTCGCCACCTTCGTATAGGGGACGGCCTCTTCGGCGCGCCCCATACGCTCCAGCGCGCGACCGAGGAGCAGATGCGCGTAGGCGTCACCGGCGTCACGCTCCAGCAGGGCGCGGAGTTCGGACTCGGCCCGGCTCAGGGCCGCCGAGTGGTAGTAGGCGCGGGCGAGCAGCAGCCGGGGGCCGTTCTGCTCGGGGTGATCCGCGACCAGGCCGCTCAGGATGCGGGCGGCGACGATGTAGTCGCGGGCGTCGAAGAGCAGCTTCGCTCGCTCCCAGTCCTCCGCGGCCGATGACGTGGCGGACGACGTGACAGCCGACGACGTGGCACCGTCCGCCATTTCCGGGTTCCGCTCCATGTCCGCTTCTCTCCTCTGTCTTCCCGGTTAATTGAACGCACCAAGTGGCGAACTGTGGGTCACCGTGGCGGGCCGAGGAGGATCTGTCCGTACTTCTCGGCGGCTTCGGCCAGCCTCTCCGGTGTGATGGCGAAGTCCTTGGGCCGCGGGGTGGCGATGTCACGGCCGGCGTGCCGGAACATGCCCTCGATACCGCCGGGGGTGGTGATCATCAGGAGGTCGGCGGTGTCCGAGGTGATGCGGTAGCCGTGCGGAATGTTTTTGGGCAGGTAGACGATGCCGCCCTCGGACAGTTCCATCCGCTCGTCCCCGAGCCAGAGCAGCGCCTCGCCCTTGATCAGCATGAAGACCTCGTCCTCACGGGTGTGCATGTGGAAGGGCGGCGCCTCCCCCTTGGCGACATCGAACCTCCCTACCGTGAGCTGCCCGTCCGTGGCCTCGCTGTCGAGGAGGACGGAGAAGGTGCCGCCGTCCAGCCACTCAAGAGTCTGCTGCTGGTCGGGCTGGGCAAGGAACGCCATGGACATGATGCAAGCCTTCACTGTCTCGGCCACCCATGACGGTGGCCTGCGGGATTGGGGCGTCAACGGAGCACGGCGGAGCCCGTTCGGCTCAGGCCGCTGCCAGGAACGGGGTGAGTACGGCGAGGAGGGCCTCGGGGCGCTCGTCGGGGATGTAGTGGCCGCTGCCGGCGATCACCGCTTCCTCCACACCGGGTACGACGGGCTTCAGGGTCCGCGCCAGATAGCTGCCGACGCTGTGCTCGGCGCCGACGGCCAGCACGGGCATCGTCAGGCGACCGCCGGCCTCGCCCCAGGCCCGGTTGTCCCGGCCGTCCTGGAGCAGGGTGCGGTGGTAGTGCGCGAACCCGCCGCGCAGGGCGTCCTGCCGACTCAGGGAGGCGGCGACGATGTCGATCTCCGCCGGCGGAAAGGCCTCGGGGACGGCCGCCATCTTCGCGAACCACCACGTCAGGAACGCCTTCTCGTTGCCGCGGAAGAGCAGTTCCGGCGCCTCGGGGGTCATGAAGAGGCCGAAGTGGAAGAGGCCGCCCGATGCCGGGTCCATGATCTCTTCGAGCCCGTATCCGGGGACGGCCAGGTCCACCAGCGCCAGCCGGTGGACCTGCTCGGGGTAGCGGCGGGCGTAGGAGAAGGCGACCATGCCGCCGATGTCGTGACCGACCAGGCGGACCGGACCGGTCAGCCCCAGGACCTGGAGCAGCTCGTGCATGTCGCGCGCCTGGTTGTCCTTGTCGTAGCCGGCTTCCGTGACCGCCGAACCGCCGGTACCGCGCAGGTCGGGGGCTATGACGGTGTACCCGAGGCCGGCGAGGGGCCGCAGCAGGTACCGCCACTCCCGCCAGGTCTGGGGCCAGCCGTGCAGCAGTACGAGGGGTTCGCCCGAACCGCCGATGACGCCGTGTATCAGCGTGCCGTTGACCTCCCGGACGAACCGGGTGAACCCCTCGGGAAGGTCGTCGGCGGAGGCCTGCTCGTAAGGCGTCGCGGGCTCGGCCGGGATCCGCGGGGTGATGTCGCTCGTCACTTCTTCTCTCCGATGCGTTCCGATACCGCAAGCGCACGGGACCGCGGCGGGGTGCGGGCTCGGTGGAAGCTCCGCACCCCGTGTGCGGCTGTGGTGTGCGTGTGTCGTGTGGCGTGGGTCAGTTCTGGGGGAGAAGCTCCATGAGGATGCCGATGATCTTGGTGCCGTTCTCGGTGGTCCAGTTTCCGGCGAGCTCGGCGAGGAGCTGGTTGGTGGAGGTGATGGTGGCGCCGGCCTTGTCCATGCGACGGATGGCGATGTCGTCGGCGATCTTGGAGGGGGAGCCGCCGGCGTCGGCGACGACCTGGACGGGGTGGCCGTTGGCGAGGGCGGCGAGGGTGGGGAAGACGGTGCAGACGTCGTTGGTGACGCCGGCGATGATGAGGTTGGTGCGGCCGGTGGCGGTGACGGCTTCGGCGAAGTTCTTGTCGTCGAAGGCGTTGACGACGCCCTGGCGCTGAACGCGGGCGGCGAACTCCTCGGGCGCGATGTCGGCCAGCTCGGGGAGCAGGGGGCCCTGGGCGTACGCCTCCATCGACGAGGTCAGGACCAGCGGTATACCCACGGCCTTGGCGGTCTTGGCGAGGGCGAGGGCATTGGCCTTCATCTCGTCGTAGGCGATCGAACCGACCCACCCCATGGTCCCGACCTGATGGTCGATGAGAAGCATCGCGGTGTTGTCGGCGGTGAACGGCTGAGCTGACTGTGCGGTCATGGGAAGACCCCTTCCAGGGTGGATGGCTGGCTGCGCCGATTCCGGTACGGATCGGGCGGTGACTCGACAAGCCGATAATACTTGGTCGGCCAATCGATGTCTTGAGCGTACGCCATCCCGGATCTATTCCCCACCCCGGAAACACGCCAGTGCCCTCATTTCACCCACTATCACCTACTATCATTGGTCGGCCACATGTGGGCCACGCTGATTCCCTTGGCTGGCCAATACGATGGAGGGACGCGCCCCGGCAGGACCGCCGGGGATGCGACCCACCCGCGAGGAGGACCGATAGCCATGCCGCAGAAACCGGATTCGACGGAGGCGCGAGAGGACGCGGTGCCGTCCGTCGCCGATGCTCCGATGAGCGAGGCCCTTTTCCGTGCGGCCCGCGTGCACCGGATCATGGCCGGTGGCCTGCTGCGCGACACCGGCCTCTACCCGGGCCAGGAGCTGCTGATGATGCGGCTGTGGGAGCGCGGCGAGCAGCGTCAGGCGGACCTGATCAAGACACTGGGGCTCGATCCGTCGACCGTCACCAAGATGCTTCAGCGCCTGGAGCAGTCCGGCTTCGTCACCCGCAAACCCTCCCCCGACGACCGCCGGGCCATCGTGGTGAGCGCCACCCGGGCGGGCCAGGCCCTGCACCGCCAGGTCAGACAGGCGTGGCGCGACCTGGAAAAGGTCACCGCGGCCGGCTTCACCGAGGGCGAGTACCAGCAGGCCATGCGGGTGCTGGCCCGGATCGAGGCGAATCTCACGACTCCGCCGCCCGCCACTGAAACCGACGCCACCGCCTGACCCGGGCCCGGGCCGGGCCGACGTCGCACCGCAGACAGGGCTGCGACACCTCCCGAATGACTTCCTTGGTCGACCAATGTATAGTCGCAGGTGATTGATTGGTCGACCAATTGGACGCATCGCCGCCATGAGTGCCGACCACCCTGAACCAGTGCGGTCGGCCCGGCCGACGCACCGACCGACGAAGGAGTCACCATGTCCGACCGGAGCAACACCCGCCCGGCGGCCGGACGGCACGAGGGCCGTACCGCCGTCATCACCGGAGCCGCCGGCGGGATCGGTCGCGCCTACGCCCTGCGACTGGCCGCCGAGGGCGCCGCCGTGGCGGTGCTCGACCGGGTCGACGCCGCGACGGTCGTCGCGGAGATCCGTGACGCGGGAGGCAAGGCCATCGGCGTACGGGCCGACCTCACCGACCCCGCCGCCGTGGCGGCGGCCCAGGAGGAGATCGCGGAGCGGCTCGGCGGGGCCGACATCCTGGTCAACAACGCCGGCGTCTACCCCAACCAGCCGTTCGAGGACATCACCTTCGAGCAGTGGCGCAAGGTGTTCACCCTGAACGTCGACGCCCTGTTCCACACCGCGAAGGCGTTCACGCCGGGCATGCGGGAGCGGGGCTGGGGCCGGATCGTCAACATGACGTCGAACTCCGTCGCGATGGTCATCCCGGGCTTCTCGCACTACGCGGCGAGCAAGATGGCGGCGATCGGCTTCACGCGGGGCCTGGCCACCGATCTGGCCGGCGCGGGCATCACCGTCAACGCCATCGCTCCCAGCATGGTGCGGACGGCGACGACCGAGGCCGGCCCCGCGGACCTGTTCGAGGCCGTCCCGCAGATGCAGGCCATCCGGCGGCTCCAGGTCCCCGAGGACATCACCGGCATGCTGTCGTTCCTCGTCTCCGACGACGCCGCGTTCGTCACCGGCCAGACGCTGTACGTCGACGGCGGACTCATCCGGTCGTAAGCGAGCGCGCGGGGGGAGACCTCCGACCGACTCCCACCCGACCCCCTTTCCGTTTTGCTTGGTCGGCCAATATATAGTCTTCAAGGATTGATTGGTCGACCATATTTTTTGGAGGTTCCGTGACCACTTCATTCGATGCGCTCAGCCTGGGCGGCGTGACGCTGGCCAACCGCGTCGTGATGTCGCCGATGACCCGCAGCCGCGCCTACGGCCCCGGCCAGACGCCGACCGACGCGACAGCCGTCTACTACGCCCAGCGGGCGTCGGCGGGTCTGATCGTCTCCGAGGGTCTTCAGCCCAGCGTGGTGGGGCAGGGCTACCCCAGCACCCCCGGCATCCACAGCTCGGCCCAGGTGGAAGCCTGGCGCCCGGTGACCGACGCCGTGCACGAGAAGGGCGGCGTGATCTTCGCCCAGCTCATGCACACCGGCCGTATCGGACACCCCAGCCTGCTGCCCGACGGTCTGCTCCCGGTGGCCCCCTCGGCGGTGGCCGCGAAGACCCAGGTCTTCACCCCGGAGGGCCTCCAGGACTGCGTCACCCCCAAGGAACTCACGCCCGCCGAGATCGAGCGGACGATCGCCGACTTCGCCTCCGCCGCGCGCAACGCGATCGCCGCCGGCTTCGACGGGGTGGAGATCCACGGCGCCAACGGCTACCTGCTCCAGCAGTTCCTCTCCGACAACGTCAACCTCCGTACCGACGGCTGGGGCGGCTCCGTACAGGGCCGTATCCGCTTCGGTGTGGAGGTGGCCAAGGCCGTGGCCGACGCCGTCGGGGCCCACCGGGTCGGCTACCGCATCTCGCCCGACAACCCCTACAACGACATCACGGAGAGCGACCTCCCGGTCCTCTACGGAGAGCTGCTGACCGCGCTCGCCCCGCTCGATCTGGCCTACCTCCACCTCATGGAGGGCCCGGACCGCGAGCTGACACTCCAGCTGCGCAAGCAGTGGCAGGGGACGTTCATCCTCAATCCCTTCACGCACCCGGACCCCACGGGCCCGGAGTCGCTGAGCCTGGTCGAGGACGGCACCACCGACGCGGTGTCCTTCGGCGCGCTCTTCCTGGCCAACCCCGACCTGCCGGCCCGGCTTCAGCGGGGCGGCCCGTTCAACACGCCCGACCGCGCGACGTTCTACGGCGGCGACGAGCACGGCTACACCGACTACCCGGCCCTCGGTTAGCAGCCGTGTACGGGCCCGGAGCGCGATCCGGGCCCGTACGGCACGCGCCGGAACCCGACTGAACGGAAAGGTGGAAACGCCATGCCCCTCGCGCTGCTGGCCCTCGCGGTCGGGGCCTTCGGGATCGGAACCACGGAATTCGTGATCATGGGGCTGCTCCCCGAGGTCGCGGCGGATTTCGGTGTCTCCATCCCCACGGCCGGATTCCTGGTGACCGGCTACGCGCTCGGCGTCATGATCGGTGCACCGGTCATGACCATCCTGGGCACCCGCGTCCCGCGCAAGCGGATGCTGATGCTGCTGATGGGCCTCTTCATCGCGGGCAATCTGATCTCCGCCGTGGCGCCCGTCCTCGCCGTGATGCTGATCGGCCGGGTGGTCTCCTCGCTCGCCCACGGCGCCTTCTTCGGGATCGGCACGGTGGTCGCGGCCGAAATGGTGGTGCCGGAGAAGCGGGCCGGCGCGATCGCCCTGATGTTCACGGGCCTGACCGTGGCCAATGTCGTCGGCGTCCCGCTCGGCACCTTCGTCGGCCAGTCCGTCGGCTGGCGCGTCACCTTCACGATCGTCGCGGCGCTCGGTGTCGTCGGGCTCGCCGGTGTCGCCCGGCTCGTCCCCGAACTGCCCAGGCCCGAGGGCGTGTTCCTCCGCCACGAGCTGGCCGCGCTCAAGAACGTGCAGGTCCTGCTCGCCATGGCGATGACCGTGCTCGGCTTCGGCGGGGTCTTCGCGGCCATCACCTATATCGCGCCGATGATGACCAATGTCGCCGGATACGCGGACGGATCGGTGACCTGGCTCCTCGTCCTGTTCGGGCTCGGTATGGTCGCCGGCAACCTCATCGGCGGCAAGCTCGCCGACCGCGCCCCGATGCCCCTGCTGTACGTCTCGCTGGGCGCCCTCGGAATCGTGCTCGGCCTCTTCACCGTCACCGCGCACCACAAGATCCTCGCCGCGGTCACCATCACCCTGATCGGCGCGCTCGGCTTCGCCGCCGTACCGCCGCTCCAGAAGCGGGTCCTGGACCATGCCGCCGGCGCCCCGACGCTCGCCTCGGCCGTCAACGTCGGGGCCTTCAACCTGGGCAACGCCCTCGCCGCCTGGCTCGGCGGCACGGTGATCTCCGCGGGCCTCGGCTACACCGCCCCGGCCGCGGTCGGCGCGGTGCTCGCCGCCGGTGCGCTCGTCCTGGCCGTCGTATCGGCCGCCCTGGAGCGCCGCGCATCCGCGCGAACGGACGGAACGGCGTCACCGGCGCCCGGTCCCCGGCCGGCTCAGCCGTAGCGACCCGCGAACTCCACCCCGCCGCCTGCCCCGCCGTATCCGTGCCGACCCAGAAACCTGCTCCCATGCCCCAGCGAACCGCCCCACGACCGCCCCACGAACACGCCCTGGACGTGGCCCATCCGCCGCCCGGCCCCGGAAACCTGCGGGCCGTCCTCCTCCCCGTAGCGATCGTCCTGCTGATCGGCACCGTGTTCGTCAGCGTCTATCTCGCCGCCTTCCACGCGCCGCGCCCCCATCAGCTCCGCGTGGGGACGACGGAGACCGGCACACACCAGACACACCTGCGCGAGGGCCTCGCGCGCGCCGTTCCCGGCGGCTTCGCCCTGGAGACCTACCCCGACGCGTCCGCCGCCCGGCGGGCCGTCCAGGACAGGTCGGTGTACGCGGCCTACCTCGGCGACGGGAAGCTGCTCTACGGCAGCGCCAACGGAGCCGCCGTCACCGCGAGCGTGACCACCGCGTTCAGCTCCGTGGCCCGGGCGGAACACCACGACCTCTCCGCCGAGGACGTGGCCCCCGCCGCGCCCGGGGACACGCGCGGCCTCTCCGTGTTCTACGCGGCCTTCGGCCTGGTGCTGGCCGGCTACCTCTTCGGCATGACGACATACCAGCTCGCGCCCCGGCTCGAATACCGCTGGCGGATGGCCAGCCTGGCCCTGTTCGGCGTCGTGGGAGGTGTCCTGGTCACCGCGATCGCGGGGAACGCGGGCTTCAACGCGCTGCCGGGCCCCTTCCTCCCCCTCGCCGCCGTCGTCGCGCTGATGGGCGCCGCCGTCGCCGCCACGACCATGGTGCTGCTCCGGCTGTTCGGCTCCGCGGGCGTCAGCCTCGCCTCGATCCTCCTGCTGATCCTCGGCAACAGCAGCAGCGGCGGTATCATGCCGCCGGCCTACCTCCCCGGCTGGCTGCGCCCGCTGTCCGAGATCCTGCCCGTCGGGGTGGGCGTCCGCGCGATGCAGGGACTGTCCCGGTTCCAGGACGACGGCCTGGCCCGCGCCCTGGTGATCCTCCCGCTGTGGGTGCTCGGCGCCGCGCTGGTGCTCTACCTCAAGGACGTCTTCCGCCGCGAGGCACCGGCCGGTGCGGGAACGGAGAGCGAGCCGCACCCCGCCACGGCGAACTGACGCCGGCAGACGGCCCGTCGGGGCGCCCCGCGCCGTCACCCCGCTACCACACTTCTCTCGCCCGGGAGGGCTCCATGCAGTTCGGCATCTTCAGCATCGGCGATGTCACGGCCGACCCCGTCACCCAGGGCACACGGACCGAGCACGAGCGGCTCAAAGCGATGGTCGCGACCGCGGTCAAGGCCGAAGAGGCCGGCTTCGACGTCTTCGCGACCGGCGAGCACCACAACCCGCCGTTCGTCTCCTCCTCACCGACCACCCTGCTCAGCCACATCGCCGCCCGAACCACCCGGATCATCCTGTCGACATCGACCACACTGATCACCACCAACGACCCGGTGAAGATCGCCGAGGACTACGCGGTGCTCCAGCATCTCGCCGACGGGCGGTTGGACCTGATGATGGGCCGCGGCAATACCGGTCCGGTCTATCCCTGGTTCGGCAAGGACATCCGCCAGGGCATTCCCCTCGCCGTCGAGAACTACGCGCTGCTGCACCAGCTGTGGCGCGAGGATGTCGTCGACTGGCAGGGCCGCTTCCGTACTCCTCTCCAGGGGTTCACCTCGACCCCGCGTCCCCTGGACGGCATTCCGCCCTTCGTCTGGCACGGCTCCGTCCGCAGCCCCGAAATCGCCGAACAGGCCGCCTACTACGGCGACGGCTTCTTCGCCAACAACCTCTTCGGGCCCAAGGACCACTTCCAGAAACTCATCGGCATCTACCGCGCCCGCTACGCCCACTACGGTCACGGCACCGAGGAACAGGCCGTCGTCGGGGTCGGCGGCCATGTCTTCCTGCGCCCGAACTCCCAGGACGCCCGGCGCGAGTACCGCCCCTACTTCGACAACTCCCCTGTCTACGGCGGCGGGCCGTCCATGGAGCAGTACATGGCGCAGACCTCGCTCACCGTCGGCAGCCCGCAGGAAGTCATCGACAAGACGCTGACCTTCCGCGACCACTTCGGCCACTACCAGCGCCAGCTGTTCAACATCGACATGGCCGGCCTGCCCCTGAAGACCGTCCTCGAACAGCTCGACCTGCTCGGCGAAGAGGTTCTCCCCGTACTGCGCAAGGAGATGGACTCCGCACGCCCCGCCCACGTTCCCGAGGCCCCCACCCACGCCTCACTGCTCGCCCAGCGCACGGCAGGCACCGAGGAGCCGTCGAAGTGAACACGAACACCAGCCGGCCACCGCGTCTCACCGTCGTATCCGCGGGCCTCAGTGTCCCTTCGTCCACCCGCTTGCTCGCCGACCGCCTCACCGTAGCGACGCGCGAGCAACTCGCCGACGCGGGGCACCAGATCGAAGTGCGAGTCGTCGAACTGCGCGACCTGGCCGCCGACATAGCCAACAACCTGGTCACCGGCTTCCCCTCGCCCGCCCTGGAACACACGCTGCGCCCGCTCTTCGCCTACCGCGCGCGGTCGTCGTACCCACAGCGGTGTACGCGGCGTCCGAGGACTGGGGCGGCAGTGGCGACTCCCTGACCGGCACACTCCCTCAGCGGATCGCACGCGCGGCCGGCGAACTGGCCGGCCCAAGGACACCAGCGGAGTGCGGGCGCTCATCCGTGCCGGCATGGCCGCGGGCCTGTTCAGGCAGGACATCGCAGCCCAGGACGGCGTGGACCAACTGGCGGGACCGGTGGTGCTGCGCGACCTGTTCGCCGCCAAGCCGGTGACGCCGGAGTACGTGGAGCGAACGGTCGATCGTTTCCTTCACGAGTCCAGGCCCGAGTAGTGGAGGGAACTGCTCGAACAATTTCTGACACATGGCTACAAAAACGTTGGCCTCGCCACATGAACCGAGTGATCGGCGACATCGCGCCCGCGGTTTCAGGGCGATGAACCGAGCAGGAACGAAGGAGTGAGACGGGCGGGCAGGCAGGCGGTCACGCGGTGGATGAAGTGCCGGCGGCAGACACCGGCACTGCCGTGATCCCGTGAGCAGGTCCCTGGTCGGATCCCCCATCATGTACGGGCCGTCCAGGGACCGGCCACTCCGGTTCGCCCCGTTCCCCCGGGAGCCTTGCGGCTTTGTGGTTCCAGCGTCGGAGCCGACCGTACGGTCCCCCCTGCCTGGGCTCCTCGTGTTCGCGTGGAGAGGACTTGAGGTTGCCCTCGCGTGCCCCGGAATACGGGGGCGGACCGTTGTCGGTGGCCGCTGGGTACGGGCCGGCCGGCGAGCGGTCCGCGCCGGCACTCGTTGTCAGCCGCGGGCGACCGCGATCACGCCCTTGAGCCGCTCCCCCGCCTCGTACACCATGTACGGCACGCCCCGGTCGGTCCCGAAGCTCGGTGCGGCGCTGCGGCCGTTGTCGGGGGCGGTGCTGGACGACTGGTAGAAGACGCCCAGGTGGTTGCGGCGGTTGAAGTCGTTGCCGACCTCGGTGATCAGCACATTGCCACCGTGCTCCTTGTCGGTGTGGTAGGCGACATACGTACTGTCGTTCCGGCTCAGCAGGTGCGGGCCGCTGATGTTGTTGACGCGCACATCGGAGTGGGTTATCAGCGGTCGCTGGTCGAAGGTCCAGTTCCGGGCGTCCTTGGACCAACCCCAGCCGATGTCGCGGTGGTTGGACTGGTTGTTGGTCATGAAGAGCATCACGAAGCGGGCGTCGCGCGAGGGCAGGTCGTGCCGGAAGACACGCGCGTAGGAGGTCTCGTTGGTGCCCGACGCCATCATCGAGGTGTTGAGTACCACCTTGTCGTACGTGAAGTTGATGCCGTTCTTGGAACGGGCGAGACGGGTGGTGCCGTTCTCGCCGTGGAAGTAGAGCCACAGCTCATTGACGTCCGTGTTCCACAGGACGTGTGCCGAGGCGACATGGCTGACGCTGTAGTGCGGCTGCCAGTTGTTCGAGACGATCGGGTTTCCGGCGTACTCGGTGAACGGGCCTTCCAGCGAGTCCCCGTAGGCGAGGCAGATTCCGCCCGGCGCGTCGTGCGGTCCGTAGTAGAGGTAGTAGCGGCCCAGCGGGTTGGAGAGCTTGTCGTAGACGCCCCGGATGCACGGGAAGATGATCTCGCCGGTGGGGTTGTACTTGAGCTGGGAGGGCGTCAGCAGCGCCTTGACGTAACGGTAGTCGGGGAACCCGCCGGGGGCCGCCGCCACGGTGGCGTCGGCGGCTGGTGCTGTGGCGGCCGTCGCCGCGGCGGCCGGCGCGCAGCCTGCGGCGATCACGCCCGATGAGGTGACGGCCGCCGCGGCGCCGGCCGCTCGCAGGAGCATCCGCCGGCTCGGGGGTTCCGGCGAACTTTCCTTCTCCGGTGGCATGTTGGGTGGTGTCATGGGGGGGCTCCGTCCCGGTTGAGAGATCGCGGACAAGATCACAGATAGTTGGCGGCGGTGACGCAGAAGCCGCCGAGGGCCACGGCCCAGACGTACGGCAGGGTCCGCACCATCACCTGCTGCGGGGTGACCCCCGCGTACTGGGCGCTCCACACCGTCTGGGTGCTGGTGGGGTCCGACACACCGAAGACCTGGTTGTACGAGGTGGCCAGGCCCAGCACCGCGACTGCGGGGTAGATCCCGGCGGCGATGAGAACACCCGCGATGCCCGCGCCGAGACCGAAGACATTCAGCGGCCCCCGGTAGAGACAGAGCGGTACGAGCAGGGTGAAGACCACGACGAACAGCACCGGGTTCTGCGGGCTGACCGCCTTGATCAGGGGATCCAGCGCCGCCACGGCACCGGGCAGCTTGACCGCCGCGAGCAGCATGCCGATCGCGATGAACAGCACGATCGGCGCCGCCGCGACCTCGAACGCGCCGTACAGGGTGCGCAGCAGCCGCTTGCTCATCTCGCGCGGCGGAGTGGTGGTGATGAGCGCGTAGAGGACCCCGGAGAGCATCGACGGCAGGATCGCGACATCGAGGCCGAGTGCGAGAACCAGCGGTACGAGCGGGGCGAGGAGCGCGTACCAGGGCGCGTCACCGAGTCGTTTGCGGCGCGAATCCGGTGTGGCGGAGACCGACTTGAGCGACCACGCGTGTTCGACGCCGCGCCGCCGCGTCTCCACGACCACGAAGAGGACCGCGGCGGCCAGGGCGAACGGGAAGAGGTTCAGCATGAAGCCCCGCACAGTGGCGACGGGCAGCTCCAGCGCGGTCGAGAAGAACTGCCAGATGGGCAGCTCGAACGGCATGCCCGCCGCGATACCCATCAGAATCGTGCCGGCCGCGGTGACCTTGGGTATACCGACGGCGATCATGGCGGGGATCCCGATGATGCCGGCGAGCATGGCGGCGGGCGCGGAGCCCGTCACCGTACCCACGAGGGTGGAGACGGCGAGCACGCCGAGCGCGACCACGACCGGCCGGTCGCCGCCGAATTCGACGATCTTGCGGACGAGTGTCCCCGCGATGCCGGTCTCGTCCATGAGCTTGCCCAGCCAGGAGCCCAGCAGGATCGCGATCATCGTGGCGGCGAGGGCCGGTGCGCCCTGCTGGACGACCGTATCCAGCACACTGTTCTCGCCGGTCGCCGGAGCGCCCGCGACAAGGGCAATGACAACGGCCAGCACAACGAGGGCGAAGGCGGTGGGGATCTTACGGCTGAGCATCGCGGCGACGCCGGCCGCCATGACGAGAAGGATGACGATGCCCATGGCGCTACTTCTCTCTTCCGTACGGGGAACGGGGCCGTGGCGGGGCGGAGTTCGGGAGGCCGGCGGCTGCCGCGGGGGCGGCCGGGTGGAGGTGGTCCGTCGCTGCCGCGGGGGCCACGGAGCGCGGAGGGTCTGTCACTGCCGCGAGTGCCGCTGTCAGCAGGAGGGGGCTCCGGCCGAGGCCGCAGACCGTACGGGCATGGGCATGGGCGGCGACCTCGTCCGCCCCGGCGACATGGCCGTACAGACGGTGGCGACCGGCCCGCAGGACCACATGGCCGAGCGAGCGTCTCAGGCCGGCCCTGGCCGGGCCGTGGTGCAGCTGCTGGTGGACCGTCTCATGGGCGAGGGCCGCCTCCCGGACCGAGCCGGCCGGGTACCAGTGGCGCCAGCCGAGCCGGTCGATCAGTTCCTCGGCCAGGGCCAGGGTGTCGGTGAACACCTCGATGGTGGGGACGGGCCGGGACGTGTACCGGGCCAGCAGGCCCTTCTCCAGCCCGCCACCGCTCTCCACGACCCGGGCCGTACGGGGTGAAGGCGCGAGTGCGGCGCCGAACGCGTCGGCCGCCGCCGCCCACCGGCGCAGCAGCGCGGGGTCACGGCGCTCGTGCGTCGGGGTGTTCGCGAGCAGCCGGGCGCCGAAGCCCACATCATCGGTAGCCACCAGCGCGGCCACCGGCGGTGATGGTGTCGCTGGCGGCGGTGTCGGTGTTGGCGGTGTCGGTGTTGGCGGCGGTGTTGGCGCGCTCATGTACGTACCTCCACAACGGCCACGACCGGCTCGTCGGACGCGCGGGCGCGCAGTTCGCCGCGCGCGAGGGCCAGCAGCGGCCCCGGGTCGAGAACACCGGACAGGTCGGCGATCCGCGAGCCGAGCAGGAGCCGCAGCGCCGGGGCGCGCACCCCGCCGTCCCCGTAGGACGTGGCCTCCTTCACCAGGGCGGCCAGGACCTCGGGCGCGCGGCCCGCGGTGGTGGCCGTCACGCGGGCGTCCGGCGCGTGGAGCCGGACGACACCGTCCGCGTCCACCACCCGTACCGGGTGGCGGGTGGCGCGGAACCTGCGGTGCACCTCGGTGCCGTACACGGTGTGCGCGGCCGTCCCCGCGAGCACCCGCACCGCCGCAGGATCGGCCTTGAGGCTCTCGGCGGCGGCGCGCAGCCGGTCCGCCTCTCCGGCGCGGCGGGCGGGGTCCTGGGCGCGCAGCTCGGTCGCGCCGGTGGCGACCGCCCGTACGGTGCTGGTCTGCGGGTCCACGGTGACCTCCACCTCGACACCGTCGGCCGCCGCGCCCTGGGCCACCACGGCCGCCTCGGCCTCGGCGCGCACGGCGAGGATCTGTTCCTGGCCGGCCCCCGGGATGATCCGCTCGACCTGCTCACGGATGAGGGCCAGGGCGACGCCGATGGGGCTGATGACCTCGTTGTGCCGGGCGATCCTGCCCTCCTGGCCCGTGACGGCCGCGAGGTGCGGGACGACGGACGCGGCGCCTCCGCCGCCGCCGACGAGCACGGCCGTGTCCCGGTCGAGCCGGTAGTCGCGGATCATCGCCTCCACCACCGAGTTCACCTGATCGGTGCCGGCGTCCAGGAGACGGGCCGCGGCGGTGGCGACGTCCGTGCCGAGCGCGGCGGCGAGCGGCGCGATCGCCGCCGCGGCGACCGCCGGGTCGCAGCGCGCGAAGTCCCCTTCGGGGACCCGGCCCAGCGCGTTGGCCGCGCAGGTCATGGTGATGGCGTAGCGTCCGCCCGCCGCGTCGAGCACGGCGTAGTCGGCGGGGTCGCCGTCCATCGGCCGGACGGTGGTGACGCTCGCCTCCCGCAGGTCGTCGAGGGTGGCGAAGCAGGCGTAGGGCAGCCCGGCGATGTGCGCGCTGCGCGGACCGACGCCGGTGATCCTGCCGTCGCCGATACGGACCATCGAGCCGCCGCCGACGCCGACGGTCCGTACGTCCAGGGCCGACAGGTACGAGGTCCTGCCGAGGATCGTGGCATGCCGTACGGCGACCTTGCCGCGTCGTACGACACTGATGTCGGTGGACGTGCCGCCGGTCTCCAGGAAGAGGCCCTCGCTGACGCGTTCCCGCATGAGCGCGCCGGCCACACCGGCCGCCGGTCCCGACAGGACGGTCAGCAGCGGCCTGCGCCGCATCTCGGCGAGTGTCATCACTCCGCCGTCGCAGCGCATGACCATCAGCGGCGCACTCACCCCCGCCTTGGTGATGGAGGCGTCCACAAGGTCGGCGGTGGCGAGCATACGGGGCAGGATCGCGGCGTTGACAACGGCGGTACGGGTCCGCTTGTGGAGCCCGTACAGCGAGGTGATCTCGTGCGCGGCGGTCGTCGGCAGTCCGCGCTCGGCCGCTGCCGCCGCGACCGTGTCCTCGCCCTCGGGGCGGTCGACGCTGAACGGCTGGCTGGCGACGACGACTTCGGCGCCCTGGCGGACGACCGCGTCGACGGCGGCGTCCACGGCGGGTCCGTCGTCCGGGTCCGCGACATGTGCGTAGACGAGCGGAAGCCGTTTGCCCGGGGTGAGTTCGAGCTTCCGCAAGGCCGCGAGGCGGCGGGTGAGCGCGGCACCCGGGCCGGTGCCGATACCGATCAGGCCGACGGTGGCGACATCGCCCTCCAGCAGGGCGTTGGTGGCCTGGGTGGTGCCGTGGGCCAGGAACGCCACATCGTCGGGGGCGTGTCCGGTCTGCTCCAGCAGACGGGCGAGAGCCTCGACGATGCCATGAGCGACGCCGTCCTCGTGGCGGTGGCTGGTGGGGACTTTCACCTGTCCCAGCAGTCGCAGTGTCGTGGCGTCCACGGCCACGGCGTCGGTGAAGGTTCCGCCCACGTCGATACCGACGCGGATGCGGTGGGTGTTCATGGTTCGGGCACCTCCTTGTGCGGGGCGGGCAGGGACCGGGGGTATGCGGGGGCGGGGGGTGTGGAGGAGCTGGGTGGGAAAGTGGGCTTCGTCTGCGGGAAGTTGCGCGACACGCCTCAGTAACCGCGTACGTCGGGCCAGTGGCGCTGCACCCCCTCGCGGTCGAGCAGCCGGGCGAATTCCTCGAACCGCTTGTCCTCGGCCTGGACCTGACGCGGCTCCACTTCCTCGGCGAGGCAGTGTGCGGCCAGCGCGCCCGCGACCTCGCCGATGTTCCACTCCACCGGATGGAGCCGGTAGCAGCCGTTGGTGATGTGAGTGGTACCGATGTTCTTTCCCGCGGGCAGCAGATTGCGGACCCGGCGTGGGACGAGTGCCCCGAGCGGGATTTCGAAGGGCACCGAACCGATGTCGATGTAGTTGTCACCACCGGTGGAGGGGTGCAGATCGATACGGTAGTTGCCGACACCGACCGAGTCCCGGTACCTGGTGCCGCCGTACGGCCCGACGAGGTCGATCGCGACATCGTGTTCGGTGACGGTGGTGACCGCCTTGATACGCCGGGACTCCCGTACGTAGGGGGCCTTGGCCAGCCCGTCGGGCGTGCCGGTGACATCGGGCCGCGGCCGCAGCCCGGGAAACCCCTTCCCGCCGTCCGCGCGCGGCGCCTCCGTCTGGAGCCAGTACAGGACGGAGAGGGAGAGCTGCCGGGCCTCGGCCACCGCCTCTGCGGACGTCCGCGCGCCGGCGCCGACCAGCGGCTTCAACCAGTAGTCGTTGAGCGGCCAGTTGACGAGGGTGATGTCGGAGTCGAAGGCACCCGGCCGGTGCAGCTTGCGGGCGAGGATCCGGCGGAAGCCCCACAGCTCCTTGTCACCCGCGTCGGCAGACTGGTCGGCGGAGACATCGAGCGGATCCAGCTCCGGGTTCGGCAGGAACGTACGCGGAACCGCCTCCAGCGTACGGGGATCCGGCGCGAGGAAGCCGAGCAGCGGTCCCGGCCAGAAGCCGGGCCGGTAGGCGCGCCAGAAGTCGTAGTCGGCGGGGCGTTCGATGGTGTGGTCCTCGCCCTCGTGGTGGGAGAGCGCGAAACACACGGTGATGCCCTGCTGATTGAGCGGCGCCGCCTCCTCCGGGGCGTGCGGCTCGCCGAACTCGCCGCGCGCCTCGGCGCCCAACACGTGCTCGACTCCGGCGAGTTCGAGGAGTTCACCGGTCTCGGTCGCATCGATGACGTAACGCGCGGCGATGGTACGCCGGGCCCCGGGATCGCGCAGGCCGGCCAGGGTGACCGACCGTACGGTGTCGTCGTCGCCCGGTTCGGCGGCGACGGGCCGGTGTTCGGTGAGGACGGTGAGCCGGCCGGAGGACCGGTACGGCGCGAGCATCGCCTCCAGGACCGCGAGCGCGACCCGGGGCTCGTGGCACAGCTTGCTGACACGGCCCGCGCCGGGGTTGAGAGCGGTGAGGGCGAGCGCTTCGGAGCGCAACGGGTACCAGCGGCGGTAGTAGTCCCTGATGGACGTACGCAGTGCACGGTACGAGGCGGTGGTTCCGAACTCCTCGACCCAGGGGTGCTCGTCCGGCGGGACGGCCTGGGAGGTGAGCTGTCCGCCCACCCAGTCCGTCTCCTCGGTGAGGACGACGGTACGCCCCGCCCGGCAGGCGGCGAGCGCGGCGGCGACGCCGCCGAGGCCGGCGCCCACGATGAGGATGTCGGGTTCGGATGTCACAGATCTCCCTCACGAGGTGCTGGGGGCACGTGGTGAACAAGGTGGCGGACAAGGTGGTGAACGAGAGCGAGGTGCTGTGCCGTGTGTTCCGGCGGTACGTGGCGTGTACCGCCGGTGCTTAGCGTGTGCCGTGTGCCGGTCAGCGGGCGGTGGCGGGAACAGTGGCGGGAGGCGGTCCCGCCGTGGAGCCGGCGCGCGGGGAACACGCCACCAGGGGTTCCGTGGCCCGTTCCCCGGCGACCAGCGCGGCGAGCATCCGTACAGCGGCGGCACCCAACTGTGGCCGGGGGACGTCGAATCCGTCGGGTACCGGGCCCTGCGAAAGGTCCCGCGGCGGGCTGCCGAGCAGCGCCAGCGACGCGTCACGCGGGCAGTCCACACCGGCGGAACGCGCGGCGCCGTACAGCGCGCGCCAGGCGGCGCCGGTGTCGGTCTCCTCGGCGACGAAAGCGGTGACCCCCTCGTCGAGCCAGCCGCGCAACCGGCCGGCGGTGAGATCACGCTCCGGGTCGGCGGAGCGGAAGACGGACGCGGGCCCCCCGGGCAGTCCGGCGTCCTCCAGCCCCATCAGGAAACCGCGTTCACGGTCCGTGGAGGCCGGCGCCTCGTCGTCCTCCCGTACGAGCAGGATCCTGCGGTGTCCGAGCCCGGCGAGGCGTGTGACGACCTCACGGCTGGCGCTGACGTAGTCGGCACCGACCCAGGCCAGCCCCTCCGGCTCGTCCCTGCGGCCCAGGTGCACCACCGGGAAACCGTCGTCGACCAGCCGCAGCAGCTCACCCGTGGGCGCGTGCCGGCCGAGGAAGAGACAACCATCGGCGAGCCGTACCCGGTTGAGGGCACCGGGCCCGCCTGCCCCCGCACCGCCGGTACTGGAACCGGTGAACAGCACCAGGTCGTATCCGCGCGCGGCGGCCTCCTGCTCGACACCGACGAGGAAGGGGTAGTACGAGTGCTCCACGTCGGTGGGGAAAGCGGACGTGAAACTGAAGACGCCGAGCAGATTGTTGCGCGCCGCCGCGAGCCGGCTGGCCGCCGGGTCGGGAACGTAACCGAGGCTGTGCACGGCGTCGAGCACCTTGCGGCGGGTCTCCTCGGTGATGGCAGCAGCCCCTTTCCGGGCCCCGAGCACCAGCGAGACCGTGGCCTGCGAGACCCCGGCCAGCCGGGCGACCTCGGCCTGCCGCGGCCGTCCCGTACGCCCCCCGGACACGGAACTCCCGCCCGACCGGACACGCTTCCTGGAATCCTCCACCCGTGGCCCTCCACATCGTTCATACGCATTAGTGATGCGTATGAACGAGTACTGTGAACCCCCGGCCGACGGGTGGCAAGGGACCGGACAGAACTTCTTTCCCACCGCACCCCGACGGGATCGCGGACCACCGACGGGCCGCGGGCGGGACTGGGCGGCTGCGGCACTCGAAGTGCTGGAACACCGGCTCAGCCGCCACCCGTACACACCGGAGGTCCGTCCCCCGTCCCTGTCGGCCCGGGCATCACGAGCGGCCGGGCCGACAGGGACGGGACGGTTTCACACGCAGTCGGTGTCGACTGCGGAGGACCGGGTGAGGGCTGAACCCTGCTCTACGGGCAGCGACACATCGCGGGGCCGGGCGGACCAGGAGGCGACGAACAGACCCACCTGCTGCCCGAGCGGGGCACCGGCGAAGTCGGACTTGAGGTGGGTCCGGCGTGCCCCGGGATGCTGTCGGAGACCGGATCCGGTCCCTGCGCCATCGATATCGCACGCTGACGCGGCCGTACTCAGTAACGGCGACCCCGGCGGCGGTCCGCGAGTCGGTGGACCGCGGCGACCAGTGTGTCCACCTCCTCGTGGGTGTTGTAGAAGGAGAACGACGGCCGGACGGTGGCCTCCAGGCCGTAGCGGCGCAGGATCGGCTGCGCGCAGTGGTGGCCCGAACGCACCGCGATGCCCTCCTCGTTGAGTGCGGTGCCCACCTCGGCCGGCTCGTAGCCGTCCAGTACGAACGACACGATGCTCGCCTTGTGCGGGGCCGTGCCGATCAACCGGAGCCCGGGCACCTCGCGCAGTCCCTCGGTGGCGTGCTCGACCAGGGCGTGTTCGTGGGCGCCGATGTGGGGCAGGCCGACGCGCTCGACGTAGTCGATGGCCGTGGCAAGGCCCACCGCGTCGGCGATGTTGCCGGTGCCGGCCTCGAAGCGGCCCGGCGGCGGCTGATAACGGGACTTCTCGAAGGTGACGTCGGTGATCATGTTGCCGCCGCCCTCCCAGGGAGGCATGTCCTCGAGGACCTCCCGTTTCGCGTAGAGCACCCCGATCCCGGTGGGTCCGAAGAGCTTGTGTCCGGAGAAGACAAGGAAGTCGGCGTCCAGGGACGTGACATCGATCGGCAGGTGCGGGACCGACTGCGCCGCGTCGATCAGAACGCGTGCCCCGGCCCGGTGCCCGGCCTCGATGATCCGATCGACCGGTACGACGGTGCCGAGCGCGTTGGACATCTGGGTGACCGCGACCAGCCTGGTGCGGTCGGACAGCAGCGCGGTGTACGCGTCGAGCAGCAACTGCCCGTCGTCGTCGACCGGGATCACCTTGATCACCGCACCGGTCCGCTCCGCCAGCATCTGCCAGGGCACGATGTTGGCGTGGTGCTCCAGATGGGAGATGACGATCTCGTCGCCCGCCCGGATGTGCCGCGGTCCCCATGCCTTGGCGACCAGGTTGATCGCCTCGGTGGTGCCCCGGACGAACACGATCTCCTCGGCGGAGCCCGCCCCGACGAACCGGGCGACGGTGTTCCTGGCCCCCTCGTAGGCGTCCGTCGCCCGGGCTGCCAGCTCGTGCGCCGCCCGGTGGATGTTCGAGTTCTCCCGCGAGTAGAACTCCACCAGCCGGTCGATCACCGCGCGCGGCTTCTGGGTGGTCGCGGCGTTGTCCAGCCAGATCAGCGGACGGCCGTTGACCGGCTCGGACAGGATCGGGAAATCCCGGCGGACCGTTCCCACGTCGAACGCGGGGTGCTGATCGAGCGGGGGCCCCACCGGTGCGCCGGGTGTGCCGGGTGCGCCGGGTTCCTGGAGGAAGTAGTACGGCGCGGTCGTGGCTGCCGGGGACACCGGCTCGGAAAGGGGCGGCAGTCCCAGGTGTCCGAAGCCGGGAAGCTCCGGCACCCGCGCGGGGTACCCGGGCGCCTCGGCGAGGAAGTAGTACGGCCCGGGGTCCGGGAGCCGGGCCGGTGCGGGCAGCGACGCGACGGCCGGTACGGCGACCGGCCCGGCACCTGCCGCGTACGTGGCCGGGGCGCTGGTCGGTGGCGGCCCGGAGGGCGGGCTCATCCCCGCGGTCGGCGCCGGAGGAGGCGGGTCCGCGGCCGGCAGGCCGACGGGCGACGGCCACTGCGCGGGGCCGTCGGGGAACGGGGCCTCCGTCTCCGCCGGCCCACCGGGCAGGGCCCGGAAGAACTCTCCGGCCAGCCGGCTCAGCGTCTCCTCGTCCGGCAGCCACGCGGGGGCGGCTTCGTTACCGGTAGACGGGGGCGTAGTCATGGATCTTGTCCACCTCGACGTCGTTGAGCACAGCGAGCGCGTCCTCGGTGAGCACCGCGAGCGAGCAGTACAGGGAGACCAGGTAGGAGGCGATGGCACTGCGGTCGATCTGCATGAAGCGCACCGAAAGCCCCATCCCCTGCTCACCCGAGAGCCCGGGCTGGAACAGTCCGACCACGCCCTGGCGCGACTCGCCGGTGCGCAGCAGCAGGAACTTCGTCCTGCCGTTCTCCAGCGGGACCTTGTCCGACGGAACGATCGGCAGACCGCGCCAGGTCAGGAACTGCGAGCCGAACATGCTCATCGTCGCCGGCGGAACACCACGCCGGGTGCACTCCCGGCCGAACGCGGCGACCCCTTCCGGATGGGTGAGGAAGAAGGCCGGCTGCTTCCACACCTTGGCGATGAGGGCGTCCAGGTCGTCCGGTGTCGGCGGCCCCGCCAGCGTGGAGATCCGCTGTGTGTCCGCCGCGCTGCTCAGCAACCCGTACTCCGGGCTGTTGATCAGCTCGCCCTCCTGATGCTCCTTCACCGCCTCGATGGTCAGCCGCAGCTGCTCCGCGATCTGGTTGTGCGGGCTGGAGTACAGGTCGGCGATCCTGGTGTGGAGGTCCAGGACCGTCTGGACGGCCTTGAGCCGGTACTCCCGGGGTTCACTCTCGTAGTCGACGAAGGTGTCGGGCAGCGGCGCCTCGTCGTAGTTGTCGCACTCGATGCGCACCGACTCGGGATGAACGACCTTGTTCACCCGGTAGATGCCCGCCTCGACCGGTACCCAGGACATCAGGTGCACCAGCCAGCGAGGCGTGATGGAGGCCATCTGCGGAACGGTCTTGGTGGCGTTCGCCAGAGTCCGCGCGGCCTTGTCGCTCACCGACATCGATCGCGACGGTGGATTCACAGCCGTGGTCATACAACTCTCCTCTCCGCGCCCGAGGGGCAGGCACGCATGGTGGGGGGCGAGAACGTCGACGGTGAGGTGCGTGGCCGAACTCGCTCGCACGCACTTTCCCATTCGCCTTGCCGTTGCTGCGGTAGCGGAGCAACGCGTGTCGGCATCGAGCTCACCTTTCGCGAAGCCGAACCGTCCGACGCGCTCTGCGCCCTGCGCCCTGCGCCCTGTGCAACAACGACGCCGACGTGGCGCAGATCTTCGAACACGGCAGCCCGCCCCGGCGCGATCGCCGCGACACCACCACGACACCGCTTCTCGACGAACCGCTGTCAGAGCTCGGCGGAGTTCGAGACCGACGGTTACGTCGCCGTACAGGCGCTCCCGCGGCCGGGCTGGGCGTGAGCCTGCTGCCCGGACTCACCCTCCTCGCCGACCGGCACCCCGGGGTCGGGCTCCGCCGGATCGGCGGCATGCGCGGACAGGTCGTGGCCGCCGCGTACGGCGAACCCCCCGCGTCCCAACCCGCCCAAGTACTCCTCGACGCGCTCAACGCGACCGTCCGCGAACCGGAATGGCCGTCCTGACGGCATTCATCGGGGCACGGGATCTGTAGCATCCGGCGGGTGGATGTGGTGATGGGGGCGTTGCCCCGAGGACTCGGACTGGTGGAGCGGGTTGTCCGCGGGGAGCTGGATTCCCGGGGAGGACCCGGGGTGGTCCGGCTGGCGGAGGAGAGCGGGCTGGACAAGGGGCAGGCGTCGCGGCTGCTGCGGGATCTGGTCGCTTCCGGCGTACTGGCCAGGGACGGGCACGAGTTCCGCGCCGGCGGGGACCTGCTGGCCGTCGCGGCGCAGGCCGGTCCGTGGGGCGCGGAGAGCCGGGCGCTGCTGCGGGGACTGGTGATCCGCTTCGGGGCGTGCGCCTATGTGGACGTACTCCGTGGAGCGATGGTGCTCTCGGTACGGGCCGAACTGGCGGCCTGGGCCGAGTTCTCCTGGGCACGGGCGGGGCGGTTGACGCCGGTGTGGTGCACCAGTGCAGGACGGGCGCTCCTGTTCGACCATGGGCGTGAGGAGATCACCGAGCTCCTCGGCGGCGAGGACTTCATCGGGGCGGGCGGTCCCTACGCGCCACGGACCGCGGAGGATCTTCTGCTGCGGGTCGCCGACGACGCCGCGCGAGGGGTCGCGGTGTGCGAGTCCGAGTACGACGAGGACGTGCTGGAGGTCGCCGCGCCGGTGCGGGATTCGCGCGGGGACATCGTGGCGGCGGTCAGTGCCGTGGTGCCGCACGCGGCGGCCCGGGACGATCGGGACGAACTCGTCGCCGCGATCGGTGACGCCGCGGCGCGGCTGGCGCGCCTGCTCGGCTGAGAGCCTCAGTCCTGGTCCGTCGAGCACAGTGCGGCGGTCAGCCAGTCGCTCCAGCGGACCACCGAGTCGGCGCAGGCCGCTGTCGCGGGCTCGAGGCGGCGGCGGGGGCCGACGACCTGGACGGCTGCGACGATCTCGCCGCGGAAGTCCCTGACCGGGGCGGCGAGCGAGTAGAGGCCGGGCTCGGCCTCCTGGTCGACGACGGAGTAGCCCCGCTCGCGGGCCGCGTCGAGCCGGGCCAGGAAGTCGTCGAGACCGGCCGGTGTGTTGGGGCCGTGCCGGACGAAGGACGTACGTGAGAGGACGGCCGCGACCTCGGCGCGGTCGGCGTCGAAGAGCAGAGCCTGCCCGGCGTCGCTGCAGTAGGCGGGATACCCGCGGCCCACCCAGGACACGAACGAGGACAGGGCCGGCGGCATCGACTCCAGGATCGTCACCGAGCTGGCGCCTCGCAGGACCCCCAGGTAGGCGCACTCCCCCGTGTCGGCGGCGACACCCTCCAGCGCGGTCCGGCCGTCCCGGCGCAGCCTGGCCTCGGTGATCTGCTGGGCCCGCGCGTACAGCTCCCAGGCGACCGAGTAGCGCAGCGACGCGCTGTCGCGGCGCAGGAACCGGGCGGCCTCAAGGCTCCGCAGGATGCGGGAGACCTGGCTGCGCTCCCGGCCCAGCAGCGCGGCGACCGCGGCGGCGGTGTGGCCGCGCGGGTCCTGCGGAGGGTGCTCGGCGAAGAGACGGAGCACGGCCAGGCCGCGTTTCAGGCTGCTGTCGGTGGTCATCGCGAGCCGAGCATAGCGCTGGACGCCGACCCCGCCCCGGCCCCTTTCATTGCGGGAACATTGCAGGTTCATGGCGGAACCCGTGCATGATGAGCAACAAGACTTGTTTATTCCGCAACGCTGGATAACCTCCATCCACATCCTTCGGAAAAACAGGCACTTCAGGAGTTCCCCTTGTCCGCTCTGCGCCCGCTTGTACTGATCGGCTCCGCGACACTGCTCCTGGCGGGCTGCGCAGACCCCTCCGAGCCGGCCGGCCCGTCGTCGGGATCGTCCTCCGCCACCGCTGCCACCTCCGCGGTCGTGGAGAACGCCGGGCTCGCCGCCAAGGTCCCGCCCGCGGTGAAGGCGAGCGGCATTACGGTCGCCAGCGACGTCAGCTACCCGCCCATGGACTTCTTCGCCGCCGACAACAAGACGGCCATCGGTGCCGAGGTCGACCTGGACAAGGCGCTCGGAACGGTCCTCGGGGTCAAGGTCACCATCGTCAACGTGCCCTTCGACTCGATCATCCCGGGCCTTCAGGCGGGCAAGTACCAAATCGGAGTCTCCTCGTTCACGGACACCGCCGAGCGGGAGAAGGTCGTCGACTTCGTCACCTACTTCAACGCGGGCACCTCCCTGCTGGTCCCGACGGGCAACCCCGAGGGGCTCACGTCCGAGGGCGACTCCCTGTGCGGCCGTACCGTCGCCGTGGCGAAGGGCTCCACCCAGGCGCTGGTGGACCTGCCCGCCCGCGCCAGGGCCTGCGAGGCGCCGATCAAGGTCAGCACCTTTCCGGACGGCACCGGCGTGAACCTCGCCGTCACCAGCGGACGTGCCGACGCGGCCCTGGCCGACTCGCCGGTCGCCGCCTACGCCGCCAAGCGCTCCGGCGGCAAGCTCGCCGTCGTCGGCGAGTCGTACGACACCGCGCCGTTCGGCATAGCGGTCCCGAAGAACAGCGAGCTGACCGCCCTGCTGAAGTCGGCCCTGGAGGACCTCAAGGAGACCGGCGGCTACCGGCAGATCCTCGCCAAGTGGGGCCTGGAGTCCGGTGCCGTCGACGAGTTCAAGATCAACTCGGCCTCGTGATGGACGAGTTGCCGATCGTCCGCCGCCGCAGGCCCGGCCGGTGGGTCCTGACCCTCGTGGTCCTGATCCTGGCCTCGGCCCTGGTCCGGTCGCTGATCACCAATCCGCGCTTCGACTGGGGCACGGTCGGCGCGTGGCTGTTCAGCCGGACCGTGCTCAAGGGGCTGCTCGCCACCCTGGAACTCACCGCCGCGGCCATGGCCATCGGACTCGTGCTGGGTATCGCGCTGGCGCTCATGCGCCTGTCGGACAACGCCGTCGCCCGGGGTGTCAGCTGGGCGTACATCTGGCTCTTCCGAGGCACACCGCTCCTGGTGCAGCTGCTGTTCTGGGGGTTCATCTCCGCGCTGTACCCGACGCTGTCGCTGCACCTCCCCCTCCTGCCGGCGATCGGGAACGTCCCGGCGAACTCCGTCGTCACGACCTTCGCCGCCGCCCTGCTCGGCCTCGGCCTCAACGAGGCCGCCTACCTCGCCGAGATCATCCGGGCCGGGATCGTCTCGGTCGACGACGGACAGCGCGAGGCCGCGGAGGCACTGGGCCTGTCCAGGGCCAGGACCCTGCGCCGGATCATCCTGCCCCAGGCGATGCGAGTGATCATCCCGCCCGTCGGCAACGAGACCATCTCCATGCTCAAGACGACGTCGCTGGTGAGCGTGCTGGCCTACGCGGAACTCCTGTACTCCGTACAGATCGTGTACGCCCGGACCTACCAGACGATCCCGCTGCTGATCGTCGCCAGCATCTGGTACCTCGCCGTCACGACCCTCCTCAACATCGGCCAGCACCACCTCGAACGTCACTTCGCGAAAGGAAGCCGCCGATGATGCTCCAGGCCACCGGGGTCCGCAAGTCCTTCGCCGGACACGAGGTGCTGCGCGGTGTCGACGTGTCCGTGCCGCGCGGGACGGTCACCTGCGTGATCGGGCCGTCCGGATCGGGGAAGTCCACCTTCCTGCGGTGCGTGAACCGTCTCGAGCGGCCCGACGGCGGCCGGATCCTGGTGGACGGCTCACCGGTCGGGTACGAGGTGTACGGACGCGGGCTGCGCGAGCTGCGCCACCGTGACCTGGCCCGGCAACGCCGCCGGATCGGCATGGTCTTCCAGCGCTTCCACCTGTTCCCGCACCTGACGGCACTCGCCAACGTCACCGAGGGACCGGTCGGCGCCGGCCGTCCCCGTGCCGAGGCCACCGACGAGGCCAGGGCGCTGCTGGACCGCGTCGGCCTGGCCGACCGGTGCGACGCGTACCCCGCCCAGCTGTCCGGCGGCCAGCAGCAGCGGGTGGCCATCGCCCGCGCCCTGGCGATGCGGCCGAAGCTCATGCTGTTCGACGAGCCGACCTCGGCGCTCGACCCGGAACTCGTCGGCGAGGTCCTGGACGTCATGCGCGGCCTCGCCGCCGACGGCATGACGATGCTCGTCGTCACCCACGAACTGGGCTTCGCGCGCGAGGCCGCCGACGAGGTCGTCTTCTTCGACGACGGACGCGTCCTGGAATCCGGGCCGCCCGCCCGGATCCTGACCACCCCCGACCATCCCCGAACCCGCGACTTCGTGACGAGAGTGCTGTGACCACCTTCCGAGACGCCCTGGCCGCCGGACCACTGGTCCTGGACGGCGGCATGTCCAACGAACTCGAGGCCCAGGGCCACGACCTGAGCGGCACGCTCTGGTCCGCCCGCCTGCTCCGCGACGCCCCCGAAGCGATCGCGGCCGTCCACCGCGCCTACTACGCGGCAGGCGCGCAGGTCGCCATCACCGCCGGCTACCAGGCCACGTACGAGGGCTTCGCCCGACTGGGCATCACCCGCGCCGAGACGACGGCACTGCTACGGCGCAGTGTCTCCCTGGCCCGCGAGGCCGCCGCCGGGACGGGCTGGGTCGCGGCGTCCGTGGGACCGTACGGCGCCATGCTGGCCGACGGCTCGGAGTACCGTGGGAACTACGGGCTCACCACGGCCGAGCTGATCCGTTTCCACCGGCCCCGGCTGGAGGCTCTCGCCGAGGCGGCCCCCGACGTCTTCGCCGTCGAGACCATTCCCGACCTGCGCGAAGCCGAGGCCGTACTGACCGCTCTGGACGGCCTGGGCATCCCGGCCTGGCTCTCGTACAGCATCCGCGGGACGACGACCAGCGCGGGCCAGCCACTTGCCGAAGCCTTCGCCCTGGCCCGGAGCTGCGACGCCGTCGTCGCCACGGGGGTCAACTGCGCCCCTGCCGCCGACATTGCCCCGGCCCTCGGCCTGGTCACCGGCCTGCCCGGCGTCGCCTATCCGAACGGGGGCGGTGTCTGGGAACCCACGGCACGCCGCTGGCTGGGGGCCGAGGACGAGAGCGCGGATCTGGCCCCCTCGTGGCTCGCCGCCGGAGCGGTCCTCCTCGGCGGCTGCTGCCGGGTCGGCCCCGCCGAGATCGCGAAACTGGCCGCCCGCGTCGGCGCGTCGGCAGCGGGCTGAAGCGGGCCCGTCCCGCCGGGGCCACCGACTCCGTTCTCTCTCCTTCCGCGCACTCCACCCCAGGGGGTATCCATGGACCAGCAGCCCGCTTCCCTTCCCGTGATCGACCTCTCCGCCCTCGACCGCGAGGCGCTGCACCGGGCCGCCCGCGACGTCGGCTTCTTCCACCTGGTCGGGCACGGCATCACCGCCGCCGAACAGGCCCGGCTGCTCGGCACCGCCCGCGACTTCTTCGCCCTGCCCGAGGCCGACCGGCACACGATCGACAACCTCAACTCCCCGCACTTCCGCGGCTACACACGTATCGGCAACGAGCTGACCCAGGGCCGCCGCGACTGGCGCGACCAGGTCGACATCAGCAACGAGCTTCCCGCTCGCGCGCCGGCGCCGGGCGAGCCGCCGTACTGGTGGCTCGAGGGCCCGAACCAGTGGCCCGAGGCCCTGCCCGCGCTGCGGGAGGTCTCGCTGGAGTGGCTGGACCGGCTCAGCGCGGTCGCCCACCGGTTGCTGCACGAACTGCTCGCGTCCATCGGCGGTCCCGAGGACTTCTACGACGACGCCTTCTCCGGAAACCCGCGCAACCACCTCAAGCTGATCCGCTACCCGGGGCGGGCCCCCGAAGGGGATGACCAGGGCGTGGGCGTGCACAAGGACTACGGGTTCCTGACCCTGCTGCTGACGGACGAGGTGCCCGGCCTGGAGGTCGAGTCCCCGGAGAACGACGGCTTCATCAAGGTGCCCCATCTGCCGGGCGCGTTCGTGGTGAATCTGGGCGAACTCCTGGAGGTGGCGACCAACGGCTACCTCCGAGCGACCAACCACCGTGTGGTCTCCCCGCCCGGAGCACGCGAGCGCTACTCCGCGCCCTTCTTCTACAACCCGCGCCTGGACGCCCACATCACCCCGCTCCCCTTCCCCGGCGCGTCCGTCGCCGCGGGCGTCACCGAGGACTCGGGCAACCCTCTGTTCGCGGAGTTCGGCTGGAACGAACTCAAGGGCTGGATCCGCGCCCACCCCGAGGTGGTGAAGAAGCACCACCCCGAGCTGTTGGCCGAACAGCCGGGTGTGGGTCACCTGAAGCCATAGCTGTCCGCACCCCGAAGGCACTACGGGGTGCGGACAGCGTGTGCGGGCGCCTCAATCACTGGCGGTGCGCAGTTCGGCCAGTGCGGGGGGGCTGTGCTCCTTCCCGTTGGACGGTGATGGCGGCGGCCGGAGCCGCACGGCCGCCGAGGCGTTCGAGGGCCGCGGGGCCGAGAGCTCCGGGGTCCGCGTCGTCGCCGAGCACGGTGGCCAGGACCGCGGACATGAAACTGTCACCCGCGCCGATCGTGTCCACGGCGGTCACGGCGGGAGCGGAGACGTTCGCCGTCGGCGGAGACGTTCGCCGTCCCGCCCGCGGTCGCGAGCCTGGCCACCACCGTCCCGGCCGACCAAGCCGAGGTCTGGGCGGGCTGACGCTCAGCCGGCAGAACGCGCGGCACCTGGGTGTCGCGCGTTCGCGCCGCCCCGCGCAATGCCGGACGGCTTCGGTACGCCCGGTGGTGGGTTTCGCAGGCCGCCGAGCGCCAGGGCTGTCATGACTGCCGCGGCTCCCGCCGCCACGGCGAAACCGTCGTGTGCGCCGCCCGTGTCCACCATCCGACCCGCGACCGCCGCGGCGCCCGCCGATCCCGCTGCGCTCGCGGAGTTGCCCCAGGTGAACGCCTGAGTGAGGACGGCGCGTGGGACCGCCGACTCGGTGAGGACGGAAGAGAGGATCAGCAGGACCGGCACGGCGAGTCCGGTCAGGGCGAGGGTGGCGCCGACCGCGAGGGGCGCGTCGAGGAAGACCAGCGGAAGGCACGCCAGGGTGAGGCAGGCGGCGGCCACGGCCTGGCGGCGCCGGGTTGAGCCGCCGTGGCTCCACGCCCCGTAGACCCAGCCACCCACCAGATTGGTGCAGTTCGAGGCGGCGTAGAGCAGCGCCGCCACGTCCGGTGTGCCGCGTCCCACGGCGTACGCGGCGACGGACACCTGCATGGCGCCGAAGAACACCCCGAGCGCGAGGCCGAGCGCGACCTGCCGCAGGAACACGGAGCGGAGCAGGGCACGCCCGGCGTGCCGGCGTTCGGCGCGGCCGGTGAGGGGCGGCATCGTACGGCGCTGGGCGGCGAGGGCGAGCCCGCCGACGACGACGAGCGCGGCGGCGAGCAGCACCCCGGCGCCCGGGCGGCCCGCCGCACCGAGGACACTCACCAGGGCCGGTCCGGCCAGATAGGACACACCGTTGGCGAGGGCCTCCAGTGCGAAGGCGGTGGGCAGCGCGGCAGCCCGTTCGCCGGACAGCAGGGCCGACCAGCGAGCGGCGGACAGGGCACCGAGCTGAGGCAGCGTAGCCCCGACAAGCACTCCGGCGACAAGGTCAGGAACGGCGCCGGTGAGCAGCAGCGCCACGGCCCCGGCGTGTGCGCCCAGCACGCAGGGAAGCACCCGCGCCTGCCCGGCCCCGTCGACAAGGCGCCCGATCTGGGGCCCGGCGACGGCATCCGCGACAGCGAACCCGCCGGTGACAAGACCCGCGGCGGCATACGACCCGGTACGCGCGTGCACCAGCCAAACGATGCCGATCCCCGTCATGGCGATGCCCAGACGCCCGACAGCAGCGGGAAGGAAGAAAGCCGCGGCACCCGAAGTGCGCAGCAGAGTACGGTAGTTCGCCGACGCCGAAGGCACGACGCATCCCTTTCGCCGCCCGGCGGGACGCGCCACACGGGGTCGTCGGCGTCCGGAAGTGCCGACCCGTGGCTGCGCCTGGAGCCGTCCAGTGGTGGCGTGGAGCGGGGACGCGCACCCCACGCCGACTCCGTCACCGGGCAGATTTCATACGGTAGTTGATGACCTCTCGACCGAGCGTAGAGGAACCGCGCGCGGAAAGGCAGCACCGGAGGGCCCGATATCGAACCCACAGCCCGCTATGTGATCTGCCCCACATCCTGTCACAGTGGTCGGTCAGGCGGTGTCTTGAGGCCGAATCCCTGAAGCCCAAGGAGGGCATCATGACCTTGAACACCGACGTGGTGGTGATCGGCGGCGGATACGCCGGCGTCATGGCGGCCAACCGACTGACGCGGCGCGGCGACGTGACGGTGACGCTGATCAACCCGCGCCCGGCCTTCGTCGAGCGGATCCGCCTGCACCAGCTGGCGGGCGGGTCCCACCCGGCGGCCGTCGAGTACGGAGAGGTGCTGAACGAGGACGTCCGGCTGAGGGTCGGCACCGTGGCGCGGATCGACACCGCCGAGCGCAGTGTGACGTTGGCGACCGGCACCGCGGTCGGCTACGACTACCTGGTCTACGCGGTGGGCAGTGGCAGCGCCGACCCCCGCGTGCCCGGCGCGGCCGAATTCGCCTACCCGATCGCCACCTTCGAGGAGGCGGGGCGGCTGCGGCCGGTCCTCGACGCCGCACCCCTGACGGCCGCCGTGACGGTGGTCGGAGCCGGTCCCACCGGCATCGAGACCGCCGCCGAGCTGGCGGAGGCGGGCCGCACGGTGACGTTGGTCTGCGGCGGGATCCTCGGACCGTATCTGCACCCGCGTGGCCGGCGCTCGGTGGCCGGGCGGCTGGCCGCGCTCGGGGTGACCGTACGGCAAGGCCCCAGCACGCAGGTGACGGAGGTGACCCGCGATGCCGTGCGGCTCGGTGACGGCCGGGAGCTGCCGAGCCGGGTGACCATCTGGACCGCCGGGTTCGGCGTCCCGGACCTGGCCGCGCGCAGCGGGCTCAGCACGGACGCCCTCGGCCGTGTCCTCACGGACGAGACGCTGACCAGCGTGGACGACGACCGGATCGTCGCGGCCGGGGACTCGGCGGCACCGTCGGACCTGCCACTGCGGATGAGCTGCCAGGCCGCGATGCCGCTGGGCGCCCGGGCCGCCGACACCGTCCTCAGCCGGATCGCGGGTGAGCGGCCCGCGCCCCTCAACCAGGCGTTCGCCGGCCAGTGCATCAGCCTGGGCCGGCGCGCCGGTATCTTCCAGTTCGCCCACAGGTACGACGTCGCACTGTGGTTCCACATCGCCGGCCGCCCCGGCGCGAAGCTCAAGGAGTTCGTGTGCAAGGGCACCGTCAAACACCTGGCCGACGAGGCCCACAAGCCCGGCTCGTACAGCCTGCACCGCGTCTCGGGAGGCGACAGGCGCCGGCAACTGCTGCAGCCCGGGCCCAGCGAGGCGCCCACCGCCGGTCAGCCGGCAGCCCAGTGAGACCGTGGAAGCCGCTCCGGGCCGATCCCGGCGGATACGGAGCGAACGGCTGCGAAGGAAAGGGGCCGCGACATGAGCGACCGTGCCACTGACCCGGCGACCGAGGCGTTCGTCGCCCACCGCAACCTGCTCTTCACCGTCGCCTACGAGATGCTCGGCTCGGCGGCCGACGCCGAGGACGTCCTCCAGGAGACCTGGCTGCGGTGGGTCAAGGCCGACCTGGAAGAGGTACGCGACCAGCGCGCCTACCTGGTCCGGATCACAACCCGGCAGTCACTCAACCGGCTGCGCACCACGATCCGCCGCAGAGAGGCTTACGTCGGCCCCTGGCTGCCCGAACCGCTGCTCACCGCACCGGACGCGGCCGAAGACGTCGAGCTCGCCGAGAGTGTGTCCATGGCGATGATGCTCGTCCTCGAAACACTGTCGCCGACCGAGCGCGCCGTGTTCGTACTGCGCGAGGCCTTCGACGTCGGGTACGAGGAGATCGCGGCCGCCGTCGGCAAGAGTCCCGAGGCCGTCCGCCAGATCGCCCACCGCGCCCGCCGGCACGTCGATGCCCGCCGCCCCCGCAAGACGGCCTCCCCCGGCGAGGTCCGGGCAGCCCTGGAGTCATTCCGGCGCGCGCTCGAGAACGGAGACCTGCAGGGCCTCCTCGACGTACTCGCCCCGGAAGTCGTCTACATGGGCGACGGCGGCGGCATCAAACACGCCGCACTGCGACCGGTCACCGGCTCCGGCAAAGTCGCACGCCTCATGGCCGGCGTGACCAGCAGAACCGGCAGGACCGGAAACAGACTCACCATCGGCCCCACCGTGGTCAACGGCAGCCCGGCACTCGTTGTCAGTCTCGACGGCGAGTTCGACGGCATCATGGCGATCAGTGTCGAGGACGCCCGCATCACCGGCCTCTACTTCGTCCGCAACCCGGAGAAACTCTCCCACACCACCTCCGAAACTCCCCTCACCCTGCGATGAACACCACTGGCCGGTTGGTGTGTCCCGCGTACCGCCCCCTTGCGGACGCACCCTCGACGCAGGGATCAACGGCTGCGCGATCTCCCACAATCCGTCCGGAACAATCCAACTCCGCACGCCCCGCCCCATGAACGGACCAACGGTCTTGAGGCCTGCCGGGAGTCAACACCCACAAGATCAATTATGGGACACGGCCTGGGGTCGCTGGCCCCGAGCGAACATCGCGAGCAGGTCGAACGTGATGCCTGCGGCCGCGAGTGCGGTGATTTGCGCGTGATCGTAGGCGGGCGAGACCTCCACGACGTCCGCTCCGACGACATCGAGGCCGGCGAGGGAGAACAGCAGGAGCTGGAGCTCCCTCGTGGTCAGGCCGCCCGGCTCCGGCGTCCCGGTGCCGGGGGCGTGGGCGGGGTCGAGTACGTCGACGTCGATGCTGACGTACACGGGACGGTCCCCCACTCGCTGTCGGATGCGCTCCGCCGCGCGGTCGATCCCCTGTCTGGCGACGTCGAGAGTCGTGACCGTCGCGAACCCGAGCGCGGCGTCGTCGTCGAAGTCCGACGCGGCGGGAGTGCTGTGCCGGATGCCGACGTGCATGCAGTGGTCCGACGCGAGCAGCCCTTCCTCGAAGGCGCGGCGGAACGGAGTGCCGTGTGCGAGCGGATTGCCGAAGACGGTGTCCCACGTGTCGAAGTGCGCATCGAAGTGCACGAGTGCCATGGGGCCGAACTGCTCGTGCGCGGCACGCAGCAGTGGGAGCGCGATGGTGTGGTCCCCGCCGATCGCCACGATGTTCCGGGCGTCGGCGTAGAGCGTCCGCGCCGCATGCTCGATCTGCTCGATCGCCCGGGGGATGTCGAAGGGCGTCGCCCCGACATCCCCCGCGTCGACGATCTGGAGGGCCGTCCACGGCTCGATATCCAGGCCGATGTGATGGGGCCTGAGCAGTTTCGATGCCGCGCGAACGGCCTCCGGCCCGAATCGGGCTCCCGGACGGTAGGTGGTTCCCGAGTCGAAGGGAACCCCGACGATCGCCACGTCGGCCCGAGCCACCTCATCCAGGCGGGGGAGCCGGGCGAAGGTCGACGGCCCCGCGAACCGGGGAAGCTGCGCCAGCGCATCCGGCGGGCCGACGATGCCCGTCGGGGAGTGGGACGCCGCGGGTGGCGTCGGGCCGGTGTCGGGTCGGGTCATCGCGGGTTCCTCGGGGTCGGGTGACGCGCTGTCGGCCGTGCTCAGCCATCGAACCCCGCCGCGGCTTCCACGGGCATGGCCGATGAAACGAAGTTGCGGGTTCCCTTTCGTACAGCGGTACTACGACCTGCCGTCCCCTCGCCGCACAGCGTGATCGTCATTGCCGGTTCTGTCTATTCGGAGAGAGGAATGGCGGCAATTACGACAGCGAGTGGAGACGGAGTTGGAGCATGGCCGCGAACCGGGCCTCCGGGTCGGCCAGGTCGATGCCGCCGACCTCGCCGACGCGGCGCAGGCGGTAGCGGAAGGTGTTGGGGTGGACGTGGACGGAGGCGGACGCGGCGATGACGTCGCCGAAGGCGTCCAGCCAGGCGTTCAGGGTCTGCACCAGGCTGGCGTGATGCCGCTCGTCGTAGGCGAGGAGCCGTGCCACCGGGCCGCTGGGGCGGTCCCCCCGAGCAGCCGCCATGTCCCGCAGTTCGAGCATCAACGACTGCACGTGTACGTCGGGCAGCCGGGCGACCCGGGGTTCGCCGGGGTGGGACCGCAGGACGCGCAGGGCCCGGTCGGCGCAGGCGCGTGCGTGCGCGAGGTCGGTGACGGCACCGGCGACGGCGCCGACACCGATCACGGCCGGGATGCGGGCGCCAACGCGGTCGACGAAGTCGGAGGCGATCCGCAGCGCGCGTTCCTCGCCGTCCGCCACATCCCGTCCCGTGGGGACGAGTGCGTAGGCCACATCGCCGACGAGGGCCGCGGCGCTGCGCGGATGAACGGCGCTCACATGCATCGCGAAGGCGTCGGCGACCCGCTGGCGTTCGGCGGTCAGTACGGCGTCGGCGCCGATGGACGGTTCGCCGGGCGAGTCGGCCAGGGCGAGCGCGAGGACGACCACGGGCTGGTCGGCCAGGCCGAGCCGGTTCAGCGCGTCGCGGGCGCCGGGCCCTCCCTCCAGTGCGGAGCCGACCAGTTCGGCCCGCAGCCTGCGTTCGACGTCGGCGCCGGCGCGGACGCGGAGCATGTGCAGGGCGACGAGTTTGGCCGCGTCCCGCAGGGCGTGTGCCCGTTCCGCTTCGAGCGGCTCCTTGACCGCGGCCCAGATCGACCCGAGGACCTCGTCGCCCGCGCGCACCGCCATGGCCACGCGAGGCAGTGAGAAGCCGACCGCCTCGGCCGCATCGGCGGACGGGCTGATGAAGACGGGACAGTCGTCGCGGTAGATCTGCTGGAACACGCCGCGCTCGGCGAGCAGACGCGAGTAGCGCTGGGGAACCTGCCTGCCGAGGATGGCCTCGACCCGCGCCGTGTCGGCCTCGTCCTGCCGGCCGGAGAAGGCCAGGACGCGGGAGCTGCGGTCCTCGATGGTCACCGGCGCGTCCAACAGCGCGGCGATCGCGTTGGCGAGCGTGAACAGGTCGCCGGACGGAACGCCGCCGAGTGTCGCCGCGTCGGGGTCCGCGACGTCGTCCTCGGCAAGCAGGGAGCGCAGCATCGCGGTGAGCTGGGTCCACGAGGCGCCGGGCGTGAGACCGAGCACCGCGACGCCGGAGCTTTCGGCGGCCGCTCGTATGTCGACGTCGGTGGGTACGGGGGCGCGGAGCACCAGTCCGGCCGAGCCCTGGGCGCCCAGGGTGTCCAGGAGCGCGACGATGTCGGCGGCCCGGTGGATGCCGACGCCCAGGACCAGCGCCCGGGGCGGCAGCACGGGTGCGTCGATCGGGTCATGGATGACGAGGCCCCCGATGTGCTCGCCGCGACCGGACTCGCCATGGACGAGGTGGAGCAGCGTCGTGCCGAGGTCGTCCAGCAGTCGGCCGAGACTGGTACGGGGGCGCGGGTTCATTCGGGGTAGCACCACCTGACTGACGCTAACCGTGGAGAGAGCAGCCTGATTCGTCCGGATGAACGAGATCCGTCACCGGTTTTGTTCCCGGCGACCAGTCAGGTGGGCGCTTGTCCGATGTCCGATCGAGGTTCAGCCGGACAGCCACTCCGTCGAGATCGTGACCGCCTCCAGCCGCTCGGGCAGCGGCTCCACTCCGATGCCGGGGCCGGTCGGCACGGCCAGGTGGCCGTTGTCGAGCAGGAAGGGCTCGGTGAGGTCGGCCGCGTAGTAGCGGTCGGAGGCCGAGGTGTCGCCGGGCAGCGTGAAACCGGGCAGAGCGGCGAGCGCGACGTTGGCGGCGCGGCCGATACCCGTTTCGAGCATGCCGCCGCACCACACGGGCACGCCGTGGGCGTGGCAGACGTCGTGGACGCGGCGTGCTTCCAGATAGCCGCCGACCCGTCCGGGCTTGATGTTGACGATGGAGCAGGCGCCGAGCGCGATGGCGTCGGCGGCGGCCCGGGCGGAGACGATCGACTCGTCCAGACAGATCGGGGTCGCCATGGACTTCGCGAGCCCGGCGTGGCCGAGGAGGTCCTCCTCGGGGAGCGGCTGCTCGATCAGGAGCAGGCCGTGGGGATCGAGGCGGGAGAGGTGGCGCGCGTCGGCCCGCGTGTAGGCCGCGTTGGCGTCGACCTGCAGGAGTACGCCGTCGCCGTATCGCTCACGGACCGCCCGGACCGGTTCGAGGTCCCAGCCGGGCTGGATCTTGAGTTTGACCCGGACGTAGCCGGCGTCGAGGTATCCGCCGACCGCGTCCAGCAGTTCGGGGACGGAGTCCATGATCCCGACCGAGACGCCGCACGGGACGCGGTCGCGCACGGCGCCCAGTTCCCGGGCGAGCGGCCGGCCGGCGGCGCGCAACTCGGCGTCGAGGACGCCCATTTCCAGTGCGGCCTTCGCCATCCGGTGCCCGCGGAAGGGTTCGAGGGCGGGGGCGACCGCCACCGCGTCCAGGTGGTCGAGGCGTGCGAGTGCGGGCACCAGGAAGCGGCGCAGCACATCGGCCGCCCCGTCCACGTACTCGGAGGAGTACCTGGGGTCCTGAAGCGCCACGCACTCGCCCCAGCCCTCGGCGTCGGTGGTGACCACGCGCAGCAGCAGGATGTCGCGCAGCGACTCGGTGCCGAACGAGGTGCGCAGCGGTGTGACGAGAGGCATGTGTATCCGGCGCAGTTCCACGCCCTTGAGTCTCATCGGTTGTCCTCCTGAGGATGGTCCGTGTCGTGGCCGCGGGTCAGCAGGTACCAGCCCGCACGGTCGAATCCGGTCACCCGTGCGCCGTCGTCGAGGAGCCCGCCGAGGACCTCCCGCAGGGCCTGCCGCCAGTCCTTCGCCGTCTGCGGGTCCTGGGTGCGCAGTGTTTCGATGTCGCCCGGGACGGACACGAGGAGGGTTTCGGCGTTCCGTACTCCGGACACCGGCCGGCCGGCATCGGAGATGTCCAGGGCGACGGCCGCCCCGGCGGCCCGCTCGGCGGCGGCGTCGAGGAGCGGTCCGTGGCCGGCGGAGGCGGCGACGACCCGTGGGGCGGTGAGATCCCAGCGCACGAGCAGCCGGTCGCTGTCGTCGCCGCCGTTGATCGTGTCGTGCATCCCGCCGTAGAAGTCGGGCAGGTACTCGGCCGGTGAGGCGGCGAGTTTGACGAGGTTGAAGTAGGCGTTGCGGCGGACCAGCGGGTCGAAGGTCCAGACAATCGTGGACGTTCCGTGCAGCAGCGCCCAGGCGCGCTGGTGCAGTTTGAGGGCGTGACCGACGTGACGGCCGCGCATGCGGTCCGAGACTCCGGCGATGTGGCTGTAGAGGCAGCCGTCCCTGGGTGCGCCGAAGAACGCGACGCTCGCGCCGACCAGTTCGTCGCCGTCGTATGCGCCGGTCACGTAGTTGCCCGACTTGGCCAGCGCGCGCAGCAGTTCCGTGGTCATCAGTGGTCTGCCCGGGGCGGGCTGCCAGATGGTGTCGTAGAGCCGGGACACCGCTTCCAGTTCGTCGTGGCGGACGAGTTCGCGGAGTGTCACGCCGGCCGCCCGGACGGCGGTGTCGGCGTGCAGCGCGGCCTCGACGATTCCCGCGATGTCGTCAGGGGCTTCCTGAAGGTCGGTCATGACTCCATGCTTGCGGCCCGGGCCGCGCGGGTCATGGTCGTGTGGCACGAGAGGAGGACCGCTGATTCGTGAGACCGCACGGGGAGGGGAGTGTCGGCCGGCCGGCGAGCAGGTCGGCCAGGAGCGCGGCGAGCAGAGCGGTGCGGCGGGGCAGTTCGTCGACGAGTACGTGTTCGTCGGCGGAGTGCGCGCCGCCGCCGACGGCGCCCAGGCCGTCGAGGGTGGGCGTGCCGATGCCGGCGGTGAAGTTCCCGTCGGAGGCTCCGCCGACCGCGGTGCCCGTGAGGGGGGCCAGGCCCAGTCGGGCGGCGAGCCGGGCGGCGCGGTCGAACAGGTCCCCCGAGGCGCGGGCCTCCAGGGGCGGGCGGTTGGGGCCGCCGGTGATCTCCAGACCGGCGCCGGGCAGTACCGGCCGCAGCGCCCGTACGGCGGTGTCGAGGCGTTCCTGCTCGGTCACCGACCGGACCCGCACGTCCACGTCGAGCCGTCCCCGCGCGGGCACGGTGTTGGACGTCGTGCCGGCCGACATCGCGGTCGGTACGACGGTCGTGTGCTGCGCGGGGTCGGCCAGTGCCTGTACGGCCAGGACCTGGTGGGCGAGCTCGACGCCGGCGTTCACGCCGCGCCAGGGCTCCAGCCCGGCGTGCGCGGCGCGGCCCTGTACGTGTACCTCGTAGCGTGAGACGCCCTTGCGTTCGGTCTTCAGGGCCCCGCCGTCCGCCGACGCCTCCAGTACGAGTGCGGCGGCGCAGCCGGACGCCTCGGTCTCGATCAGCTCTCGCGAGGTGGGTGAGCCGACTTCCTCGTCGCCCGTGATGAGCAGGGTCACGCCGGAAGGGTCGGGCAGGGCCGCCGCGGCGTGCATCGCCATGACGAGACCGGCCTTCATGTCGAAGCAGCCGGGGCCGCGCAGGACACCGTCGATGAGGCCGAAGGGGTGGGTGGTCAGGGAGCCGATCGGCCACACCGTGTCGTGATGGCCGAGCAGCAGCACGCGCGTCGGGCCGGGGCCGAACCGCCAGCGCAGGTGGGTAACGCCGTCGAGGACGATCCGCTCCGGGGCGGCGCCGAGCCGGGCGGCGCCCAGTTCGGCGACGACGTCGGCGCTGCGCGCCACGGCGGCGAGGTCGCTCGACGGGGACTCGCAGGTGACGAGCCGTTCGATGCCGGCGAGGAGTCCGGGCAGCGCGGCCCGTGTCCGCGCGGACAGCGCCGAGTGGTCCATGCCGGTCCCCATGTCAGTCCTCCTTGGTGGTGGCGGAACGATCGCGGTGCGCGTGGTGCTCCACCCAGTCGACGATGCGCCGGTTGAAGTCCCGTCGATGCGAGGGACGACCGTCCACGATGAACGTGTGCGACGCGTCCGGGTACAGCACGAGCCGGCTGGGCACGCCCATCCGGCGCAGCGCCGTGAACCACTGCTGCGCCTGCCCGAGGGGACAGCGCAGGTCGGCTGTGCCGTGCAGGATCAGCGTGGGCGTGCGTACGTGATTCACCTGCGCCAGTGGTGACATGGCGGCGAGCCGGTCGTGGTCGCGCCAGGAGTGGCCGCCGAACTCGTGGAGAGCGAGGGACTGTCCGTCGTCCGAGCTGCCGGCCATGCTGACCGGATCGGTGACGGGGCCGCCCGCGACCGCCGCCGCGAACCGGTTGTCGCGGCTGGTCAGGTAACAGGTCAGATAGCCGCCGTAGCTGTAGCCGGCCACGGCCAGCCGCCGTGGATCGGCCACGCCCTCGGCGACCAGGTCGTCGAGCGGTTCAAGGAGGTCCCGGGCGTCCGCGCTGCCCCACGCGCCGAGGGCCGCGGTGTAGAACCGCTCGCCGTAGCCGTCGCTGCCGCGGGGGTTGAGCAGCAGCACCGACCAGCCGCGCGCGACGAGTTCCTGGTGGTAGAGGTGGGTTTCGTCCGCGGCGGCGTTCCACGCGTTGTGCGGTCCGCCGTGGATGTCCAGGAGCAGCGGCTGCGGGCCACGCGCGTCCGGGTCCCGGATCAGCCAGCCGGAGACCCGGGTGCCGTCGGAGACGGTGAACTCCCGTTCGACGCGCGGGTACGGCCGTACGTCCGCGAGGGACGCGCCATGGCCGGTGCGCACGCGCGGTGCGCCGCCTGCCAGGTCCACGGTGACAATCTCGCCGTACGACGTCGGCGTCGCGAGGACGACCGCGGCCGTGCCCGCGGCCGCGGACAGTCCGGAGACGACTTCTCCGGTGCCGCCGAGCACGTGCCGCACGGGGCCGCCGGTGACGTCCACCGCGTACAGCCGGGTGCATCCGCGGTCGCGGGCGCAGAACAGTACGGTGCGGCCGTCGTCGGTCAACCGCGGTGCCGCACCCGGGTATCCGGTGCCGCCGGGCATGACGTTGCGGTCCAGCGGCGCCGCGAGATCCACCACATCGCCCCCGGCCGTCGGCACCCGAAGCAGCCCGGCGTGCCCGGGGGAGCCGCCGACCGTGCCGACCGTCAGCAGCGCCCTGCCGTCGCCGGTCCAGGCCACCGGGCCGGCGCACAGGTCGGCCGGGCCGACCCGGCGGGGGCTCGCCTTCTCGTCGGTCGCGTCGAGGACATGGAGGGGGACGCGCAGGGTGAGGTCGGTGTCCGGTCCGGGCGCGGCGGCGAAGGCCAGTCGGGTGCCGTCGGGTGACCAGGCCGGGGTGCCGGCATGCCAGTCGCCGCCGGTGGCCTGCCGGCACCGCCCTTCCACGAGGTCGAGGACGTGGACGTGCCTGCGGACGGAGCGCAGCAGGCCGGTGCCGTCGGCCTGGTAGTCGAGCCGCTCGGCCACGACGGGCGCCGCTTCTCGCCGGCGCCGGGCGGCGTCGTCCTCGCCCTCGACCGCGGTGGGGTCCACGGGCGCGCTGAACGCGAGGCGCGTGCCGTCGGGGCTCCACACCGGTGCGCCCGCGCCGAGCGGCAGCCGGGTGAGCTGCCCGGGTTCGCCGCCGTCGGCCCGCAGCAGCCACAGCTGCGGCGGTCCGGCCGCGTCGCCGGGTGCCCGCAGGAAGACGAGCCGGGTGCCGTCCGGCGACCAGACGGGCGAGGTGTCCGCGGGGCCCGTGGTGAGCCGCCGCGGCGGTTCTTCGCCGGACACCCGCCACAGTGAACGGTGGTCGCGGTCGGCTCGCGTGTCCGACGTCCTGAGGACATAGGCCAGTCGGTCGCCGGCCGGGGAGAGCGCCGGCTGCTCGGGGACGGCCAGGCCGTGCAGGTCGTCGATGCGGGGGCGGCGGGTCACGGCGCGGTGTCTCCTCGCTCGTCGGTGGAGAGGGCTGCCACGGCAGGTGCGGGCAGGGCCACCGGTCCGCCGGGGAAGTGGCAGGCGGTGTGGTGGGGGTGGTCGCGGCCGGGCTCGGTGGTGCGGCACACGTCGCGGCCGGGCAGGACCAGCGGGCCGACCGGGCAGCGTGGGTGATAGCGGCAGCCGGCCGGAGGACGGTGCGGGTCGGCCGGTTCCGCGTCGCGCACCACACGCGCGGACGGCTCGTCGGACTCGTCGGACTCGTCGGCGAGGGTGTGCCGGGCGTCGGGCACGGATGCGAGCAGGTCGCGGGTGTAGGGGTGCTGGGGGTCGGCGAGCACCTCCCGCGTCGGGCCGTGCTCGACGATCCGGCCCAGGTACATCACCGCGATACTGCTCGCGACGTACCGTACCGCCGCCAGGTTGTGCGAGATGAACAGCATCGACACACCGAGGTCGCGTTGCAGGTCGCGCACGAGGTTGAGCACGGTGCCCTGGACGGACACGTCCAGCGCCGACGTGATCTCGTCGGCGACGATCACGTCGGGCCCGGCGGCCAGCGCCCGGGCGATCGCGACGCGCTGCTGCTGCCCGCCGGACAACTGCCTCGGATACAGGGCCGCCCGGTCGGGGGCGAGCCCGACGCGTTCGAGGAGCCGGGAGACCTCCTGCTGTCGATCGGACTTCGCGGCGCCTGCCGGTTTCGGACCGCCCGCGAATCGGCGGGGCAGGGTCTCGGCGATGGACGCGCCGACCGTCATCCGCGGATCGAGCGAGGCGTACGGGTCCTGGAACACCATCTGTACGGGCCGACGGGCGCCGGTCCGCTGCCGGGGGGACTCGCCGCCGAGCAGGATCCGTCCGCTGTGCACGGGGAGGAGGCCGACCGCCGCGCGGGCCAGGGTCGATTTGCCGGACCCCGACTCGCCGACCAGGCCGACGATCTCCCCGGCGGGGACGGTCAGGTCCACTCCGTCCACCGCCGTGAAGCCGCCGCGGCGGCTGCCGTAGCGCACGCTGACGCCCTCGAAACGCAGTTCTCTCATGACCGTTCTCCAGCCTCAGCCGTATCGGCCGCCGGTTCCGCGGTGGGTCGCGGTCCGGGATCGGTCCCGGTACCCGCGTGCCAGCAGGCGACCCGCCGGCCGTCCGCGTCGGTCTCGACCGGCGGTTCCTTCCGGTGACATCGCTCGTCCGCGAGCGGGCAACGCGGTGCGAAGGCGCAGCCCGTCGGCAGCGCGGCCGGGTCGGGGAGCCGACCCGGGATGACCGGCAGCGGGCGGTGTGTGTCGCTGTGCAGGCCGGGCACGGCCGCCACGAGCGCCCGGCTGTACGGGTGCCGCGCCCCGGTCGCCAGCTCGGCCGCCGGGAGTTCCTCGACGATGCGGCCGGCGTACATGACCAGGACCCGGTCGCAGACCTGTCCGACGACCGTGACGTCGTGACTGATCAGCAGGGTCGCGACGGCGTCGGAGCGCCGGACCGAGTCGATCAGCCGCAGTACCTGTCGCTGCACGGTGACATCGAGCGCGGTCGTGGGCTCGTCGGCCACGAGCAGTGCCGGGGAGCCCATCATGCCCATCCCGATCATGGCGCGTTGCAGCATGCCGCCGGAGAACTCGTGCGGGTACTGGCGTGCCCGGCGTCCGGCGGCGGGGACGCGCACCGCGCGCAGCCGGTCGACCGCGCGGGCGGCGGCGTTCCGCCGGTTCAGGCCGCCGTGCCGCCGGGACACTTCGGCGAGCTGGCCGCCGACGCGGAGTGCGGGGTTGAAGGAGGTCGTCGGGGACTGGAACACCATCGCGAGGGACGAGCCGAGCAGCCGCGCGTGGTCGCGGGGTGTACCGCTGAGCAGGTCGGTGCCGAGGAACGTCAGCCGCTCGGCGTCGACCCGGACGCGCTCGTCGAGGAGTCCGGCGACCGCCAGGACGGTCAGGGACTTGCCCGAGCCCGACTCGCCGACGATGCCGATGGCCTGGCCACGGCCGATGCGGAAGCCGACGCCCCGGACCGGGCGTACCGGACCGTCGGCGCCGGGGACGGTAACGGTCAGGTCGCGGACGTCGAGGACGAGATCCGCGCCGGCTCCGCCCGGGGTGGCTCGGCCCGCGTCGGAGCGCGAGGTCCGGCCGGCGTCGGACGTCGCGCGTCGCGCCGGCCGGCCGAGGGGGGTGAGCTGTCCGGTGGTGGCCGGTCCTACGCGCTTGGCGACCGCCTCGCCGAACAGGTTGAACGCCAGTCCCGCGACGACGATGGCGATGCCGGGTGCCAGGGCTGCCGCCGGGTGGACGTAGATGCCGTTCAGACCGTCGCCGAGCAGCCGCCCCCAGTCGTAGGACGCCCCCTGCACCCCCAGCCCGAGGAACGACAGCGCGGCGAACGCCAGCAGCGCGGAACCGGCGCCGATGGTGGCGTTGACGACGAGCGGTTCGGCGATGTTCGGCAGCACGTGCCGCAGCAGCAGCCGGAGCCTGCCCACGCCGGCGATCCGGGCGGCGGCGACATAGTCGCGTTCGACGACCCCGGCGACCAGGGTCTGCGTCAGCCGGGCGAACCCGGGGGCGGCGGCGCATCCGATCGCCAGCACCGCGCCGGTGGTGCCGACCCCGAAGATCACCGCGAAGAACAGGGCCAGAAGCAGTCCGGGGAAGGCGACCGCGATGTCGACGACGGTCGCGACGAGCCGGGCCGCGCGCCGCCCGACGAGCACCGCCGCGGTCCCCAGCAGCAGCCCCGTGACGACCGCGATGCATGTGGCCACCAGCGCCAGCCCCACCGACAGACGGGTGGCGACGAGGACGCGCAGGAACAGGTCACGGCCGAGGTTGTCGGTGCCCGCCCAGTGGGACGGCGAGGCACCCTCCAGCAGGATGTCGGTGTTGACCGCCGCTGCCTGGTCTCCCCATACCGGCGGTGCGATCACCGCCAGGACGAGGACACCACCGAGCAGCAGGCCGGCGCCCGCCCCGACCGGGGTGCGGAGCACGGGGAGCCAGTCGGCGGACCGGCCACCGCGACGAGGTCCGGCCGGGCGCCGCCCGGCGGGGGAAGGTGTTCTCATGGCCATCGCTCAGCTCTCCCGGATCGTCGCCGAATGCGGGTCGAGCAGCGCCACGGCCACGTCGACCACCACGTTCACCAGTAGCACTCCGAGGCCGTAGACCAGGACGATGCCCTGTACCAGCGGATAGTCCTTGGCCAGGATGGAGTGGACGATGGTGTTGCCCAGTCCCTGCCAGGCGAAGACGTTCTCCACGAGCACGGACCCGGCGACCATCGAGCTGAGCAGCAGCCCGCCGACGGTGATCGTCGCTGTCAGCGCGTTCGGCAGCGCGTGCCGCACATGGAGGGCGGCGGCGGACAGCCGCTTGGCGCGGGCGGTACGGATGTAGTCGGCCTCAAGCACCGTCACCATCTGCACCCGCAGCAGCCGGGCCAGCACCGCGGCCGTCCCGACAGCCAGGGACAGCACGGGCAGCACGTACGAACTCGCCCCCGCGCTCCCGGCCACCGGCAGCCAGCCCAGGCTCACCCCGAACACGTAGACGAGCACCACCCCGAGCAGGAAGTCGGGGATCGTGCCGAGCACCACACTCGTCCCGGTGAACCCCAACTCGGCGCGCCGGGCCCGGCCACCCCGGGTGAGCACGCCCATCAGGACGCCGACCGGCACCGCGATGACGACCGCGACCGCGAACGCCGTCAGGGTGAGTTGCAGCGTCGCGGGCAGCCGATCGCCGATCACCCGCGAAGCCGGCAGGTTGAAGGTCATCGAGGTGCCCAGATCGCCGCTGAGGACGTCCCGCAGATAGTGGACGTACTGCACCGGCAGCGGGTTGTCGAGCCCCAGATCGGCGCGGCGCGCGGCGACCAGGGAAGCGGGCGCGGTCGGGCCGAGCGCGGCGCGGACCGGGTCGCCCGGGATGAGGTGGATCATCAGGAACGCCGCCGTGACCAGCACCCACAGCGACAGGACCAGTCGGCCCGCGCGGCGCGCCGCGAAGCGCACCCAGGTGTTGCCGGTCAACCGGGCCGTTGCGGGGGCTGGTGGTGCCTGGTTCAAGTCGGTCACGGCCGTCCTTGTCTCTCCGGTCGGCGGGCGGGGCCTGCTGGGGTTGGGGTGTGCGGATGCGCCGCGATCAGCGGGCGCGCATCCGGATGCTGGTGGGGACAAGGGCACCGGCGTACTCGAACGTGGCGCCGCTGCCGAACGTCTGGATGGCCTGGTTGGCGAACGGAATCACAGCGGCGTCCTCGACCAGGGCGCTCTCGGCCGCCAGCCACCGCGGGCAGCCCTCGGTACCGGGGATGCTCGCGGCGTGCGCGACGCCGGCGCGGTAGTCGGCGTTGTCGATGTGCGCGAAGTTGGTACCGGCCGGCGGCACGGGCCCCGACAGGAACGGAACCATCTGGTCGGGCGAGCCCGGGACCAGCGCCTCCCAGACGATGTCCCAGTCGCCCGTGGTGAAGAGGGTCTGCCCGATACGGGTCAGGTCCTGCGGGCGGCTGATGATTTTCACGCCCAGCTTCTGCCAGATCTGCGTGGCGAGTTCGGCCGCCGCCGTCCCGCTGGAGCCGAGGAGGCTGGTGTCGAAGGCGAACGTGAGCGCGAGCTCGCGGCCGTTCTTCTCCCGTACGCCGTCGCCACCGGCTTTCCAGCCCGCGGCGTCCAGGAGCCGCTCGGCCGCGTCCGGGTCGTGTGCGGGCAACGCCTTCGTGATGGAGTCGCCGGGGCAGACAAGCGGTTCGGCGGCGGTGAACGTCGTGGGCACGGCGCCCTTGGCCATGGTGAGCACCTTGCGCAACTGAGCCAGGTCGAGCGCCTGCGTCAACGCCCGGCGTACCGGGGTTTCCGCCGTCGGGCGGCCCTTGGCCTGGTTGAACCACATCTCCCCCGTGACCGTGGGCGACTTGGCGGCGAAGAGGTGCGCCCCCTCCAGCCGGGAGGTGTCAGCGCCGGTGACGGTGGCGGCGTTCAGCGCACCGGAGAGCAGGAGGTTCGCGGCCGTGGTCTGCTGGGGGACGATCCTGGCGACGACCGTGTCCGGCAGTCCCTTCGTGGCGGTGCCGATGCCGTCCGGGCCCCAGGTGTAGCCGGACCGCTTCCGGAACGTGTACTCGTTTCCGGCCACGGACTTGGTGAGCCGGTACGGGCCGGTGCCGAGGGTCTCGTGCGCCAGCGACGACCGGTCCCGCATGCCCTTCGCGCACACCATCGGCAGCGCCGCCAGGCCGTGGAGAACGAACGGGGCCCGACCGGCCAGGGTCATCGTCACCGTACCGGCGGCGGTGTCGGCCGTGGCCTGGGCGCCTACCGGGAGGAAGACTCCGAGCAGCGGGCTCTTGTTCCCGGGATCGGCGACGTAGTTGATGTTGGCGGCGGCGTCGGCGGCGGTGAACGCGGAGCCGTCGGAGCAGGTGACGCCCTTGTGCAGGCTCAGGACGACCTTCTTGTCGGTCGCCTTCCAGGTGGTCGCCAGACCGGAGACGAGCTTGCCGTCGGCGTTCGAGTTGAGCAGGTGGTCGTAGGCGAACTGGCCGATCTGGGTCGCCGTGGCCAATGCCGACGCCTGCGGATCGAGATTTCCCGGGTCCGAGTCCAGGGCGAACGTGAACGTCCCGCCGTCGACGATCTTGCCGGTCCCGGTCACCGTGCCGGTGCCGCAACCGGCCAGCACCATCGCGCCGGCACATGCCCAGGCGCCCACTGCGCTCGGTCTCATGTCCTCCTACCTCCTCCAGTGGTCGTGACCGGCCGAAAATGGCTGGTGTGTCATGGTGCCCGAGGCGCCGGGCGTGGTGTTGGTACCGGCAGACGAGAACGCCCCGGGCCGCTCGTCGTCACGGACAGGGGCCCGGACCGCGGGCGGTGCCACCGCTCCCGTGACGGGAGGGTGCGAACCCCGGCGCGGCTTTTCGTCGGCGCGCACGAGGTGCCCGCGGCCCTCGGCTCCTAGCCTCCATCCCCTCGGGGCCTGTCCGCCCCCGAACGCCGGACAGGCCCTGGCCGACGGGACAACCCCGCCGGTCCTGTTCTCAAGGAGCCCCTGTGTATGTCTGAGCTTCCCGGCACCTCCACCGACGCGCCGGCGACGCCGTTCGCCCGCTGGCTGCGCGACACCGACGAATCCGGTCCACGGCGGTTCGAGACCGGCATCCCCGTGCGCGACGGCGTCGAACTCGCCGCCGACGTCTACCTTCCCGAAGGCGACGGGCCCGCGCCCGCGATCGTGACCATCACACCGTACGGAAAGGACAGTGTCGGCTTCGCCACCGACGAGGCACGCTTCTACCAGCGGCACGGGTACGTGTTCGTGGCGGTCGACGTACGGGGACGCGGCAAGTCGCAGGGCACCTGGGTGCCGTTCGCGCATGACCCCGACGACGGCTACGACGTCGTCGAATGGGTCGCCGCGCAGTCCTGGTGCACCGGCAATGTCGGAATGACCGGCCTGAGTTACATGGGCTGGACCCAGTGGGCGGCGGCCTCGCGCAGGCCCCCGCACCTGACCTGCATGGTCTCCACGTCAGCGGCCGGCCGCTGGCAGCAGGAGATCCCGTTCACCAACGGTGCCTTCCAGCTGTACTTCGCCTGGTGGGCGTTTGCCACCCGCCGCCGCATCTCCGAGATCCACGCCATGGCCGCCATGGACTGGGACCGCCTCCTGCCCACCCTGCCCTACGACGCCATCGGCACCGAACTCGGCATCCCGCAGGACAACTGGCGGCTGCTCACCCGCCAGGACCGCCTCGACGACTTCTGGCAGGCGCTGCGCTTCGACGACCGCTACGACCGCATCGACATCCCCTGCCTGCACGTCACCGGCTGGTACGACCTGGAGGACCTGCTCGGCGCGTTCCACCACTACGAACACATGGCCGCGGCCTCCCCGGCCGCCGACTCGCAGTATCTGCTGGTCGGACCATGGAGCCACCTCAAGTCCCGCTACCCCGACCGCTATTACGCCGGCCGTGACCTCGGCCCGGACGCGGCCTGGGACATGGACGCCGAGCATCTGCGATGGTTCGACCACTGGCTGAAGAACAAGGGGCCGGGGCTGGACGACGTGGCCAGGATCCGGCTCTTCGAGCCCGGCACCGACCGGTGGCGTACGCCGGACACCTGGCCGATGGCGACGTCCGAGCGGTCCCTGTTCCTGGGCCACCAGGACGAGGAGGGTGTCCTGACCGTCACCGCTCAGGAGCAGGAGTCCTCGACCGCCTACCGGTACGACCCTGCCGACCCGGTGCCGACCCAGGTGGATGTGCGGGCCTATCCGGTCGAGGACGTGCCGCTGCTGCAGGATGTCAACGAGGCCCGCCCGGACGTCCTGACCTTCACCGGTCCGTCGCTGGAGACGGAGACCAGGATCTCGGGATGGGGCCGCGTCGAACTGTTCGCGTCGTCCGACTGCGACGACACCGAGTGGCACGTGAAGCTCTGCGACGTCCACCCGGACGGCCGGTCCTACAAGGTCACCCAGGGCTGTCTGCGCGCCGCGTGCCGTGACTCGCCGGCCGAACCGGCTCCGCTGACGCCGGACGAGATCACCGGGTTCACCGTGGAACTCTGGCCGACCCAGCATGTGTTCCTGCCCGGCCACCGGGTGCGGGTAACTGTCACCAGCAGCGACTTCCCGTGGTTCGCCCGCAGTCTGAACCGGTTCGGTGTGGTGGCGACCCAGGCGGACGCACGTGTCGCCCTCAACACCGTCGCGCACGGCGGGGACCACCCGAGCAGGCTGGTGCTGCCGGTGGTGGACGCGGCTGCGCGGTAACCCGAGCGGCGTCGCCTCCCGGGCCGTCGGGCCGGGGCGACGCCGCATCGTTCCTTCACCGTGTCAGGCGCCGGTCCGCCCGACCGGTGTGCAGGTACTGGGCGTGGCCGGCGCCGTCGTCCCCGACGAACGTGTGCGGCATGTGCACCCCCGCCTCGGCCCGGGCGGCGAGCAGGGTGTCGCCGCGCAGGTGCAGCAACTCGTAGCGCTGCGGCGTCATGCCCAGGCCCACGGCGACCGGGGTCGGCCTCTGGTCCACCCAGATACGGCCCTCGGCGTCCTGGCCGACCGTGCTCTCGGCCATCCGGGAGGCATACGTGCCGACGTACCGCGTGGCGTCCACGCGGCGGGGTTCGGCCGACGGGACCGGGTACTTCGGAACGGTCACACCGGCGAGCTCGCCCAGGATGTGCGCGAAGACTGTCTCGAACAGCGGGATCACCTCACCGCCGTTGGTGAGCAGTGCGACCGCCACGCCCCGCTCGGGCACCACCCGCAGGAAGGCACGCTGCCCGATGGTGCCACCGTCATGGCCGACCACCCGGCCGCCCGGCCAGTCGAACAGCTCCCAGCCAAGACCCCAGGACGTGTCCGTGCCCAGATACGGCACATCCACCTGGCGTTCCCGCATCGCCCGTACGCTCGCCCCGCTCAACGCGCGGTGGCCCGGGGCCATATGAAGCCGGGCGAAGGCGATCAGGTCGCGCGGGCTCATGGCCAGCATGGCCCCTGCGGCCACGTTGGACCGGGTGATGGACCAGACCGGCGCCGGCTGGGGCTCGGCCCCCGGTTCTGCGGTGAGGTGGCCGACGGCGGCGCGGTGCAGGATCGCCTCGTAGGGGCTCGCGGCAGCGTGACGGAGGCCGAGCGGCGCGAAGAGAAAGCGGCGCAGGCACTCGTCGTACGACGCACCGCGCAGAACCTCGACGATGCGGCCCAGGACGCAGTAGCCGGCGTTGTTGTACGAGAACATCTCCCCCGGTCCGAACAGCTGGGGCACATCGGCGAGCGTGGCCACGTACTTCTCCACACAGTCGTCGCCGACACCGGTGTCCGTGAAGATGTCACCCTCGAACCCGGCCGTATGGGACAGCAGTTGGCGTACGGTGACGGCCGCCGCCGCGGCGTTGTCGGCCAACACGAAGTCGGGCAGGTAACGGCGCACCGAAGCGTCAAGGTCGATTCGGCCCTCGTCGACCAGCTGCATGACCAGGGTGGCTGTCCAGACCTTGGTGATGGAGCCGATCTGGAACACCGAGTCGGTGGTCGCCTCGACGCCGGTCGCCCTGCTCAGCACGCCGGTGGCGAAGTCGACGGTCTCATCGCCGACGCACACCGCGATGGCGGCGCCCGGAACCTGGTGCTCGGCCAGCAGGGCGGGCAGCCTCGCCCGGATCCACGTCTCGACATCGTTCGGATTCGCCATGAGGGAGCCCTCCAACCAGGAACTCTTGCGGTCACCGGATGGTAGACGCGGCCGCGACGGCGAAATTCGTGCCGCCGCACGATTCCGCGCCCACACGTTCGTGCGCGCGGCGCTCTGCGGCCCGGGACGTTCTGTGGCCCGGAGCGCTCTGTGGCCTGGACGGTGCAGACCTTCGGACGGCGGACCTCGCGACGGTGCGGCAGTCGTGTCCGTCAACACAGTCGGCGGAACGACCGACAACGGCGGAATCTTCGGACCCGGACGGACTCACACCAAACCAACAACGAACCTCCGACCCAGGTCCTCAGCGCACCGTCAGGCGCCGCAGGTGTGCCACCGAGGTGTGCGCCCCCTCGGCCTCGATACTGACGTAGCGCGCCGTCCCGGAGACGGTCAGGCGGCGCAGGCGGCCCCGCCCGGTGAGGAGCCCGGCGTTCCGGTAGGTGATGCCATCCGTGCTGAGGCCGACCGTCGCGCCCGGCACCGGGCCGGCCGTCCACTCGGCCTCCGCCAGACGGACCGGGAGGGGCGCGCCGAGGTCCACCACCATGCGGCCTCGCGCGCCGGGCCGCCACGCCGTACGGGCGTCGCCGTCCACCGCCGCCGCCGGGTCGGACATGCCCTCCGGCAGCGGGCTCGTGGGGAAGACGGTCCTGCCGAGGGCCAGATCGTCGTACGGGTGTGCGGCGGCGCCGGCCAGGACGACGGTGATCGTACGGTCCGCCCTGACCACGGCGGTCTTTCCGTGCCCCTGGGCCTGGACGCGTACGGCGCAGGAGGCCCCGGACAGGCGCAGGGTCGCACCGTCGACGACCTCGACCCGCAGGCCCGGCGGCAGCGGTCGGCCCGTGAGGGGGGTGAGTGTGAAGCGCGGGGCCAGCACGATCGCCGAGGCGGCGGCCAGGGCTGCCTCGAGAACGGTGCCGTCGGCGGTCAGTCGCTGGACGCCCTCGAAGACCACCGTCTCCGTGCCGGTACGGGGGATCGCGATCCGCGTCCTGACGGACTCGCCGGACAGGTTGAACAGGGTCAGGTGCCCGTCCGTCAGCGTGGTGCGGACCTCGGCGGCCTCCGCCGAGGGGGTGGGGCGCCGGGATATCGTGCGCAGCTCTCCGGCCGGTGTGCCGGGGAAGCCCTCGACGAGGAGAGGCGCCGCCGGCCCGTCGCCGAGGACGATCCTGTCGTCGTAGACGCCGATTGGGTGCCGGCCGTCACGCACCACCAGCCCCGCGCGGCCCTCGACATCGAGCCAGCCGCCTCTGCTGCTCACCGCCGGCGCCGGCCCGGTCACCAGGTCCTTCCACTCCTGGCCGTCCGGGGAACCCTGGACGCGGTAGGCGCGGCCCGCCGCCGCCTCCCAGCGCAGGGTGGCCTGGCCGATCAGGCGCTCGACGCCGAGATCGACGGCCAGCCAGCTGTCGGCGCGCGGGCGTTCGGCCCTCGACACCGCCCAGCGCGTGGAGAGGTCGCCGTCCACGGCGAGGGCCGCACCCCTGCCGGTGTCGGCCGACGAGGCGGTGGCGGACCGGCCGCGCGCGAGGTCCTCGCCCTGGGGGCCCTCGCGCACCTCGAAGGCGTACAGGGAGTATCCGTAGGCCGGGTCGGGCCGTACTCCGAGCATGCGGACGTGGCGCACCGTCGTGGGGGTGAAGGCGAGGTCGTCGACCCGCGCGACGGGTGTGGCGGGGGAGGTGTCGCCGGCCCGGACGGTCGCCTCGCCCTCCTCGAAGCGGTAGGTGCGCGCGCCGTCGAGCCCCGGTATGCCGGGCATCGTGAGGTTGTGCACGTCGAGGCAGCCCTCCGCGTCGGCGATGCCGCTGCTCGCGTAGACGACCGCGCCGGTCGGCAGTGTCGCGAACCCGGCCCAGCCGCCGTCCAGCCGCAGCACCGTCGCGCCGGCGTCGAAGCCGTCGCGCGGGGACTCGTAGAGGCGTACGGTACGGCTCTGGACCCGCGCGCCGGTGGCGGGCAGGAACATCGGGGTCGCGCCGCTGATCCGGAACAGCCAGTCGTCGTGCCCCGGCTGCCAGGCGAACTTCACGAATCCCGGCTTGGTCACCGCACCGGCCCACGCGGCACGCGACTGGTGCGACACCAGCCCGGGGCCGCTCCCGAAGTCCGTGACACCGGAGGCGTGCGCGAACAGCTCCTCGCGCGACAGCGCCGTCACGGGGCGGCCGGAGGACGCCGCCCACACATGCAGCAGATAGCTGATCGCGATCTCGGCGCGTGCCTCCGGCTCGTACTTCGGCTCCCCCGAGAACTTCGCCATCCGGTACGCCGGCGGGTACTGCTGGTACGCCTCCAGCCGCGACGCCAGCTCCTGCTCCGCGCGCGCCGCGGCCCGGTCGCGCATCACCTGGGAGAGGAAGGCGAGCGGGATGACGTCCCTGCCGTAGAGGTGCTCGCGGTCGTTGACCATCGGCATCAGCGGCACGCCCGCGTCGCCCATGACACCGAGCAGCGTGCGCCACAGCGGCCCGCCGTTCGGCTGCCGTACGAGGACCTGCGGCAGGGGTCGTCCGGCCGCGAGGAAGTGCGCGGCGTTGCGGCCGGAGGTGCGCCACAGCTCCGCCTGGTAGTGCGGGCCGAAGGAGCCGTGGTTCTCGACGATGAAGGTGTCGTACAGATTGCGGGCGGTGTTCCGGGAGACGGGGACGCCGTCCACGAGGGCCGGGTTGGCGAGGTCGGCGGGCGGCAGCCCGGCCTCGTTGCGCGACCAGAGGCCGTACCACATGGCCCAGTCGGCGGCGCGGTCGTCGTCGTGGGCCCACGCGAGCGCCGGTGCGAAGGTCTGCGCGTACAGGCCCATCTCCTCCAGCTTGGTGTCGCCGACGTATCCCCCGAGCAGGCCGTTCGTCGTCCAGCTGCCCGAGGCGGGGTCGTTGCCGCTGCCCAACGACGTGGTGTACGCGGCCTGTTCGCGGACGATGGTGTCGACGTTCGTCCGTGTCGTGGTGTCGAGGTCCTCCCACAGAAGCCGGGCGGCGAGGACGAAGTACGACTGGAACGTGGTGTCGAAGAAGAGGGTGCGGCCCCACTCGCCGCCGCCCGTGAGCCGGTTGGACGCGGCGAAGTGGCGGATCGTGGCGAGTGTGCGCCGCTTGAGGGTCTCCCGGTCCGTTCCCGCGCGCGCCGCGTCGTAGCTGCCGTGGGTGAGCAGGACCGCGTGGCCGAGGACCACGGCGAATCCGAAGTCCTGGGCCCGGTAACGGCCCTGGGCCTCGTCCCACTGTGTCTCTGACCACCGGGTGTGGTCCAGGAGCACCCGCAGATAGGTGGCCGCGACGGTGTCCGGGGGCGTGCTCGCGCGCCCCTCCGCCGTGTGCGGGCTCGCGGTCGCGCTGGGCGGAGGCAGGGCGGCAAGCGCGCCCGTGAGGCCGGTGAGATACAGAAAGCGGCGGCGGTCGAGCGGGAGAGGATGCGACACGGAGCGAACCTCGAAGGGTAGACAACGTTGTCAGACAGGTGTCCCATATTCTTCGGCCGCCCCGGTGGGCGCGTCAATGGGTGTGACATCGGCAATGAGGTGCGGCGTGAGCAGGCCGCGGCGGCGGATCATCAGTTCGGCGACGACGATGTTGGGCAGCTGGTCGGCCTGGTGACCGAGGACCGGGGCAAGCGCTACCGGCCAGTCCCGTGGCGCCGCACATGGTCGACTTCGGCCGCGGCGACAAGACGAAGTACTACTAATAATGCGGTGTTTGTGGTGACAGGTGGTCAGTTGGTGGTGGGGCGTGTCCTCGTCAACCCACCCCAGGAAGCGCCCGGCGAGTTCGCGGGTGCGGTCGCCGGAGTCCGCCACGCGCGGAGCGTGGTGATCGCACGGTGGCGGCCCACAGGTGTGGCTGCCGACGCCCGGAGGTGCTTGGATCCGCGTATGAGTGGTGGAGCGGTGCGTCAGATCGGGATCCTGTTGTTCCCCGACGTCGAGGAGTTGGACGCCATCGGTCCCTGGGAGGTCCTGTCGTACTGGAGCCGGAACTATCCCGAGGACGGTTGGGGTGTGTTCTGCATGTCCAGCGACGGAGGGCCTGTTGCCTGTGCGAAGGGCCTGACCGTCCAAGCGCACCACTCGGTGACTGACATGCCGGCGTTGGACGTACTCCTGCACCCCGGTGGCAGGGGAACCCGTCCTCAACTCAAAGACGCCCAGCACTTGGACTGGGTCCGCCGGCAACGCCGGACCGTACCGCTGATGACCAGCGTGTGCACCGGCTCCCTGGTCTTCGCCGCGGCCGGACTTCTGAGCGATCGCCCTGCCACAACACACTGGGCTTCGCTGGATCTGCTCAGAGAACTCGACCCGACGATCACCGTGCGCGACGAGGAACGGTTCGTCGACGACGGCGACCTGATCACCTCCGCCGGTATCTCGGCCGGCATCGACATGGCCCTGCACCTGGTCGGTCGGCTGGCCTCACCGGAGCGTGCACGTCAGGTACGCCGGGGCATCCAGTACGACCCGCAGCCACCGGTGTGACCCTGGGGCGCCGTGCTGTCCGCCAACTACGACACTCCGACCGGCACCGTCCCCATTGCTTCTGCCCGGCCTCTACGTTGGGCCGAAGCGCTCAAAGACCTGCCCCGGCGACTCGTCCATCCCCGTCCATCCCCATGGGTCCCACCTCCGACCCACCTGCGAGCAGTCCGGATACAACCCTCGCGGCCCGTCGCGAGTCAGAGACAGCGCGATGAGGTGAGGGCCTTCGCCAAATCGGGCCACTGGAATGACATACGATGCGCGCGACCCACATAAAGATCACATAAGAGGATGCGCATACCATGACAGCCGGCGCCCCATATCGTTCCTTCCGTGGCATATTTGTCGTTGCCGCCCTGCTCCCGATCGGCGCGGTGGGATGCTCGGGCCTCTCCGATGCCGTCGACAGCGCCAAGGACGGCGCGAAGACGGTGGCTCGCCAGCGCTCGGTGTTCTCGCTGGACATCGGCGACTGCTACAACCCGACCGGCAAGGCCACGGAGACCGCGTACGCCGTCGAGATCGTGCCCTGCGACGAGGCGCACGAGGGCCAGGTCGTCGGCGAGTTCGCGATCGACAAGGGCAAGGAGTACCCGGGCGAGGACGGGGTCTCGACGATCGCGGACAATCGCTGCCCGGCCGAGGCGCAGAAGTACGCCGCGGACACCTGGGCGCTCCCCAAGGGCGTCGCCCTCTTCTACTACACCCCGACCAAGGAGAGTTGGGCGACGGGTGACCGCGCGGTGAGCTGCACCTACACCGCGGAGAAGGGCACGTTCAGCGGCTCACTGAACACCGCGAAAACCCTCAAGCCCGAGCAGCACACGTACCTCAAGGGTTCGAACGCCGTCTACGAGGCCCTGTGGGCGAACCAGCCCGAGAAGGACACCGTCGAGGACGACCTCGCCGGCTACAAGGCGCAGGCCAAGGCGGTCACCGCCGCCCTCGACACACACATCAAGGGCATGGACGGCATCGAGGGCACCGAGACCGGCAAGCTCCGCACGGCGCTCACGAAGGCGGCGGGGAACTGGAAGAAGGCCGCGAACGCCGCGGACGCCGACGCCTTCTACATCGCCTACGACTCGGCGTTCACCGGTATCGACCCGAACAAGTCGGTCGCCGCCCGCAAGGAACTGGGCCTGGCCACCACCGTCCCGGCCGACGAAGCCGAGGTCTGGGCGAGCTGACCCCCAGCCGGCGGAACGCGCGGGAAGCGGGACGGCGCCCGGCCCAAGCCACGCAGGTCCGGCGGCCGGCCGTCGCAGCCGTCCGGTCCGTCCAGTCCGTCCGGCGGGTGTTCCGCAACGCAGTCGTCCCACTCGCCACGCCGGACGTCTTCACCACGACGCATCGCCAGGCGCCGGCCGAAGTACCGTCGGCGCTGCCACCCCGGCCGGTGCGGTCAGGAACCCGCTGAAGAAACGGGGGTCGGCCGCGTGTCCGGCCGGGGTGGTGCCCTCTCCCTGGTCTCGGCCGTCACCGCGATCCTCACGGCGTCGACGGCGCTGCTCGTGATCTCCGTCCCCCTGGGGCTGGGCGTCATCACCAGCACGGTCCTGGGCGCTTGTCGTGGTGAGGTGACCACGACATGATCACCGGGCTCCGGGTGGTCATCGGCATGAACGCCCGGTCGGAGGCCGCCAGCCGCTACCGCGCCGCGAGCGAGGAATCGAGGCGCGGAGCCGTGGCCGCCTCGCGCTCGGTCCTGGCGTACGGCAGTCTCAGCCTGCTGCTGTCGGGGGTGTTCCTCGCCGCGCTCCCGACGGCGTCGGGGTATCTCGCCCTCAGCGGGCGCCATCGCCATCGGGCAGCCCGACACCGTATCCACGCCGCGGTGGCATCCGCCCGAGCACGGCGGGCCCTCCCCTGCCCCGTTCTCATCGGCGTCAGATGTCCGTTGTGTGCGCGTAAGTTTCCTGACGGTTAAAATATTTGATCGCTATGGATCAGAACGAACATGAAAGCTAACGTCTCGCTCAAGAAAAATGTTCTCTCGGGCGAGGAGCCGTTGACATGTCATACGTTCACGCGGGCCGCACCCCTGCGCTGCCGGCCTCGCGGAGATCCGGGTGAGCGCCGTGGCGGCCGGCCCCGCCGAGTGCGGCCGGCTGGAGCGGGCCGTCGCCGCCCACGGTGTCGGGCGCCTCACCGGTGTCCGGGAGACCGGCAGCGAGAACGACCGCACCTGGATCGCCGGTACGGAGACGGGCCGGACCGTCGTCATCAAGGAGTTCCCGGCCGCCCCGGCCGGCGCCGCCGCCGCGCGGAAGCAGGCGGCGCTCCTTGCCCATGTCGCGCGGGCCGACCCCCGTCTCCCGGTGCCTCGGGTGCTCGCCGGGGAGAACGGCCGGGCCCTCACCGTCGAGGAGGGAAGGAGCGTGCTCGTCACCACCTTCCGCACCGGCGTCCCGCTGGAGGACGTGAGGCTCGACGAGGCGACCGTCGACTCGCTCGCCGATGTGCAGACGCGGCTCCTGTCGGCTCTCCGTGACGCCGATCCCGGGGACCTCTCCGTCCCCGCGTTCAACGAGTGGTCGCTCGACGCGGTCCTCGACGTCGAGCACCTCATCCCGGTGCACACCCCGCCGTTCCTGCACGCGACGCTGAAGGAGATCGTCGCAGGCTTCCGGGAACACGTCGTCCCGGTGCGCGACGCGCTCCCGGCCCAGGTTCTGCACGCCGACTTCAATCTCTCCAACGTCCTTGTCGAGGACGGCGCCGTCAGCGGGATCATCGACTTCGGTGACGCCGTGCACGCCCCGCGCGTCTACGACATCGCGGTGACGGCCTGCTACCTCGGCCTGGCCCTCGGCGGCCCGGAGCACCCGCTGGTCGCCCGCTACCTCTCGGCGATCGGCCGGGCCTGCGCGCTCGACGAGCAGGAGACCGCGCTCGTCCCGCTCCTCGTCCTGGCACGGGTGGCCCTCGTCATCCTGCTGGGCAGGGAGAGCGCACGACGCGCCCCCGCCCGCGCCGACTACCAGCTCCGTTACGACCATCTGGCCGAGCGCGTCCTCCTCGCCCGGGCCGGACGCACCACCGAGAAGGAAGAGTGACCGTGCACAGCACCATCCCGTCGCCCCCCGCCACCCCCGCGGGAAACGCGATGGTCAACCGCTTCGACCCGGCGAGCGCCCCCTCGGTGCTCTCCGCCGCCGACCGCCGCCTGCTCGACCGGCGCCGCGCCGTACTGGGGGACATCTATCCCCTCTTCTACGACAAGCCGGTGCACGTCGTGCGCGGCAGCGGCACCCGGCTCTGGGACGCCGAGGGCAACGAGTACCTCGACGCCTACAACAACGTTCCGGCCGTAGGACACGCGAACCCGAGAGTCGCCGAAGCCGTACGCCGGCAGTTGACACAACTCAACACGCACACCAGGTACCTGCACGAGAGCGTCGTCACGTACGCGGAGCGCTTCCTCGGGACCCACCCCGCCGGGCTCGACCGGGTCGTCTTCACCAACTCGGGGTCCGAGGCGAACGACCTCGCCGTCAGCATCGCGCAGTGGCGCACGGGCGCGCAGGGCGTCGTCGTCACCCGGAACGCCTACCACGGCACGACCCGGCTGCTGTCCGGGCTCTCCCCGGAGAACGGGCCGCAGATGCCGCTGCACCCCTGGGTGCGGGTGGTCGACGCCCCCGACACCTTCCTCCACGGCGAACAGGCCGGGACCGTCTTCGCCGAGTCGGTCCGGGCCGCCGCCGAGGATCTGCGCCGCCACGGCCTGGGCTTCGCCGCGCTGCTCGTCGACACGATCCTGTCGACCGACGGCATCTTCCCCGGCGAACCGGGCCTGCTCGCCGAGGCGTTCCGGGCGACGCGTGCGGAGGGCGGTCTCGTGGTCGCCGACGAGGTACAGCCCGGCCTGGGCCGTCTCGGCGGGACGATGTGGGGATTCCAGCGCCACAGCGACGACGTCGACATGGTCACCTGCGGCAAGCCCCTCGCCGGCGGGCTCCCCATCGGCACGCTCGTACTGGCGGCGGAGGTGTCCGACGGTTACGCCCGGAAGCACCGCTACTTCAACACCTTCGGCGGCAATCCCGTCTCCATCGCCGCGGCGACCGCCGTGCTGGACGAGATCGAGGACCGCGCCCTGCTCGACAACGCCGGGCGGACCGGAGCACACCTGCTCGGCCGGCTCACCGAGATCGCCGCGTCCAGCCCGATCACGGCGGACGTACGCGGCGCCGGCCTGTTCATCGGGGTGGAGATGGCCGCCACCGACGGTGAGGGCGGTGGACGGTGGGCCCGCCGGATGGTCGGCGCGCTGCGCGACCGGCGGGTGCTCATCTCGGCGGTCGGCCACTCGGGCCAGGTCCTGAAGATACGCCCCCCTCTCGTCTTCGACACCGACGACGCTGACGAGTTCACCGATGTCTACGCGGAGGTCCTCGCGGAGGTCCAGAAGCAAGGAGGCACCCCATGAGCGGCATCCTCGCCGTCGAGGGAGTCGGCAAGAACTTCGGTCCGATCACCGCTCTCCGCGATGTCGACCTCCGGGTGCGCGCGGGCGAGATCGTCACCCTCGTCGGCGACAACGGCGCCGGAAAGTCCACCCTGATGAAGATCATCTGCGGTGCCAACGCCTCCGACACGGGACGGGTCAGTGTCAACGGCGAGACCCTGTCGAGCCTCCAGGACGCCAGGCGGCTCGGGGTCGGCGTCGTCTACCAGGACCTCGCCCTCGCCCCGCACCTCAGCGTCGCGGAGAACTTCTTCCTCGGCAACGAACTGCGGCGCGGCAAAGGGCCGTTCGCGGTCCTCGACCGCCGAGGCATGCGCGCGGAGGCGAAGCACGCGATCGAGCGGCTCGGCATCTCCACACTCCGCGACGTCCGCCTCCCCGTCGCCCGGCTCTCCGGCGGCCAGCGGCAGGTACTCGCCGTCGCCCGTGCGATGAAGTGGGCCGAGAACGTCATCCTGCTCGACGAGCCGACGGCGGCCCTCGGCCCCAAACAGGTCGGTGTCGTCCTCGACACGATCCGCCGGGCCGCCTCCCACGGACTCGGAGTGGTCCTCGTGTCCCACGACATACCCAATGTCCTCCGGCTGACGGACCGTCTCGTCGTGCTGCGGCACGGCACGATCGTCGCCGATCTCCGGCCGGCCGGACTCTCGGTCTCCGACGTCATGACCGTGATGGTAGGTGAGGAGTAGCCATGAGCACCGCCACCCACGTCACCACGGCCGACGGCTCCCCGGAGACCCGGGCGCTCCCGCACCGGGTCAGGGAAGCCCTGGCCAACCGGGCCGTGCAGATCATCCTGGTCGAGATCGTGGTGATCGCCGTCTTCCAGGCCCTCTCGCCGGGCGGGGCCTTCCTCAGCGAGGTGAACGTCCGCGGCATGCTCCTGACGGCCTCCCAGGTCCTGCTGCTCACCGCGGGGCAGGCCGTCCTGATGTCCGCCGGCCATATCGACGTCTCCCAGGGCGCCGTGCTCATCGTGTCGTCGGTCGTCTCCGGCAAGGTCATGATCGCCATGAGCGGCGGTACGGGCACCACGGCGGTCCTGCTGGTGGGCCTCGTCGTCGCCGTCGGCACCGGAGCGGTCCTCGGCACCGTCAACGGGATCATGACCGGGCTCGTGGGCATCAACTCCCTGGTCGCGACCCTCGGGATGCTCTCCATCGGCACCGGCGCCGCCCAGGTGATCGCCGGTGGGGTGAACCTCACCGGACTGCCCGTCGAACTCGCGAGTTCCTTCGGTACGCTCCAGTTCGGCGCGCTGCCGCTGCCGACCCTGCTGGGCGCCGTCGTCCTCGCCGTCATCTGGATCCTGTTCCGCACGACCGCGTGGGGCACCCACATCCTCGCGATGGGATCGAACGTCGTCGCCGCCCGCCGCGTCGGCATCAGGACGCTCCGCAGGACGGTCGGGATCTTCGTGCTCTCGTCGGCGCTCGCCGGCCTCGCGGGATACATCGACCTCGCCCGCTACTCCACGACGAACATCTCCGGCCACCTCAACGACTCGATGGCCGCCATCGCGGCAGCCCTCATCGGCGGCACCGCGCTGACCGGAGGACGTATCAACTTCCTCGGCGCGGTCTTCGGAGCGCTCCTCGCGATCATCCTCCAGTCCGGGCTCGTCATCATCGACCTCTCGCCCTTCTACCAGACCATCACGATCGGCGTCATGCTCCTGATCGCCGTCAGCCTCGACCGCGGGAACCGCGCCAAGCTGGGCGCGGACTGACCCTCCGGTCCCACCGCGCCCTCCCACGTGTCCCCTTTCCCGGACGGTGCCGCCCCCACCCCGTCCCGGCCCCTTACCGACCGCACCGGCAGCGTGGCCGCCGTGGTCGCCACTCCTCCTCACCCTCGTCCCACCAGGAGAGCCCCATGTCACGCGCCCGTTCGCACCGCCTGATCACGGCGGTGGCCTCCGGCACCGCCCTCGCCACCGCCGTGCTGCTCACCGGATGCTCGTCGTCCGCCGACAACACCTCCGCCTCGTCCTCGTCATCGGCCTCGTCCTCGTCCGCCGGCCGCTCCGTCTCCATGGTCACGCCGGAGAGCACCGGCGAGTACTACGGCGCGATGTACTGCGGCGCGAAGAAGGCCGCCGCCGAGGCCGGCATCAGACTGAAGATCCAGGGCACACCGGAGACCACCGTCGACGCCGAGATGCAGGTACTCCAGTCCGTCCTCGCCACCGACCCCGACGGACTGCTGCTCACCGTCTGGGACAACGAGGCGTTCAACCAGACCCTCAAGCCGTACACCGACAAGGGCAAGCCGCTGGTCATGCCCGACTCGTTCCTCTCCGACGACGACTACCTCCAGTCCATCCGCACCGACAGCTACCAGTCGTCCTACGACGCCGCCGTCGAGGCCCTCAAGGACTTCCACATCGACTCCGGCAAGGTGCTCATCGTCACCGACTCGCCCGGCAACGCGATCCAGTCCGACCGGGCGAAGGGATTCAAGGACGCCATCGAGAAGAGCGGTGGCCTCACCGTCCTGAAGTACCAGTACGTCGGCGGCGACTCCGCCAAGGCGTCCCAGGCGGTCAGTTCCGCGTTCGCCGCCAACCCGGACCTGTCCCTCGTGTTCTCCACCAACATCGGCGCCGGTACGGGCGTGGCCAGCGGCATCACCAGCTCCCACGCGAAGGGCGTCACCCACATCGGCTACGACACGTCCAAGGCCCAGGTCGAGGCGTTGCGCGCCGGCAAGTACAACGCGCTGATAGGGCAGAGCCCGTACCAGATGGGCTACGACTCGATGGAGCTGATGGGCCAGGTCCTCAGCGGCAAGAAGGACGCCGGCTCCGTCAAGGAGAAGACCGTCAACACCCCCTGGAAGCTCGTCACCGCGGACAACGTGAACAGTGCCGAGAGCGCCAAGTTCCTCTACAGCACCGACTGTTCGGCCCAGTAGCACCAGCACGACCCGCCGCCCGGGGCGCCGGCCGGAAGGCTGTCGCCCCGGGCGGAGCGAGACGAAAGGGCAGAGAGATGACCGAGGAATCCTCGCTGGGACACCTGCGGGGCCGTCTGGAGTCGGGCGCGTCGAGCAGCCTCGCTCTCGCACGCGCGTGTGTACGGCGGATCATGCTGCTCGATCGTGACGGGCCGCGTCTCAACGCCGTCCCCGTCCTGAGCCCCACCGTGTTCGACGACGCGGCGGCCCTCGACGCCGAGCGGGCCGCCGGCCGTGTCCGCGGCCCGCTCCACGGGATTCCCTACACGGTGAAGGACTCCTTCGCCGCGGCGGGAATGACCCTGGCGGCCGGCTCCCCGGCCTTCGCCCGGGTCGTCGCCCGGCAGGACGCCGTCGTCGTGGAGCGGCTGCGCCGCGCCGGAGCCCTCCTCGTCGGCCGTACGAACATGCCGCCGATGGCGATCGGAGGCGGTCAGGCCGGGCTGTACGGCCGTACGCGCAGCCCGTACAACCCCGAACACCTCGCCGCCGCATGGCACTCGGGCTCCTCGATCGGCTCGGGCGTCTCCGTGGCGGCGGGGCTGTGCGCCTTCGGGATCGGGGAGGAGACCGTGTCCTCGGGGCGCTCCCCCGCGTCGAACAACGCCCTGGTCGCCTACACCCCGTCCTGGGGTGTGGTGCCCAGCACCGGCAACTGGCCCCTCCATCCGTACCGCGATGTCGTCGTACCGCACACGCGGAGTGTGGCGGACCTGCGGGACGTGCTCGCCGTGATCGCCGGCGGCGACCCCCGGGATGTCTGGGCCCGGCAGAGCGCCGTCGACATCGCGCCCGCAGAAGCCGTGTCCCTGGCCCTCCGCGCGCCGGCCCCTTCCGCCTCGACGGCGGCGCTCGAAGGACTCGTCATCGGTGTTCCCCGGCTCTACGCCGGGGAGGACGGCCGGGACACCGGCGGCCCGCCGCTGCGCCCGTCGATCCGCCGCCTCTGGGAGAGGACGGAGCGGACCCTGCTCGCGGCGGGCGTCCGTACCGTCCACGTCGACTTCCCGCTGGTCGAGGCCTACGAGGGCCGTGGCACCCGGCATCCGTCGCTGGAGGACCGGGGCTATCTGCCGCCCGACTGGACGGCGTACGAACTGGACGCCCTCATGACCTTCTCCTGGCAGCGGCATCTCGACGCGTTCGCCCGCGACCCGCTCCCCCTCACCCGGGTCGCGCCCGCCGCCGTCCGCCCGGACGTCCCCCACTCGGTGGACATCGTCGAGAGCGGACAGCTGCACCCGGGACGGGACGTCTTCGATTTCGCCCGCATCCTGAGCCAGGACGCCCCGGACGAGGAGGAGGTCCTGCGCCGGTCCGCCGCGGCGCTCGCCGGGCTCGACGCGGCCCGGCGGGACCTGTTCGAGGACTGGATGGCCCGGGAGGGACTCGACGCCGTCGTGTTCCCCGCGAACTCGGACGTCGGCTCCTGGGACGCGGAGACCAACCCCGCCTCGGCCCGCGCCGCCTGGCGGGACGGCACGGTCTTCTCCACCACCAATCACGTACTGCGCCGGGTCGGCATCCCGAGCGTGACCGTACCCATGGGGGTGATGGACGACATCGGTATGCCGGTCGGGCTCACGGTCTGCGGGCCGGCGTACACCGACCACCGGCTGCTCGGCATCGCGCAGGCGATCGAGCACGTCCTGCCCGCCCGCGCCCCGGCCCCGCTCCCCCGCGTCCCCGACCTCCTCCCGGCGGCCGGCGCCGGGCGGAGCGCCGCCACCCGGCCGGTGCGTGCCCGAGTCTCCGGCGACGCCGTCATCGCCCCGGACGGTTCCGTGAAGGTCCGGGTGCGCACCGAGGTGGCGGCCCCCGACGGCACCCGCGTACTCCTCGAAGTCTGCGGACAGACCCGTGAACCCGGTCCCGGCGTCCGCGAGGAGGAGTTCCGCCTCGCGCCGGCCCGGCGCACCGTCCACGGGGAGACGAGCGCCCTCGTCCTGCTCACCGTCGCCGCGCCCGACAGCACCGTCCTCACCTGCGCCCTCACCGAACTGCCTTACACCCGGCCCCGCCCCACCTGACCACGTACTCCCACGCCGTACCACCCGCGAAGGACAGACGACCATGACAACGCCCCCGAGCACGACGACACCCGACACGGTCTCACCGAGCCCGGCGAGCGGGCCCGGTACCGCCTCGGCGGATACGTCGCCCGCCGCACCCTCCGAGCTGATCTGGTGGTCCGCCACGCGGCTGCGCGACGCCGTCGCCGCCGGCGAGATCACCGCGGTCGAGCTGATGAGCGCCTGCTACGACCGTATCGACGCCACCGACGACCGGATCAATGTGATCGTGTACCGGATGCCGCGTCAGGAGGCGATCGCGCTGGCCGAGGAGGCGGACCGTGTCCGCGCCGCGGGCGGTCCCCTCGGCCCGCTGCACGGGATCCCCGTCGCGATCAAGGATCTGGTCGATGTCGCCGGCATGCCCACCTCGCGCGGCTCCCGGGCCTTCGCCGACCGCGGCCCGCGCGCGACCGACGTACCCCACGTCCGCAAGCTGCGCGAGGCGGGGGCCCTCATCATCGCCAAGACCAACTCGCCGGAGTTCGGCGTCGGCACGGTCACCTGGAACGACGTCCACGGCATCACCCGCAACCCGTACGACACGACCCGGCACGCGGGCGGCTCCACCGGAGGAGTGGCCGCCGTCGCCGCCGGGATGCTGCCGCTGGTGGACGGCTCCGACTCGGGCGGCAGCCTGCGCTACCCCGCCTCCTTCTGCAACGCCGTCGGCCTCAGGACCACACCCGGTCTCGTGCCCGCCGCCTCGGGACCCGGCGCCTGGGAACCGCACTCCGTGAACGGCCCCGTCGCCCGCACCTGCCGGGACGCGGCGCTGATGCTCTCGGCGATGACCGGGACGGACGAACTGACACCTCTGGGCCACGGCCTCGGCGCCACCGCCGAACTCGGCACCCCCCACCACGCCCCGGTCCGGCTCGCCTGGAGCGAGGACCTCGGCGGCCTGCCCGTCGCCACGGAGGTACGGGAGGCCTTCCGTTCGGTCCGGCGCACCCTGGAGGCGGCCGGCGTCGAAGTGGTGGACGTCGAAGTGGACTTCACCGGCGTCGACCGCGCGTGGCAGACGATCGAGATGTTCGGCTGGTTCTCCCTGCTCGGCCGGGACCCGATCGAACACCCGGAGAAGTACCGCGACGACTTCGTCACCAATGTGACCGAGGCGTCCGCCTACTCGACGACCGAACTGGTCGAGGCACAGCGGCGCCGCTACGAACTGTTCGTGCGGTTCGCCGAACTCCTGCGTGACTTCGACGCGTTCGTCTGCCCCGGCGCGCCCGTCACCGCGCCTCCCGCCGAGGTGCCGTGGGTCGCGGAGATCGAGGGCACGTCCTTCGACCGGTACTTCGAGTGGCAGCGGCTGGCCTGCCGTCTCGTCCCCTCGCAGCATCCTGTGCTCGCGATGCCCGCCGCGTTCGGCAGTTCGGGGCTTCCCGTCGGGATCCAGATGGTCGGCCGTTACGGACGTGACGTGGAACTCCTCGCGCTGGGCGAACGGCTAGAGTTGATCCTCGGCGTGGCCGGTGTCCGTCCGGGACTCGACTGATGTCCCGGAGGCCGTCCGCCGCCGCCGGGTGGCTCCCGTACGACAGCGCGGGATCGCAGACCGAGGGCTCCGCCTCGGGACAGAGGGGAGAGGGCACGCATGGGAACCCGGCGTGACGAGCGTCTTCAGCGGATCCTGGAACTCCTCGAAGAGCGGGGCAAGGTCGAGACCGCCACCCTCGCCCAGGAACTCTGCGTGACCGAACTGACGGTACGCCGCGACATCGACCACCTCAGCGGCCAGGGGATCGCCCGCCGCGTCTACGGCGGACTCGAACTGAACGCGGGACGCAGCTTCGAACCGCCTTTCTCGATGCGGCTGAGGAAGAACGTCGACCGGAAGAAGGCGATGGCCCGGGCGGCCGTCGACCTGGTCCGGCGCGGCGACAACATCGCCATCGACTTCGGCACGAAGGCCTACTTCGTCGCCCTGGAGATGCGTGAACGCCGTCTCCAGGCGCTGGTCGGGGTGTCGAGCGTCCAGGTCATGGAGGTCCTGGGCCAGGACAGCGACATCCATGTCCTCATCCCCGGTGGTGAACTCCGGCCCCGTGAGCTGAGCTTCTACGGGTCGACCACCGAGCGGTTCTTCCGTGAGCACCGCTGGGACACGGCGATCGTCTCCGTGGCCGGTGTCAGCGTCGACTCCGACCTGGTGTCGGACTACAACGAGGCCGACGCGCAGCTGAAGGCCGCGATGATCTCCAGCGCCGACCAGGTCGTCCTGCTGGCGGAGGAACGCCATCTGGGCGCCGTGTCCTTCTCGCCCGTCGGGTCACTGAGCCGGATCACGACCATAGTGACCGACGCCCCCCGCGGGAATCCGGTCGTGGAGAGCCTCGAATCACGCGGCATGACCGTGGTCCACGCCGAACACACCACCACCGGCTGACTCTTCGCACCGCCCGCACGACGGATCCGCCCTCCCCCGGCCCGAGGCACACGCACACCACGCCCGGACCGCGCTCCCGCCTTCCCTCATGCGCTCCAGCCCGGCGGGACAGCGCCGGACGCCCACCCCAGGAGAACCGGTTGACCACTGCACGAAGGGCCGTCGAGACCTGCTACGAGCGGGTCCGTGCGGCCGCACGCCCCGAAATATGGATCACCCTGCGCGACCGTGAACACGCGCTCGCGCTGGCCGACGAGGTCGACGCACGCGTCAGCGACGGAACGGCGCTGCCCCTCGCCGGGACGACCGTCGCGGTCAAGGACAACATCGATGTCGCCGGCCTGCCCACGACCGCGGGAGCCCCCGGGGTACGGCACACTCCCGCCACCAGCGCCGAGACGGTCCGTCTGCTGGAGGAGGCCGGGGCCGTCGTCGTGGGGAAGACCAACCTGGACCAGTTCGCGACGGGCCTGGTCGGCACCCGCACGCCGTACGGGACACCGACGTCGGCGAGCGACCCGGCGCTGGTCGCGGGCGGCTCCAGCTCCGGCTCGGCGCTGGCCGTCGCCCTGGGACTGGTGGACATGGCGCTGGGCACGGACACCGCCGGATCCGGACGGGTACCCGCCGCGTTCAACCATCTCGTCGGGGTGAAGCCGACCCTCGGAATGCTGTCCTCGGCAGGTGTCTACCCGGCCTCCCCGAGCTACGACACGGTGTCGGTGTTCGCCCGCAGCCTGACCACCGCGGGCTCGGCGATGGAGGTCATGACGGCCGGCAGTGCGTCGCGGCCCTGGGCGCGGCACGCCCGGCTGTCCGCGTCACGAGGACGGGTCGGCATCGTCGACGAGGCGACGCTGGCACTCGTCGACGAGCACGGGAGGACGGCGTACCGGTCCACCGTCGAAGCCCTGACCGCGGCGGGGTTCAAGACCGTCGAGGTCGGCACGGCACCGCTGCTCGACGCCGCGAAGCTTCTCTACGACGGCGCTCTGCTGGCCGAGCGCGCCTACGCGTTCGGCGCCGTACTGGCCGAACTCGGGCCGGAGGCCGACCCGACCGTCGCCTCCATCGTGCTGCCCGCCCGGGAGTTCGCCGCCGTCGATCTCGTCCGCGACCAGCAGAGACTGGTCGCGGCCCGGGCGATCGCCTCGGAGACCCTCGCCCCGCTGGACGCCCTGCTCCTTCCGACCTCGCCCGGCCATCCGAGCATTGAGGAGGTACGTGCCGACCCGATCGGGGTGAACGCGCGCAACGGCACGTTCACGAACTTCGTCAACCTGCTGGACCTCAGTGCCCTCGCGGTCCCGGCGGCCGGTTCGACACCGCGGCGGCCCGTCGGAGTCACACTGGTCGGCCGCGCCCACGACGACCTCGCCCTGGCCGACGTCGCCGCGCGCGCCGGACTGGCCGACGCCCTGCCACCGGGCCGGCTCTGGGGCGCGCCGTACCGCGAACTCGTGGTGATGGGCGCCCACCGCAGCGGACAGCCCCTCAACCACCAACTGACCGCTACCGGAGCCCGCCTGCTGGGTACGGTCCGGACGGCGCCCGTGTACCGGATGGCGAGGCTCGGCACAACACCCCCGAAGCCCGCGGTCTGGAGGGCCGGGGCCGGCGGCGCGTCGATCGCCGGTGAACTGTGGGCGCTCACCCCGGACGGGTTCGCGGACTTCCTCGGACAACTCGCCGCACCCATGGCGATCACTCCGGTGACGCTGGAGGACGGCCGTGAGGTACTCGGCTTCACCTGCGAACCCGGAGCCCTCGACGGCGCCGAGGACATCACCGCGCACGGAGACTGGATCGCGTATCTCGCCTCCACCGCCCCGCAGACCCGCCGTCCTGCCGGGGCCGGCTGACGTCGTGACCGCCCGGCGTCCGACGAAGGCGCGGTGTGGCAGAACGCCGGGAGCGGTTCCACACATCGACTTCGGCCTCATGCCCGCCGGTCTGTTCGTCTCGGCCCGGACCCGGACCCGGACCCGGCCATGGTTTTCAACCCGTCAGCACTTGTCCCCCACCGCGTCAATCCTTGATCCGAAGTCGTTGTTGTAGACGTTCCATTCGTCGCCAGGACTCACCGAACGACAGGTCTTCTTCCCACCGCTCCAGTCGATGAAGGCACCGGATCGGTTGGCGCGGAAGGACCACACATGGTCGCGGAACTTCGCCGGCAGGTCGACGTAGCCGCCCTTCCACTGGTACAGGTCGTCGCCCAGGCCGTACTGCTGGCGCCAGAGGCAGATCGTGTTCGCCGAACACGTCAGCCCCGCGGACGGAGCAGCGTACGACGGTTCGGAAGCCACACCCAAGGTGGTCAGCAGCACCGCTCCGGACATGGCCAGCGCACGCATACGCGCGTTCATGAATCCTCCTGCTACGTCGGTCAGCTACCAGCGGCTACGCGATGCCGGTAGTACCGGGGACGACTCGGTGACGCCCGGCTTGCCAGAGTGCGAAACCGCCGAGTCAACGTTATTCAGAGGGACCGCTCACTCCGGCACCTATGTGCAGGATTCGCCCGGACGGAGTCCGCAGTGGTGAGGACGTCCTCGTCCACGTGTCTCCCGGCCGCGTCGCGAGGGGCCCGCGCGTGGCGGAGTCGCGACGCCCGCGGCATGGCGGCTACCGGCCCGCCAGCCGCCATGCCCGGGGTGCCAGGTGGTGTTCCGCGTGGAATCGGCGGGTGAAGTAGCCCGGGTCGCGGTAGCCGACTCTGGAGGCGATCTCGCCGATGGCGAGGTCGGTATCGGCCAGGAGGCGGCGTGCTTCGCGCATTCGGCGCTCGGTGATCCACTGCCCCACGCTGCGTCCGGTGCGGAGTCTGACGACGGTGGTGAGGTGTCCGCTGCTCTGGGCGACGGCAACGGCGACGTCGTTCAGGGAGATGGGTTCCCGGTAGCGGGTCTCGATGACGTGGAACACGGCCGCGAGCAGGGGATCGCGGGCGACGTCGAAGGGGATGTCGAGGTCGAGCCGGCTCAACTGGAGTGCGAGGAGCGTCAGATGGGCGCGGACCGCGTCGGCGTACCCGTCGCGGCGCCGCAGCAGCTCGGTGCGCAGACCGGTCAGGTGCGCCAGCCACGTCCCGCGATCCTCGGGCGGGATGGTGACACGGTGTCCGCCCCGTCCTGTGCCGGCGAACGATGACAGCAGGGGGTGCGCGCGCCAGGATGCCAGCAGGGTGGCCGCGGGGTCGACGGCCTCGGCGGCGAAGAACAGCGTCCACATCTCGGTGTCCTCGTCCGTGTGCTGCCCGCCGGTGGCGATGACGGTCCCGGGCGCGATCACGAGGGCGTCTCCGGTGCTGAGCGCCCAGTCACGGTCCTCCACCCGCAGGAGATGCCGTCCCGCCTCGACATAGACAACCTGCGGGAAGTCGTGGGCGTGGGTCGCCGAGACCGGCCCGCCACCCGGAGGAGAGTCCAGCGACCGGGACATGACCGCGACCGGCGGAAGCCCCATGCCCGGGGTGTATCCGACGAGTGGCACTCCTTCCGGCGTGCGCCCGGCGCGGCGTCGCGTTCCGCCGACACCGACACCGACACCGACACCGACACCGACACCGACACCGACACCGGAAGAATCTCCCATTGCCTCAGTGTCTCATCCCATTCCCGCAGTTCAAGGCTGGGTACGTTGGATCGGTGAAGCGAATTTCGTCCATACCGCAGGGGAGAGCGCCATCACCGCGACCGGTGCCCGAGGCCATAGAACGGCAGGAATGTCTCCCCGCTCCTACGACTGGCTCAGCCGGGCCGCCGGTGTCGGCGACGCGCACTGGCAGCTGGTCGCCCAGGCCGCGATCGGACCGCGCGCCACGGTGCTGGAGATCGGCGCGGGCACCGGGAACGTCCTGTTGAAGGTCAAGCGCGCCGCTCCCGGGGCGGTCGCGATCGGCCTCGACACCAACGCCGCTTCCCTCGCCGCGGCGGCCCGTAAAGCCGTCGAGGCAGGCGTCGAACTGCGGCTCGATCTCGGCGACGCCGCCCACCTCCCCTACCCGGACGCCGGCGTGGACCGGGTGCTGGCGTCGTTCGTCCTGCACCACATCCCCGACGAGCAGCAGCCCGCCGTACTGCACGAGATCCGCCGCGTCCTGAAACCGGGCGGCAGCCTGCACCTCCTCGACTTCACCGCGGCCCCCACGCGAAGACCACGCGACCAGCGAGCGCTCCTGGCACAAGCGGGGCTCCTCGATCCCGTTCAGCTCGGCGAGGGCGAGGCCTATGCGCCGACCAAGCCGAACAGCTGGTGGCACGACACCTACCGGCACGCCGCCGAGAACGTCCTGCTCACCCTGGCACTGGCGAAGGCGGAGGGCGTCACCTGCGTGTGCTGGTACCAGTTCCACGACAGTGTGCTGGGCATGCCGCAGATCGCCGATCCGGACAACGTCGAGTACCACTACGGGCTGATGAACCGCGACCTCAGCCCGAAGCCGTCGCTCCTGGCGTACGCGACCGCGGCCCGCGTCCTCGACCGGGCCACGTTCCGGGGCCACTTGACCTTCTCCGACCCGGAAACCTTCGGACTGTGGTTCGACACGCCCGAAGGACCGGCGGTCGTCCTGTGGAACCGGGCCGACGGCTATCTGCTGAACACCTCCGGCGAGCGCACCGACGGGCACTTCCCGGCCCCCGAGGTCTGGGTCGACCCCTGGCCGACCAAGACCCACCTCACGGTCACCGCAGGCGACGCCGTACGCCGGCTGGACTCCATCGGCCGCAGCCGGCAGCTGACACCGGCCCAGGGCCGGGTGACCCTCACACTCGACGGCTCACCGCGCGTCTTCTACGGCCTGACGCCAGTGGCCGCCGGGTCCGGCACCCACACGCTGGCGGGCTGATGGCCGCACGGGCCAGGCGACCGGCCGTCGCAGCCGTCCGTACGGTCCTGAGCGTCCGGGCGGCGTGCCGCGACAGCGCCCCCGCGGGGCCGGTACGGAGTCCGGCCGGCCTCGCGGGGAGCGCGTGTTCGTGGTGCCGTCGTGGTCAGGTGGCGTTCGCGTCGCCGCGGCGCCTGAACCACCACAGGCCACCGCCGATGAGCGCGGCGGCGGCCACCGCGGCCGTGATGATCAGGGCGGTGTTCGCGCTGTCGTCGCCCTTGCCCGCCGTGGTCGTGGTGCCGGTTTCCGTGGGTGACGGTGTGTCCGCCGGCCGGCTCGTGGCCGGGGTGGACGGTGGCGGCGTGGTGGGCTCGGCTGTGGGGCTGGGGCTGACCGGCTTCGCGCCGGGGGCCGCGGGCTCGAGTGCGAGGACGGGCGCGGAGTTGCCGTTCTCGCCGGTCGCGGGCTTCTCCAGTTCGATCCAGCGGTCGACGCGGCCGTCGCTGTAGGTCTGGAGGGTTTTGAAGGGCAGGGATTCGGCGTCCGGGAGCCGGCGTACGGTCACCGCGTACACGGCGTCCTCACCTGGGGTCACCGCGGGGCCCGCCACGGTGTAACCCCGTTCCGTGGCCGTGTACTTCCAGCCCTTGGGGCCTTCCTTGTAGCTGACGTCGGACGGTGCGATGCCGTCGGGCAGGACCACCTCCAGCTCGGTGATTCCCACGGTGCCCGACTCCGATTCGGCGTTGAAGTTCAGGGTGACGTTCTCGGCGAGGGCGGCGGCCGGGCCGCCTTCCGCCTCGACCTCCACATGCGCGGACGCCGGGGCGGCGAGCGCGAGCGAAGCCGCTACGGCAAGGACGGTGACGGCGGACAGCCGCTGCGCGGTGCGCGTGCGCGGCCGGGTGGTACGGGACACGGGTGGCTCCTGTGAGGTGACGGTGTGCGGGCACGCCGAAGCGCGCCCCGAGGTCTTGTGGCTCGGACGGCGGGGACGGGTCCGGCCGGAGGACCTCGGCGCACCACGGCGTGCGCCAGCACCAGGGAGTTGTACGGAGGTGCCGGTGTGCGCTCCCCCGCGGGCCGCAGGACACGCGGGGGCGCGAGGAGCGGTACGGCGGGAATCGGCCGTACGAGGAGGTCGGCGATCACCTTGCCGGCGCGTTCGCCCAGCTTTCCCAGGGCCAGGCACGCGGTGTCCGCCCGCTGCAGACACCACGCCACGAGTGCGGCCGCCGCGATGTGGGCGGCGGTCATCGACACCCCGTGATGGCCGGCGTGCCACGCGTCGTGCACACCACGGGATGTGTCGTGGCGGTCCATCGGGTGCGGTGTGGGCGCGGAGTGCCCGACGGCGCGTGTGAGCCAGAGGTGCAGGGCGGCTTGCGCGGCGCCGGTGGCCGCCATCAGCGTGGGCACCGACCGGGGCCCGCGGGCGGCGGGAATGGTCAGCAGGAAGAGCAGGACAAGGGCCGTTCCCGCATTCGGCCAGGGCACCGGATGTCCCGAGGCCACGTGGTGTCCGGTGAGGGCGAGTCCCGTACTCACCACACTGAACACCCCGGCACGGGCAGCGGCGGCCGGCGCGCCGGTCACCGGCTTCGGGTGCACCCGGCGCGCGGTGCGGGCAGCTCGCGTCCACGACATGGCGGCCCCATCATGCGCCATGATCCCGGCCGCCGGAGCACACTTCCGGTATGTCCCACGGCGTCCGGCGGCATGGAGATGTTCGGCGGCATCGAGGTGTCAGTCTTCGAATTCGTGCCGGACTCGGCGCGAGGGGGTGAAGGCGTAGAGGTCGAGGATGTCCGGTGGATCGGCCAGGCCTGGACCGCCGTTCCTGACCCAGGCGGTGATCTCGGTCGCGGCGCCGGGGTCGTTGACCTGCCCGAGCCAGACGGGACGGCCACCGGCTTCGCGGCCTTCGGCGGAGGGCTGGATGACCATGACGTTGGCGCGCTCGCACGCGTTCAGGCAGTCCGTACGCCGGATCACGGCAGCCCCGGCCGGCATGGCGCGCAGGTCGGCGAGCTGGGCTTCGTGGTCCAGGCGCGGGACTTTGGCGGATGTGCCGCAGCAGCAGCCCCGGCAGACGGTGACCATGGGCAGGGCCGCCGGCGGCGCGGCGGCGGCTCTCTCGCTTCGACGGTTCATCAGCTGTCCTTGGCCATGGTGGTGGCGCGGTTCCAGGCGGCGTCGCGCAGCAGGCGCAGGCCGTTGAGGCCGACGATGACGGTGGAGCCTTCGTGGCCGAGCACGCCGAGCGGGAGGGGCAGGTGGCCCACCAGGTCCCAGATGACCAGGCCGGAGATGAACACCCCGGCGATGACAAGGTTCTGCACCACCAGCTTGCGGGCCGCGCGGGACAGGGCGATCACGGTGGGGACGGTGGCGAGTTCGTCGCGGACGATGACGGCGTCGGCGGTTTCCAGGGCGAGGTCGGATCCGGCACGGCCCATCGCGATGCCGGTGTGCGCGGCGGCCAGCGCGGGCGCGTCGTTGACCCCGTCGCCGATGACCAGCACCCTGCGGCCGGCCGCTTCCTGCTCGCGTACGGCGGTGACCTTGTCCTGGGGCAGAAGACCGGCGCGGATGTCCGTGATGCCGACCTCGGCGGCGAGGCGGGCCGCGGCGCGCGGGTTGTCGCCGGTCACCAGCATGGGCGTGCGGCCGGTCAGCGAGGTGAGGGAGGCGACGGTGGCGGCGGCGTCGGGGCGCGACCGGTCGGCGATTCCCAGCACGCCGGCGGGTGCGTCATCGAGCCGGACGACAACCGCGGTACGGCCGCTGTCCTCCAGCTCGCCCGCGATCACGGCGATCCGTGCCGAGGCGGAGTCCGCCGAGTTGTCCAGCAGCCGGGCCGGGGCGCCGACGGTGACCTTACGGCCGTCCACGGTGGCGGTGACGCCGATGCCGGGGGTGGAGGTGAAGTCGTCGGCGTCCGGCAGGTCCAGGCGGCGCTCGCGGGCGGCGCCGACGATCGCGCGGGCCAGTGGGTGCTCGCTGGGGCGCTCGGCCGCGGCCGCCAGGGTCAGCAGGTGATCGTCGCTCACACCGCTGCCGGACAGAGCGCGGATGTCGGTGACGCGGGGGGTGCCTTCGGTGAGGGTGCCGGTCTTGTCCAGCGCTACGGCGTCGATCCGGCCGAGGCGTTCCATGACCACGGCGGACTTCACCAGGACGCCGTGGCGTCCGGCGTTGGCGATGGCGGACAGCAGCGGCGGCATGGTGGCGAGCACCACGGCGCACGGCGAGGCGACGATCATGAACGTCATCGCCCGCAGCAGGGAACCGGTGAGGTCCGCGCCGAGGGCCAGTGGAACGAGGAAGACGGCCAGGGTCGCACCGACCATGCCGAGGCTGTAGCGCTGCTCGATCTTCTCGATGAACAGCTGGGTGGGCGCCTTGGTCTCCGAGGCTTCCTCGACCATGGCCACGATCCGGGCGATGACCGACTCCGAGGCGTCCCGCTCCACCTTCACGCGGAGGGCGCCGGTGCCGTTCAGGGTGCCGGCGAACACCTCGTCCCCGGCCTCTTTCGCCACCGGCAGGGGCTCGCCGGTGATGGTGGCCTGGTCGACCTCGCTGGCTCCGGTGAGGACGCGGCCGTCGGCGCCGACCCTCTCGCCGGGGCGGATGAGGATGGTGTCCCCCACCGCCAGGTCCCCGGTGGGAACCGTCTCCTCGCTGCCGTCGTCGGCCAGTCGGCCGGCGGCGGTCGGTGCGAGATCGAGCAGGCCGCGCACCGCGTCCTGGGTGCGGGCCGTGGCGAGCGCCTCCAGGGCGCCCGAGGTGGCGAAGATGACGATGAGCAGCGCGCCGTCCATCACCTGTCCGATCGAGGCCGCGCCGATCGCGGCGAGGATCATCAGCAGGTCCACGTCCAGGGTCTTCTCGCGCAGCGCCCGGAGCCCTGCCCAGGCCGGCTCCCACCCCCCGGTGACGTAGGCGACGGCGTAGAGCGGCCCCCATGTCCAGGCCGGGGCGCCGGTCAGCTGCAAGGGCAGCGCGATCAGGAACAGCGCCAGCGCGGTGGCGGCCCAGCGCGCCTCGGCCAGGGCGAACACCCGCGTACGGCGTCGCGGCGCCGCCGCGGAAACGGCCGACGCGGCTCCTTCGGGGCGCTGGAGCAGGACAGCAGGCATGACAGAACGACCCTTCACGGGTGGAGGCGGTTACGCTTCCCTCACCGTACAGGAATACATGAACAGGTATTCATGCATGCCGGTTAGGATGGGCGCCATGGGCCACGGAGCGGACGACAAGAACGCGGCTACCACCCGTGAGCGCCTTGATGCCGTGGGGACCGCCGATGTCGCCGCAACCCTCCAGGCGCTGGCCACCCCCTCCCGGCTGCGGATCCTCGCCCGCCTCCAGGAAGGCCCCTGCGCCGTGGGCGAACTCGCCGAAGCCGCCGCCATGGAAGCCTCCGCCTGCTCCCACCAGCTCCGCCTGCTGCGCAACCTGGGCCTGGTCACCGGCGAACGCCGAGGCCGTTCCATCGTCTATGCCCTGTACGACCACCACGTCGCCGAACTCCTCGACCAGGCCCTCTTCCACGTCGAGCACGTACGCATGGGGCTGCGCGACGCCCCGGCCCGGGCAACGCGGACCGCGACCCGCTGAGCCACCCGGCGACGGGGTCCCGGAGGAGGGTGGTACGGCGCTCGTCACGCCCCCCGGGGCCGGCGGTCAGCGCTCGAAGACGCCGGTCAGCCGGCCGCGGCCGAGTACGGGCGCGGTGACGGCGGGCAGGAGGGCGCGGGGCCGTGCCCGGTCCACCGGTGCCGCGTCGGGGGCACCGTCCACGGGGCCGGCGAGGGCGAACAGCTGGAAGACGTAACGGTGCGGCCCGTGGCCCTTGATCGGCGCGGGACCGTTGTATCCGCGTCCGACGGTGGACCGCAGCAGCCGCACTCCGGGAGCGGGCCGCCGGGCACCGAGCGCGCCCGGGTCCAGGTGCCCGGATGCCGGGTCGAGCAGTGCGGCGCAGTGGACGGCGGGCCGGGCCAGGGGGACGTCGATGTCCTCGACGACCAGGAGGAGTTGGGCGGTGCCGGGCGGCGGCGGGGTCCAGACCAGGTGCGGGGAGAGGTTGCCGCCGCCGATGATCTTCGCGCAGAGCTCCAGCGGCATGGCGTCGCCGTCGCCGAAGTGCGGGCTCGTGAGGGTCAGCGTCTCGGGTCCCCGCAGGTTGGGCAGGTTCCACGCACTGTGGGCCTCACCCGCCCTGCGGTTCTTCAGGAGCCGGCCGAGCAGGGTCATCGGACGGCCTCCGCCCTGTCGATGATCTCGGCGGTGGTGGCGGTCTCGCCGAGCTTGGGGAAGACACGCTCGACGCTGTGGCGGTGGGCCTCGGGGTCGGGGTCGCTCATGGCGTCGGTGGCCAGGACGACGTGGTAGCCGTGGTCGGAGGCCGAGCGCGCGGTCGACTCGACGCCCGAGCTGGTCGAGATGCCGGCAAGCACGATCTGGGTGACGCCGAGATCCCTCAGGAGGGTGTCGAGGCCGGTGTCGTGGAACGCGCTGCGCCGTCGCTTGGTGATCAGGTGGTCGGTCGGCCGGACGTCGAGTTCGTCGATGAGGTCGGCCCAGTCGGCGGGCGGGGCGGCGCTGCTGCCGGACCGTCCGGCCTCGGTGCGTCCCGGCGCGCGTCCGGTGACGTTGACCAGGACCACGGGCAGGCCGCGGCGCCGGAACTCGTTGGCCAGGCGGATCGCCTGTTCGACGGCGGCGGTGGCCGAATGGCCGGTGTGGGCCGCGACGATGCCCTTCTGCAGGTCGATCACGACGAGCGCGGACATGGGATCGATCGTTGTCAGTGCCATGGTGTGCGTCTCTCCTGTGAATGGCGGCCGGTTGCCGGGATCGGGAGGTGGGGTGGCGCCGGCCCCCGGTGACGTGGTCCCGACCGCTGCCGTACCCGGCCGGCCGCGCCTGCGCAGAGAGGAGAGGAGCGCGGCGAGGAAACCGAGGGTGGCGCCGAAGGCGAACACGACGACCAGGCCGGAGTGGAAGGGGCCGGCGATCAGGGTGGGGAAGAACTCGTGTCCGGTCAGCGTCTGCCGCTGCGCCGCGGTCAGGTGGGTCAGGGCGCCACTGGGCTGGAGCAGGTGCTGGACCGGGTTGACACCGAGTTGGGCTGCGAACAGGGACGAGACCGGGGGCAGGCCACCGACCTGGGCGGCGACGTCGGCCGGTACGCCCTGCTGCCGCAGCCCTGCGGCGAGGGTGCGCGGGAGGCCGGCGGCCAGTCCGGCGATCATGAGGGAGAAGAACACGCCGATGGAGACGGCGGTGCCGGAGTTCTGGAAGGTGGCGCGCATCCCGGAGGCGACGCCGCGCGACCGCGCGGGCACACTGCCCATGATCGAGGAGGAGTTGGGGGAGGCGAACATACCGCTGGCGATCCCGTTGAGCGCGATCAGTACGGCGAATATCCCGTAGCCGAAGTTGACCGGCAGGGCCATCAGGCCCAGAAAGCTGGCGCCGAACAGCAGCGCGCCACCGGTGGCCAGGCCCCGGGAGCCGAGCCGGTCGGACAGATAGCCGGAGACGGGCCCGGCGGCGAGGAATCCGACGGTGAGCGGCAGCATGAAGATGCCGGCCCACAGCGGTGTGTCGCTGTAGTCGTAGCCGTGCAGCGGAAGCCAGATGCCCTGCAGCCAGATGATCAGCACGAACTGCATCCCACCGCGGCCGATCGAGATGGCGAGGCCCGCCAGATTGCCGAGGGTGAAGGCCCGCAGGCGGAAGAGGCTCAGTTCGATCATCGGCGCGGAGACGCGGTTCTCGATGGCGACGAACGCGGCCAGGAGGACCAGTCCCCCGGCGATCAGGACGATGGCCAGCGGGTTGGTCCATCCCATGGTGTGTCCGCCGTAGGGCTGCAGGCCGAAGGTGACCGCGACCAGGACCGCGCTGAGACCCACCGCGAAGGTGATGTTGCCCCACCAGTCGATCCGGCCGCCGCCGCGGCTGCCGGACTCCCGCAGGGTGCGGTACGCCCACACCGTGAAGAACACACCGACCGGCACGTTCACCCAGAACACCGCCCGCCAGTCCCAGGCCGCCAGCAGCCCGCCGGCGACCAGCCCGATGAACATCCCGGCCAGAGCGGCGACCTGATTGATGCCCAGGGCGAAGCCGCGCTGCTCCTCGGGAAAGGCGTCGGTCAGGATCGCGGCCGAGTTCGCGGTCAGGATCGACCCGCCGACGGCCTGCACCACGCGCCAGGCGATCAGCCACATCGCTCCGTGGCCGCCGTCGAAGGGGTCGAAGGACAGCAGGATCGAGGCGAAGGTGAAGACCGCGAACCCGGAGTTGTACATCCGGACCCGGCCGTACATGTCCCCCAGGCGGCCCACCGTGACCACCAGCACGGCCTGGACCAGCCGGTAGCCCATGATCATCCACAGCAGATAGGCGATGTTCCCCGGAGCCAGCGGGTCCAGATGTACGCCACGGAAGATCGCCGGCAGCGCGATCAGCACGATGGAGCCGTCCAGCGCGGACATGAAGACCGCGGCGGTCGTGTTCGCCAGCGCCGTCCACTTGTACCGGTCACCGGCCGGCCTGGGCCGGTCACCGGTTGGCCGGTCCGGGGCCCGCGCCTGGAGAGGATCCGTCATGGCGTGCTTCCTCGGTGTTCCTTCGCGTCGAATGGTCCGCCGGCGTCAGATGTTCCGCGCCAGCCGGTCCAGCAGCGGCGCCGCCGCCGCGAGCTGCTCCAGCTCCCCCGCGGTGAACGCGCCGCCGGTCAGGGCCCCGGCGATGAGTCCGGTCCGCGCGTTGCGCTTGTCCTGCAGCGCCCGCAGACCGGCATCGGTCACCGTCAGCACCACGCGCCTGCCGTCGTCCGGGTCCGGCCGGCGTTCGACCAGGCCACGGGCGCGCAGTGTGCCGAGCGTCGCCCCCATGGCCTGCGCGGTGATCTGCACCTCCCGGGCCAGCGCGGAGGAGGTGGTGGGACCCGCGCGCTCCAGATGCGACAGGGCGGTCCGCTCGGGCATCGTGAGTCCGCCGTCGACGGGCACCTGGCGCACCCGGCGCACCAGTACACCGATGCTCGCCAGCAGGACCGAGGCGACCGCGTCGGGGTCCAGATCTCCACTCATACAGTAAAGCTACCTTATCAATCAGCCTTAGTAAATATGCTTCCGCGGCCCGGCACCGCACGGCAGGTGAACAACCGCTCAGAGGCGCAGCCGGCCGGTGAGCATCGCCATGGCGAGTTCGACCCGTGAGCCGTGACCCGTCCGTGCGAACAGTCTCGACAGCCGCCCCTCTACGCTCTTCTCGCTGGTCCGGAGGGTCTTGGCGATCTGTCTGTTGGTCAGGCCCTCGGAGACGAGTACGGCGAGCAGCCGCTCGTTCTCCTCGGCGGTGGCCTGCCGCCCCGGCACCGGCACTCCGTGCGCGCGCATGAGGGGACGCAGCCAGAACCGGGGCATCAGCGCGTCGAGTTCGCCGAGGAGGGCGTAGGTGTCGCGCAGCATCGCCGGATCCCCCATGCCGTAGCGGATCAGATGGCACAGCACGGCGCTCTCCTCCAGAGGCTGCTGCCGCCACTGGGCCAGTCGCCTCGCGGCCTCCCCCGCGCCGCGATCGGTGTGCACGGCCGCGTGCAGAACGAGCCGGGCCATCTCGGCCCGCTCGGTGCCCAGCACGCGGGCGGCTGTCCCGGCTTTCGCCAGGCACTCCTTCAGCAGCTCGGGCCGGCCGACGCTCATCGCGACGTCGGCCACCCGCAGCCAGAGGAGTTCGGTCCCCGCCACCACACCGTCCGACTCGGCGCGGCGCACGGCCGCCCGCAGCACCGACCGCGCCTGTCCGGCTTCCCCGCGCACCAGTTCACACAGCGCCTCGGCCGATGCGAGCAGATGAGGCAGCATCGGCCGCCGGGCGCGGGCCAGTGCGAGCAGTTCGCTCGCGCGCGTGACTCTGCCGCTGGACAGGAGAAGAACGGCCGCGTGGTGGTACATCGCGCTCTGGACGGCGTCGCAGCTGTGCACACCGATGACGGCGCTCCTGCGCGCGAGGTCCATGGCCATGTCCGGACGGCCTTGGTGGAAGGCGATGAGCATCCGGCTGGGCAGGCCCAGCTGGACCGGGATCCGCCCCGTGTCGGTGAGCAGTTGTTCCGCTCGGCCGATCTCGCCCAGGGTCAGCAGCTCGCCGACCCGGGAGTGCACCTCGGTGGCCGTCGCCTCTCCGGCGCGGTGACGAGCGGGCAGGGTGGCCGCCGGGTCGCTCCCGTAACGGGGACCGAGCCACGACTCCGCGGTAGTGGAGAGGAATTCGGCCCGGTACTCGGCCAGTCCGCTCCTGTCATCCCGCCGTACGGCCCCCAGCAGGTCGCGGACCTCGCGCCAGCGGCCGAGCAGCAGCAGGGCACACGCGCGGATGATGGCGCGTTCCAACGGTCCGTTACGGGCGGGCTGTTCGAGTGTGCCGTCGTCCGCGATCCTTTCGAGCGCGGCGACCTCGCCCAGCTGGTACAGGGAGGCCAGCCAGGCGAAGTGGACGTCGAGCAGCTGGTCCGGGCGCAGCTGAGCACGGTAGGTCCGCAGGACGAGTCGCAGGGAGTTCAGGACCTCCTCGGCCCTGCCCTGCGCCAGGCAGATCTTGGCGTACTCCAGCAGCAGGCGGGGCCGTTCCACCGGGTCCGAGGTCAGCGAGGCGGCTGCCCGCAGCCACCGCACGGCTCGGTGGTCGTCGTACATGGAGTCGGGGTTGTGCAGCGCCAACCGCTCGACGGCGGAAAGGAGTTCGGCTTTCGCGCGCTCGTGGTCCACCATTCCTCCCACGGCCGCGAGCTGCTCGGGAGCGTAGGAGAAGTCTGCGCAGCGCGCGGCGCCCCGCCAGAGTGCGGACACGGCGATCCGGGCCAGGTTCCGCCGCTCGTAGGGGCCGAGTGCCGCCCTGACCGCGGCCCCGGCCAGCGGCAGCCGGTACTCCCAGACGGCATCCGACCCGCGGTATCGCAGTACACCGGTCTCCACCAGGCCGTCGAGCAGACCGCGGGCTTCCCGCTCGGTGACCGCGAGAGCCTCGGCCGTCAGCCGTGGCACGGCCTCACCGAGTGGGCCCAGTACGGCCACGGCCTTGGCCGCCTCCCAGGCCGCTCCGTGCCTCTCGCAGAGGGGCAGCACCAGCTCGTCAAGGGTGGACGGACCAGGGTAGGAGCCGCCGCCCACGAGATGGGCGTGCCGGTCGACCACCCTGATGACGCCCCGGTCCCGGGCGGCCCGAAGCACCGCGCGCACCGCGGCGGGCCATCCCCGGGTGAGGCTCCGCACCCAGGCGACCAGCGCCGGCTCGGGTCTGGCCTCCGTCTCGGCGGTGATCACGGCGTCGAGCCGGCTGGGCGAGAGGGGGCGCAGGTTCACGTGGCGGACCGGACCGCCCTGCCGCAGCCGGCCCAGCACCGCGGCGAACGCGGCACGGGACGCCCGGGGCACGGGCAGCGTGACGGTGCACACGCAGCGCGTGCTCGTCGCGACCCACTGCCGGATCGCGCCTTCCAGTGCGAACAGATCGTCCGGGGACAGACACTGGAGGTCCCTCAGCACCAGAATCGTTCCGCGTCCTTCGCCCGCGATCGCGCGCCGGGAAACCACGTCGTCGAGCTGGATTTTCGGTGAAGAATTACTGAAGGAAATGCGGACTATTTCCTGGATCGCGCCGGCTCCCGCCGCCCGGAAATCTCTGCGGTCAGCCGACATCTCATCGAGAGCGGAACCGATCTCCATTCCGGAGGGCCCGCTCACCACAACAAGTTCCGGCAGAGCGACCGCGTGAGCCGCTCCCATCCCTTCGGCCGCAAGGTGCTCGCGAGGTGGGGCGCCGTGCGCTTCGGACATGAAACCTCACTTATATTGGGGGGCAACTCGATACTAAGAGTGTGTCTCACGTGGCAAGTTTCGCGAGCTTCTTGTAGCAGGTCAGGGCGGCGGCCAGGCCGAGGAAGGCGAGGAAGTGCGAGCCCTTTCGTTCGTATCGGACGGTGAGGC
>NZ_JBFBEZ010000030.1:0-98547 GCF_040701725.1 Streptomyces sp. NPDC093109
GCCCGGTGCACCGCGTACGTACGCGGTGCACCGGGCCTCTTCCGTGTCGGCGCTAGCCGTCAGTCCTCGCCGAGGTACGCCTTGCGTACGGACTCGTCGTGGAGCAGGTCCTGGCCCGTGCCGGAGAGGACGATCTTGCCGATCTCCATGACATGGCCCTGGTCGGCGAGGGACAGGGCGGCCTGCGCGTTCTGTTCGACGAGCAGGATCGTCGTGCCGTCCGCCTTGAGCTCGGTGATGGTCTGCATGATCTTCTGCATCATGATCGGGGAGAGCCCCATGGAGGGCTCGTCGAGCATGAGCAGCTTGGGCTGGGACATGAGCGCGCGGCCCATCGCGAGCATCTGCTGCTCGCCGCCCGAGAGCGTGCCCGCCGCTTGCTTTCGGCGCTCTCCGAGGATCGGGAAGAGGTCGTAGGCGCGCTGGATGTCCTTCTCGATGCCGGCCTTGTCGGTCCGCAGGAACGCTCCGAGCTGGAGGTTCTCGGTGATCGTGAGGCGGGGGAAGATGTGCCGGCCCTCGGGGGAGTGGGCCAGGCCGAGCGCCACGATCTTGTGGGCGGGGACGGCGCCGAGGGGCTGTCCGTCGAAGGAGATCCGGCCCGCGGCGGGCTTGAGGAGCCCGGAGAGGGTGCGCAGGGTGGTGGTCTTGCCGGCGCCGTTGGTGCCGATCAGGGTGACGATCTGGCCGGCTTCGACGCTGAAGGAGATGCCCTTGACGGCCTCGATCTTGCCGTAGGCGACCTTGAGGTCCTCGACCTCCAGGAGCGCGGTCACTTGGAGTCTCCTTCCGAACCGGTGGTGCCGGTGGTGCCGGTAGTGCCAGTGGTGCTGGTGTCGTCCTTGGTGCTGGCCGAGGGTGCGTCGGCGGGTGCGTCGGCGGGCGGCTCGTCGGCCGTCTCGGCCGCTTCGGCCGCTGCGGCCTCGGCGGATGCCTCCGCCGCGTTCACCTCGGCGGCCTCCTCGGCTCCCGGGGCGCCCTCGAAGGGTGTGCCGAGGTAGGCGGCGACCACGCGTTCGTCGCCCTGGACGGTGGCGGGGCTGCCTTCGACGAGGACTTCGCCCTGGACGAGGCAGGCGACGCGGTCGCAGAGGTTGAAGATGAACCGCATGTCGTGCTCGATGACGAGGACGGCGATGCCCTGGTCGCGGATGGCGAAGATCAGCTCTTCCGCGGCGCGGGTTTCCTGCGGGTTCATGCCTGCGGTGGGTTCGTCGAGGAGCAGCAGGCCGGGTTCGCTGGCGAGGGCGCGGGCGATTTCGAGTTTGCGCTGTTCGCCGTACGGGAGGTTGCGTGCGAGGTGGTCGCGTTTGCCGGCGAGGCCGGTGAACTCGAGGAGTTCCATGGCGCGTTCCTCGGATGCGCGTTCGGCGCGTTTGAAGCTGGGGAGGCGCAGGAGTGCGGACCAGAGGCCTTCGTTGGTGCGGGTGTGGCGGCCGACGAGGACGTTTTCCAGGACGGTCATGTTGGCGAAGAGCCTGATGTTCTGGAAGGTGCGGGCGATGCCGGCTTGGGTGACGAGGTGGGATTTGTGGGGGAGCACCTTTCCTTTGTAGGAGACGGTGCCTTCGGTGGGGATGTAGAGGCCGGTGAGGCAGTTGAAGAAGGTGGTTTTGCCGGCGCCGTTGGGTCCGATGAGTCCGACGATCTCGCCGCTGTTGACGGTGAGTTCGACGTCGCGTACGGCGGTGAGTCCGCCGAAGCGCATGGTGACGCCGGAGGCGTGGAGTACGGGGTTTCCGGGGGTGCCGGTGGTTTCGGTGGTGGTGGTGATGGTGTCGGTGGTCATGTTGTTCACACCCCCGCCTTGCTGAGGCCGGTATCGCTCTTGGGCGTGTTTCCGGGGTCGGTCTGGTCGGCCGCGTGGAATTCGAGTTGCTTCCTGCGGTCGGCGATGAGGCCTTCGGGGCGGAATCGCATGAGGAGGACGAGTGCGATGCCGAAGAGGAGGAGTTGGTAGTCGGACATGAATTGGAGTTTGGCCGGGATGAGGTAGAGGAGGGAGGCGCCGATGAGGGGTCCGCTGACGGTGCCCATGCCGCCGAGGATGACGGCGGCGAGGAGGAAGGCCGAGTTCGGGGGGACCGCTTCGACGAATTTGAATTCGGTGGGGGTGACGGTGGTGGTGACGTGTGCTTGTACGGTGCCGGCCATGCCGGCGAGGGTGGCGCCGAGGGCGAAGGCGAGGAGTTTGAGCCGGAAGGCGTTGATGCCCATGGCGCGTGCGGCGGTTTCGTCCTCGCGGATGGCTACCCAGGCGCGGCCGATGCGGGATTGGTCGGAGCGGCGGAAGACGGTTACCACGATGATGGTGAAGATCAGCATCAGCAGGTAGTAGTTGGAGAATTTGCCGAGTTCGACGCCGAGGATGGTGTGGGATTCCCCGAGGTTGAATCCGAAGATTTCGAGTTCGGGGATGTTGGGGATGCCGTTGGGGCCGTTGGTGACGTTGGGGCCCGAGACGCCGTCCATGTTCTGTACGGCGAGGCGGAAGATTTCTCCGAAGCCGAGGGTGACGATGGCGAGGTAGTCGCCGTGGAGGCGGAGGGTGGGTGCGCCGATGACGATGCCGAAGACGAGTGAGGCGGCGGCTCCGGCGAGTACGGCTGCCCAGAAGGGGAGTTGGATGCCGATGGTGGAGGACGGTGATCCGGATACGAGGGCGGCGGTGTAGGCGCCGACGCCGAGGAAGGCGACGTATCCGAGGTCGAGGAGGCCTGCGAGGCCGACGACGACGTTGAGGCCGAGTGCCACGGTGGCGAAGATGAGGATGTTGGTGCCGATGGTGGCGTAGGCGTCGTTGGTCTGGGTGAACGGGAAGGTGAAGGCGGCGACGAAGGCCGCGGTCACGGTGACGTTCTTGTGTTTGGCGGTGTAGCTCGCGAGGCGGTGGTTGAGGCCGGTGCGGGCGAGTGCGGTGGCGCCGAAGCAGACGAGGAGCATGAAGCCGATGAAGAGTTCGGCGTACTCGGTGTCGATGCCGTAGGTGAAGACGAAGAGGCCGAGGCCGAAGGCGATCGCGATGATCACGATTTCGGCCCAGGAGGGGAGGGGTGCGGCGGGTTCGGGGGTGGGGGCTTTGAAGGTGTGGGTGAAGCGTTTCCAGGGGGTGGCCCGGTCGTCTTCGAGGGGGGTGTCGGCGGGGAGGCCGAGGGCGGCGATGAGGGTGGCGAGTGAGGTGAGGGCCGCGATCCAGCCGCCGGGTTCGAGGTTGGCGAGTCCGCCGAGGTTGGCGGCGATGGCGATGACCGCGTACCAGGTGGTGGCGAAGGTGCCGAGGGCGAGGAGGAGTACGGGGCTGTGCTTGCCGCCGGGGGTGAGCCAGTTGAGGCCGCGGATGCCGTGGGCGGAGAGGGTGAAGAGGAGGGTGAGGAGGGCTCCGGTGAGGGTGAGGACCTGGAGGCCGCCGGGGTAGCCGTTGACGGTGAGGTCGCCGGGGAATTCGGCGGTCCAGGTCCAGGCGAGGAAGGTGCTCGCGAGGGTGAGGAGGGCGCCGGCGGCGGTGGCTGTGCGGGCGGCGGTGGGGGGCAGGGGGATGATGCCGGTGGCCGGTCGCGGGGCGACGGGCGTGGTGGGGTGTTCGGTGGTGGTCATGTGGTCACGCCCTGTCCGCTACTCGTTGGCCGAGCAACCCCTGGGGTCGCAGCAGGAGGACGAGGATGAGGAGGACGAAGGCCCATACGTCCTTCCAGGCTCCGCCGCCGAGCTGGGACATGCCGGGGATGTTCTCGATGTAGGCGGTGGCCATGGCTTCGGCGACGCCGAGGACGAGGCCGCCGATCATGGCGCCGTAGATGTTGCCGATGCCGCCGAGTACGGCGGCGGTGAAGGCTTTGAGTCCGGCGATGAAGCCCATGCGGAAGTCGATGTTGCCGTAGCGCAGGCCGTGTGCGACGGCGGCGATGGCGGCGAAGGCGGCACCGATGGCGAAGGCGGTGACGATGATGCGGTCGGTGTTGATGCCCATGAGCTTGGCTGTGTCGGGGTCCTGCGAGGTGGCCTGCATGGCGCGGCCGGTGCGGGTCTTGGAGACGAAGACGCCGAGGGCGATCATGCAGACGGGGGCGGCGACGAGGAGGAAGAGGTCGCCGCGGCCGATGGTGAAGGCGCCGAGGTCGATGCGGCCGCCTTCGAATTCGGGGAAGGGGCGGGCTTTCTTGGCGTTGGGGTAGAAGGCCCAGATGGCTTGCTGGAGTGCGATGGAGAGGCCGATCGCGGTGATGAGCGGGGCCAGCCGGGGTGCGCCGCGCAGGGGCCGGTAGGCGAAGCGTTCCGCGCCCATGGCGACGAGTACGGAGCAGGCCATGGCCATGAGGATCATGACCGGGAGTGCGACGAAGAGGCTGGTGCCGGACGGCAGGATGAGGAATGCGGTCAGCGCGCCGAAGCCGCCGATCATGAATATCTCGCCGTGGGCGAAGTTGATGAGCTGGACTATGCCATAGACCATCGTGTAACCGATTGCGATGAGTCCGTACAGCGCGCCGAGTAGCAGGCCGTTGGCAAGTTGCTGCGGCAGATCGTTCACCGCGGGGCCTCCGTTGTGGGTGTCGTCAGATATACGGCCGCGCGGGGGGCGCTGTGGCGCCCCCCGCGCGGTCATGGGTGTACAGGTGTGTACGGGGTGGTCCGGGTGGGCCGGGTCAGCCCTTGAACTCGCCTACCTCGACGGCGACGTGCTTGCCGTTCTTGACTTCGTAGAGGGAGAGCTGCTTGTTGGTGGTGTCGCCGAATTCGTCGAAGCCGACCTTGCCGGAGACGCCGTCGAAGGAGACGTTCTGCATGGCTTCGACGATCTGGCCGCGGGCTTCCTTGCTGGCGGGAAGCTTGCCGTCGTTCTTCTCGGCGACGGCCTTGATGGCCTGGATGACGGCCCAGGTGGAGTCGTAGGCGTAGCCGCCGTAGGCCTCGTAGGCGTCCTTGTAGCCGGCGGCCTCGTAGTCGGCGATGAACTTCTTCGCGGTGTCGAGGGTTTCCAGGGGGGCGCCGACGGAGCTGGCGAGGTCGCCTTCGGCGTTCTTCTTGGCGAGGTTGATGTATTCGGCGCTGAAGAGTGCGTCGCCGCCGACGGTGGGGATCTTGGCGCCGGCGTTCTTGATCTGGCTGGCGAGCGGGCCGCCGGCGGGGTATTCGCCGCCGTAGTAGACGAAGTCGGCCTTGGCGTTGGCGACCTTGCTGGCGACGGCGGAGAAGTCCTTGTCCTCGGGGTTGATGTGGTCGGTGCCGACCACGGTGCCGCCGAGTTTCTTGAATTCCTTGGTGAAGGTGGCGGCGAGGCCGGCTCCGTAGGTCTTCTTGTCGTCGATGACGTAGACCTTTTTGAGCTTCTTCTTCTCGTACATGTACTGCGCGGCGAACGGGCCCTGGACGGCGTCGGTCGTGGCGGTACGGAAGTACGTCTTGAAGTCGCGCTTCTTGGTGCCGCTCTCCCAGGCCTGGCCCTGGGTGAGGGAGGGGTTGGTGGTGGCGGGTGAGACGACGACGAGGCCGGCGCTCTCGAAGACGGCCTGCATGGACTGGCCGACGCTGGAGTTGAGCGGGCCGACGACGCCGAGGACCTTGTCGTTGCCGACGAACTTGGTGGCGTTCTGCTGGCCGGTGGCTGCCTGGGCGACGTCGTCGAGGGCCTCCAGCTTGAAGGTCACGCCGGGGACTTCTTTGTTCTTGTTGGCGGTCTTGATGGCGAGGTCGGCGGAGTTCTTGATGCCCTGGCCGAGTGCGGAGAGGTCGCCGGACAGTGGTGCGTCGAGGCCGATGACGACGGTGGTGTCGCCGTCGCCGCTGCTGCCGCCGTCGCTGTCGTCGCGGGAGCCGCAGGCCGACAGCGTGAGGGCCCCTGCGGTGACCGCGGTGGTGATGATGAACAAGGAACGGTGACGCACGAACTGTCCTTTCCCCGGGCACGGCGTTCCTGACTGGGACGCCGGGTCGCGCCGGAACCGGACGGGAAGACAGTCCGGTGGCGCGGTGACTGGGCGTGACTCTAAGCGCAGTCACAGGGAGCGGGGAGCCGTGGGGACATGATGTGACTGTCTTGTTATGCCAGGGCCAACGGAGACTGGCCACGGGGGGCCGGATATGGCTTTTCTCCGCTTTCCGAATTGACCGCATAGTGAGAACCCGCAGTTCCGCTAAGGGACTTGCGGGTTTTTGGTACTGACGTGGCCGAACGGGCAGGTTGGAGCGTCAATGCGGGCAGCGGGGGTGTGGTGGTGTGCCCGGCGTCTGGATTCCCGTTCACACCGATGTTACGTAGAGTGACGTCGGGCGTGATGTGGGAGGTGTGGTGTGGGGCCGGGGCTGCCTTCCCGGACCGGGGCTTGGAGGGCACGTTAGGTGGTGTGTCCGGTGCGGACAAGAGGGTGGCCCGGCGCACACGGCGCCGGGCCCGTTTCTTGAGGTTTGTTTGAGGTTTGGGCGGTTCCGGGCGTGCCGTTACTTCTCCGTGCCGGGGGCGTCGCGCAGCAGGCAGGTGAGCCGGGCGGTGCAGATCCGCTTGTCCTGCTCGTCCATGATGACGATCTCGTAGGTGGCGGTGGAGCGCCCCAAGTGGACGGGGGTGGCGATGCCCGTGACGAGTCCGCTGCGGGCGCCGCGGTGGTGGGTGCAGTTGAGGTCCACGCCCACGGCGATCTTGCCGATGCCGCCGTGGAGCATCGCGCCGATGGAGCCGAGTGTCTCGGCGAGGACGGCGGACGCGCCGCCGTGCAGCAGTCCGTACGGCTGGGTGTTGCCCTCGACGGGCAGGGTGGCGACGATCCGGTGCACGGAGGCCTCGATGACGTGCATGCCCATGCGGGTGCCCAGGTGGCCGGCGGAGAAGAGTGAGACCAGATCGATGCCGTGTGCGGCGTACTCGTCGATGATCTCCTGCGGGAACTTGACGGTGGACTGCTCACCCATGGGTCCGGCTCCGTTGTGTTGTCGTGAGTGTGTTGTGTGTGCCTTCCTGCTTATCAGATGGCTGAGCGAACGCTTGGTCCTCAGTGCTTGTCCGTGCCGCGCTCGCCCGGTTCGAAGCGGATGACGACGGATTTGCTCGCGGGGGTGTTGCTGGTGTCGGCCGTGGCGCCGAGGGGGACGAGCACATTGGTCTCGGGGTAGTACGCGGCGGCGCAGCCGCGCGCGGTGGGGTAGTGGACGACGCGGAAGCCGGGGGCGCGGCGCTCGACGCCGTCCTTCCACTCGCTGACGAGATCGGTGTACGAGCCGTCGGCGAGGCCGAGTTCGGCGGCGTCGTCCGCGTTGACGAGGACGATCCGGCGGCCGCCCTTGATGCCGCGGTAGCGGTCGTCGAGTCCGTAGATGGTGGTGTTGTACTGGTCGTGCGAGCGCAGGGTCTGGAGCAGCAGCCGGCCTTCGGGCAGTGCTGGGAACTCGACGGGCGCGGCGGTGAAGTTGGCCTTGCCGGTGGCGGTGGGGAAGCGGCGTTCGTCGCGTGGCGCGTGGGGCAGGGCGAAGCCGCCGGGGTGTGCCACGCGTGCGTTGAAGTCCTCGAAGCCGGGGATGACGCGGGCGATCCGGTCGCGGATGGTCGCGTAGTCGTTCTCGAAGTCCTCCCAGGGGGTGCGGGAGGCGGGGCCGAGGGTGGCGCGGGCGAGGCGGGCGACGATGGCGGGTTCGGACAGGAGGTGGGGGCTGGCCGGCGGCAGGTTGCCCCTGGAGGCATGCACCATGCCCATGGAGTCCTCGACGGTGACGACCTGCCGGCCGCCGGCCTGGATGTCCTTGTCGGTGCGGCCCAGGGTGGGCAGGATCAGGGCGCGGGTGCCGGTCACGGCGTGCGAGCGGTTGAGTTTGGTGGAGACGTGCACGGTGAGGCGGGCGCGGCGCATGGCGGTTTCGGTGACGGTGGTGTCCGGGGTGGCGGCGACGAAGTTGCCGCCCATGGCGAAGAAGACCTTGGCCTTGCCGTCGCGCAGGGCTTCTATGGACCGTACGACGTCGTAGCCGTGGTGGCGCGGTGAGGTGATGCCGAATTCGCGGTCGAGTGCGTCGAGGAACGCGGGGGCGGGGCGTTCGAAGATGCCCATGGTGCGGTCGCCCTGGACGTTGGAGTGTCCGCGTACGGGGCAGACGCCGGCGCCGGGGCGGCCGATGTTGCCGCGCAGGAGGAGGAAGTTGACGACTTCGCGGATGGTCGGCACGGAGTGTTTGTGCTGGGTGAGGCCCATGGCCCAGCAGACGATGGTGCGCCGCGATGCGAGGACCAGGGCGAGGGCCTCTTCGATTTCGGCGCGCTCCAGGCCGGTGGCGGCGAGGGTTTCGTCCCAGTCGGCTTCGCGGGCGGCGGCGGCGAACGCGGTGTAGCCGTGGGTGTGTTCGGTGATGAAGGTGTCGTCGACGGCGCCGGGTGTCTCCAGGATGAGGCGGTTGAGCAGCCGGAAGAGGGCTTGGTCGCCGCCTATGCGGATCTGGAGGAAGAGGTCGTTGAGGGCGGTGCCTTTGAGCATGCCCTGCGGGGTCTGGGGGTTCTTGAAGCGTTCGAGGCCGGCTTCGGGCAGGGGGTTGACCGAGATGATTTTCGCGCCGGCGGCTTTGGCCTTCTCCAGTGCGGAGAGCATCCGGGGGTGGTTGGTGCCGGGGTTCTGTCCGGCGACGATGATCAGATCGGCCTGGTGGAGGTCTTCGAGGGAGACGCTGCCCTTGCCGATGCCGATGGTCTCCGAGAGTGCGGAGCCGGATGACTCGTGGCACATGTTGGAGCAGTCGGGGAGGTTGTTCGTGCCGAATTCGCGGGCGAGGAGCTGGAGCAGGAAGGCCGCTTCGTTGCTGGTGCGTCCTGAGGTGTAGAAGAGGGCCTCGTCGGGGGAGTCGAGGGCGGTCAGCTCTTCCGCGATGATCGCGAAGGCGCGGTCCCAGCCGATCGGTTCGTAGTGGTCGCTCCCGGTGCCGTCGGGGCCGCGGTCCAGCAGCATGGGCTGGGTGATCCGGCCCTGCTGGCCGAGCCAGTAGCCGCTGCGGGTGGCGAGGTCGGAGACGGGGTGTGCGGCGAAGAACTCGGGGGTGACGCGGCGCAGGGTGGCTTCCTCGGCGACGGCCTTGGCGCCGTTCTCGCAGAATTCCGCGGTGTGGCGGTGGTCGCCCTCGGGCCAGGCGCAGCCGGGGCAGTCGAAGCCGTTCTTCTGGTTGACCTTGAGGAGGGTGCCTGCGGTGCGCCGCAGGCCCATCTGGCGTTGGGCGATCTGGAGGGTGTGGACGATGGCGGGGAGTCCCGCGGCGGCGTGCTGGGGGGCGGTGACCTCGGGTGCGTCCTGGACGGGGTCCCCGGTGGGGGGTTTGGTCGCCATCGCGTTCTCCTTGGGGCCTGGGGGCGTTTCCCGCGCGTTGTCGAATTGGGGTACGTATCCGATCCTGTCACGCACCTCCGACATTCGCGGGTGGGGCCGGGGCGTGGTGGGCCGGGGCGCGGTGGGCCGGGCGGTGGTGGCCGGGGGCGGGCCGTCGGCCGGTCGGGATTGTCAGTGGGGCGTGGCAGGATCGGGTACGTGGCTGAGACAGCATCGAAGAAGACCGCAGACAACCGTCCCCGCCTGCTCCTCATGGACGGGCACTCCTTGGCGTACCGGGCGTTCTTCGCGCTGCCCGTGGAGAACTTCACGACCGCCTCAGGGCAGCCGACGAACGCCATCTACGGCTTCGCGTCGATGCTGGCGAACACGTTGCGCGACGAGGCGCCCACGCATTTCGCCGTCGCGTTCGACGTGTCGCGCAAGACGTGGCGGTCGGAGGAGTTCCCGGAGTACAAGGCGAACCGTTCGAAGACGCCCGACGAGTTCAAGGGGCAGGTCGAGCTGATCGGTGAGCTGCTGGACGCGATGCGCGCGGACCGGTTCGCGGTCGACGGCTTCGAGGCGGACGACGTGATCGCGACGCTCGCCACGCAGGCGGAGGCGGCGGGGTTCGAGGTGCTGATCGTCACCGGGGACCGTGACTCGTTCCAGTTGATCAGTGAGCACACGACGGTGCTGTATCCGACCAAGGGTGTTTCGGAGCTGACGCGCTTCACTCCGGAGAAGGTGCGGGAGAAGTACGGGCTGACGCCCGCGCAGTATCCGGACTTCGCGGCCCTGCGCGGCGATCCGTCGGACAATCTTCCGGGTATCCCGGGGGTGGGGGAGAAGACCGCCGCGAAGTGGATCAACCAGTTCGGTTCGTTCGACGAGCTGGTGGCGCGCGCGGAGGAGGTCAAGGGCAAGGCCGGGCAGAACTTCCGGGACCATCTGGAGTCGGTGAAGCTCAACCGCCGGCTGACCGAGATGGTGCGCGATGTCGAGCTGCCCAGGACGCCGCAGGACCTGGCACGCGTCCCGTACGACCGGGCGGCGGTGACCGGTGTGCTGGAGGTGCTGGAGATCCGCAACCCGAGCCTGCGGGAACGGCTGCTCGCGGTGGATCCGGGCAAGGCCGAGGACGAGGCTCCGGCGCCGGCGGCCGGGGTGGAGCTGGACGGCGCGGTCCTGGGCTCCGGTGAGCTGGCGCCCTGGCTGGCGGAGCACGGCGGGCAGCCGCTGGGGGTGGCCCTGGTGGACACCTGGTCGCTGGGGGCCGGGAGCGTCAATGAGGTCGCCCTCGCGGCGGCCGGTGGCGCGGCGGCCTGGTTCGACCCGACGCGGCTGGACGAGGCGGACGAGCGGGCGTTCGCGGCGTGGCTCGCGGATCCGGAGCGTCCCAAGGTCATGCACAACGCCAAGGGCGCCATGCGGGTCGCCCCGGAGCAGGGCTGGCGGGTCGGCGGCGTCACGATGGACACCGCGCTCGCCGCCTATCTGGTCAAGCCGGGGCGCCGCTCGTTCGCGCTCGACGCCCTGGCCGTCGAGTACCTGGGCCGTGAGCTGGCTCCGGCGCCGGCAGCCGACGGGCAGCTGGCGTTCGGCACCGACGAGCAGGCCGAGGCCGAGTCGCTGATGGTCCAGGCCCGTGCGGTTCTCGATCTCGGTGCGGCGTTCACCGAACGGCTGGGCGAGGTGGGCGCCACGGAGCTGCTCCACGAGGTGGAGCTGCCCACCTCCGTCCTGCTGTCCCGGCTGGAGCGGCACGGGATCGCCGCCGACCGCGCACATCTGGAGGCTATGGAGCAGCAGTTCGCGGGCGCGGTGCAGCAGGCCGTGAAGGAGGCGCACGCGGCGGTCGGGCACGAGTTCAACCTCGGCTCGCCCAAGCAGCTCCAGGAAGTCCTCTTCGGTGAGCTGGGCCTGCCGCGGACGAAGAAGACGAAGACCGGCTATACGACGGACGCCGACGCGCTGGCCTGGCTGGCCGCGCAGACCGAGCACGAGCTGCCGGTCATCATGCTGCGCCACCGTGAGCAGGCGAAGCTGCGGGTCACTGTCGAGGGTCTGATCAAGTCGGTCGCGGCGGACGGCCGTATCCACACCACCTTCAACCAGACGGTGGCGGCGACGGGCCGGCTCTCCTCCACGGACCCCAACCTCCAGAACATCCCGGTCCGTACGGACGAGGGCCGGGCCATCCGGCGTGGTTTCGTCGTCGGCGCGGGTTACGAGTCGCTGATGACGGCGGACTACAGCCAGATCGAGCTGCGGGTGATGGCCCATCTCTCCGAGGACGCGGGGCTGATCGAGGCGTTCGCCTCCGGTGAGGATCTGCACACCACGGTCGCCTCGCAGGTGTTCGGGGTGGCGAAGTCCGCCGTGGATCCGGAGATGCGCCGCAAGATCAAGGCGATGTCGTACGGACTGGCCTACGGGCTCTCGGCGTTCGGGCTCTCCCAGCAGCTGAACATCGAGGCGGCGGAGGCCCGTGGGCTGATGGACACCTTCTTCGAGCGGTTCGGCGGGGTCAGGGACTATCTCCAGCGCGCCGTGGTGGAGGCCAGGGCCACGGGGTACACGGAGACGATGCTCGGGCGCCGCCGCTATCTGCCCGATCTCAACAGCGACAACCGGCAGCGCCGTGAGATGGCCGAGCGGATGGCGCTCAACGCGCCCATCCAGGGCACCGCCGCGGACATCGTCAAGGTCGCCATGCTCAAGGTCGACCGGGCGATGACGGAGGCGGGGCTGGCCTCCCGGATGCTGCTCCAGGTCCACGACGAAATCGTGCTGGAGATCGCCCCGGGCGAGCGCGACCGGGTGGAGGAGCTGCTCCGCCGCGAGATGGCGGGCGCGGTCGAGCTGCGCGCCCCGCTGGATGTGTCGGTGGGCGTCGGCCCGGACTGGGAGTCCGCGGCCCACTGACCGGAAATCGCCTTGCGGGAGGCCCGTGTTCCGACGGGCTTCCCGCGACCGGGCGAACCGGAGGTGGCGAACTGGTGAAACCGCGGGACGGACCGGTGTGCCGGGGTGGGGAGTTGACATAGGGTCGTTTGTGTCCTCGCGCGGGGAGGGCGACCAGCCACCATGGGGAGGGGCCAGACTATGGCAGCGCTATTCGGCAGCCGACTGCGCAGAGGAGCGACCACCACCGCGGTGGCCGCCGTGGCGATCGCGGCGCTGTCCGCGTCGCAGGCGCCCGGCGCCGTTCCGGTGGATGTGGGTGACTCCCGCGCGGCCGACGTCACCCCGCCGCCCGGCACCTCGGTGTCCGGCAACTCGTCGTACTACACGGAGCTTCCGCCGCTCAAGACGCCGGCCAAGCCGGGCACGTCCATAGACCCGCAGGGCGCGGGCGCGGGTACGGCCGTGGGGGAGGCGGAGGCGGGCATACCGGCCACGCTGCTCTCCGCGTACCAGCGGGCGGAACAGACCCTCAGCGAGACCAAGCCGGGCTGCAATCTGCCCTGGCAGCTGCTCGCCGCGATCGGCAAAGTCGAGTCGGGCCATGCGCGCGGCGGCGAGGTCGACGACAACGGCACCACGCGGGCGCCGATCCTCGGCCCGGTCCTCAACGGTGTCGGCTTCGCCAACATCTCCGACACCGACAACGGCGAGTTCGACGGCGACAAGGTCCACGACCGGGCCGTCGGCCCCATGCAGTTCATCCCGTCGACCTGGCAGACCTGGGGCCAGGACGGCAACGGGGACGGCCGCAAGGACCCCAACAACGTGTACGACGCGGCGCTGGCCGCCGCGTACTACCTGTGCGCCGGCGACCGCGACCTGTCCATCGACAAGTACCTCCACCAGGCGATCCTGGGCTACAACCACTCGCGGGAGTACCTGAACACGGTCCTGTCCTGGCTGGAGTACTACCGCAACGGCTCGCACGAGGTCCCCGACAGCTCCGGTACGACCCCGGTCACCACCGGCCCCACCGCCCCGGTCTCCCCGTCGCCCACCCCGTCGCCGAGCACCCCCGGCACCACGCCGAAGCCGAGCGGCTCACCGAGCACCAGCCCCTCGCCCTCCAAGCCTGCCAAGCCTTCCAAGCCCGGTGGCTCCACCGGCAGTCCGAAGCCCACCGTGCCGGGCGGCGGTACGACCACCCCCTCGCCGGGTGACTCCGGCACCCCCACCACCCCCGCCCCGACCCCCGTGGCCACCCGGATCGAGAAGACCGGTCCTGGCACGTTCAGCGCGGTCGCCGGCACCCGCTTCGCCGATCGGGCCGCCGTGCGCGCCAAGGACGCGGCGGGCAAGCCCGTCGCCAAGACGGTCGTACGGTTCGAGATCCTCGGGGACACGGACGCCCGCTTCGTCTCGGGCTCGGCCACCGCGATCGCCGTCACCGGCGTCGACGGCACGGCGACCGCCCCGGCCGTCCAGGCGGGCGAGCGGACGGGCGACTTCACCATCCGGGCCATCCCCATCGTCTCCGGGGTCGCCTCCCTCGACTACACCGCGACCGTCACGGCCCGCCAGGCCGACGCGCTCGTCAGGACCACCACCGGCGAGCAGACGGCCGCGCCCGGCGCGGAGTTCGCCGACCGGATCGAGGTCAGGGCCACCTACAAGGGCGCCGCCGTGGCCGGACTCGCGGTGACCGCGGCCATGATCACCTCCACGGCGGACGCCACGACGCCCGCCGCCGGACCGTACTTCAAGGACGCGGCCGGCGAGCCGCTGCGCAAGCTCACCGGCCTCACGACCGACGCCGACGGGGTGCTCCAGCTCCCGAAGATCTTCGCCGACGACACGGCGGGCACGTACCTGCTCCGCCTCGAAACGGCGGGCGGCGCGACGCTGACCATCGAGCTGACGGTCGCGGCGGCCGCCTGAGCCGACAGCCCGCGGACCCGTCCGCGCGGTGGTCAGCGCCGGTTGTTGAGACGGCGCGTGGCCACCGCCGTCGACGGGTCCTCCGGCCACGGATGGCGGGGGTAACGGCCGCGCAGCTCCGCCCGTACGGCCCGGTAGCCGTCCTGCCAGAACGACGCCAGATCCGCCGTCACCGCCGCCGGACGCCCGGCCGGCGACAGCAGATGCACGAGCACCGGGACGCCGGCGGTGCCCGCCACCCGAGGGGTTTCCCGCAGCCCGAACAGCTCCTGGAGCTTCACGGCCAGCACCGGCTGCGGGCCGCCGTACTCCACCCGTACCCGCGACCCGCTGGGCACCTCGATCCGCTCCGGGGCCAGCTCGTCCAGCCGCGCCGCCTCGCCGGACGCCCACGGCAGCAGCCGGCGCAGCGCCTGCCCCGCGTCCAGCCGGCCCAGATCGGCGCGGCGGCGGGCCCGCGACAGCTCCGGCTCCAGCCACGCGTCCGGGCGGTCGAGCAGCGCGGCGTCCGAGACGTCCGGCCAGCCGCCGCCCAGCTCCCGGTGGAGGAAACCGAGCCGCTCGCGCAGCTCCCGTGCGTCCCGCGTCCAGCGCAGCAGGTCAGGCCCCTCGCGGCGCAGCCCGTCCAGCAGGGCCGCCCGTACCAGCTCAGGAGCGGGCGATTTCAGGGCGCGGGCGGCGAGTTCGACCGCGCCCAGCCGCTCCACCCGCCGGGCCACGACATCGCCGTCCTCCCAGCGGACCTCCTCGCCCGCCACCCGGAGCCGGCCGGCGGCAGAGCGCGCCGTGTCCTCGTCGATGACCGCCGCGAGCCGGATCCGCGCGGAGACGGCGGTGGCCGGCCGGTCGGCGACCGCGACCGCCAGCCAGGGCGCGCCGCGCAGCGCGGACCCGTCGGCCACCTCGGCTCCGGTGCCCGACACCATCAGATACGTGCCCGCGCCGCGCGCCCGCGCCACCCGCTCGGGGAAGGCGAGCGCGGCGATCAGCCCGGCCGCCGCGTCGTCCGATCCGCCGCCGCCCTCTCCACCTGCGGCGCCGCCGCTCGTCACCGCGGACGTCAGCCTCCTTACCTCCTGGCGCCAGCGCGCCGCGTACGCGTCCCCACCGCGCCGGGCCGCGCGCCACGCCGCCGCCAGATCGTCCCCGTACGACCTCGGCGGTTCCTCGCTCAGCAGTGCCACCACCTCGGCCGCCCGCCGCGCGCCCACCTCGGGGGCGCCGTCCAGCAGTGCCCGTGCGAGCCGGGGGTGCAGCCCGATGCCGGCCATCCGCGTGCCGCGTGCCGTCACCCGCCCGTCCGTGTCCACCGCGCCGATGGCCGTCAGTACGGAGCGCGCGGCGGCCAGCGCGCCGGCCGGGGGCGGGTCGAGCAGGGCGAGTCCCGCCGCCGAGGGGTCGCCCCAGCAGGCGGCCTGGAGTGCGAACGCGGCCAGATCCGCGACTTTGATCTCGGGGGAGGGGAAGCGGACCAGCCGGTCGTTCTCTCCCTGTGACCAGCAGCGGTACACGGTCCCTGGCGCCTCGCGGCCGGCCCGTCCGGCCCGCTGCCCGGCGCCCGCCTGGGACACCCGTACGGTCGCGAGGGCGCTCAGCCCGCGCGCGTGGTCGGTACGGGGCTCCCGGGCCAGGCCCGCGTCCACCACGATCCGTACGCCGGGCACCGTCAGGCTCGACTCCGCGACGGCGGTGGCCAGCACCACCCGGCGGCCCTCGGCCGACCCGGCGAGCACCGCGTCCTGTACGGCGGCGGGCGCCCTGCCGTGCACCTGGAGCACCTCGGCGGCCACGTCCCCCAACTGCCCGGCGACCCGGCCGATCTCGCCGACGCCGGGCAGGAAGCAGAGCACATCGCCGTCGCGCTCGGCCAGCGCGCGCCGCACGACCGACGCCACATGCGTCAGCAGCGCCGGATCCACCCGCATGCCGTGCGGCGGCCGTACGGGGGTGACGGGCGGCGCCCACACGGTCTCCACCGGGTACGACACGCCGTGCGCCGCCACCACGGGCGCGTCGTCCAGCAGCCGCGCCCAGCCCTCAGCGTCGGTGGTCGCGGACGCCGCGACGAGCCGCAGCTCGGGCCGGAGCGCGGCGCGGACGTCCAGCAGGAAGGCCGCGACGGTGTCCGCGTCGAGATGCCGCTCGTGGCACTCGTCGAGGATGACCACATCGACCCCGGTCAGCTCCTGGTCGCGCTGGAGCCGCTGGAGCAGTACGCCGGTGGTCACCACCTCCACCACCGTCGCGCGCCCCACGACGCGCTCCCCGCGCACGGTGAAGCCGACGCGCTCCCCGGCGCGTTCGCCGAGGAGCCAGGCCATCCGGCGGGCCGCCGCGCGCGCCGCGATCCGGCGCGGCTCGGCGACGATCACGCGCCGTACGGGACGGTCCGCCGGGCCGAGGAGCCCGGCGAGCACCAGCGGTACGAGCGTCGTCTTGCCCGTCCCTGGCGGCGCGCACAGCACCGCGCACCCGTGTGCTTCGAGGGCCCGCTCCAGTGCGGGGACGGCGGTGCGTACGGGGAGGCCGGCGAGGACGTCATGGCGGATCACCCGTTCAGTGTCCGCCACGGACGCCCGGTGCCCGGGGCCGCTCGGTCCCGGTCAGTCCCGTTCAGTCCCGGTCAGTCGCGTTCGCAGACGAAGATCGCCGTCCCCGGGATCAGCGTCCCGCGCAGCGGCGACCAGCCGCCCCACTCCTGGGTGTTCCACGCCGGCCACTCGGGCTCCACCAGGTCGACCAGCCGGAAGCCGCCCGCCACCAGGTCGCGCACCCGGTCGCCGAGCGTCCTGTGGTGCTCCACGTAGACCGCGTTACCCCGCTCGTCCTGCTCGACGTAGGGGGTGCGGTCGAAGTAGGAGGACGCGGCCGTCAGGCCCTCGGGCCCCGGTTCGTCGGGGAACGCCCAGCGGACCGGGTGGGTGACGGAGAAGACCCAGCGGCCGCCGGGCCGCAGCACCCGCCGTACCTCGCGGAACACCCGCACCGGATCGGCGACGAAGGGGATGGCGCCGTAGGCGGAGCAGGCCAGGTCGAAGGAGCCGTCCGCGAAGGGCAGCGCGCCGGCGTCCGCCTGGATCAGGGGGAACGTCAGCGAGCGGCCGTCGGCGATGCGCAGCGCGTGCTGGAGCTGGCGGTGCGAGAGGTCGAGCGCCACCGGGCGTGCGCCCTGCGCGGCCAGCCAGCGCGAGCACTGCGCGGCGCCGGCCCCGATCTCCAGGACGTCGAGACCGCTCAGCGACTCCTGGGGGCCGAGGAGGGCGGCCTCCACCTCGTCCAGCCCTTCCGGGCACCAGACGAAGCGGTCGTCGCCGAGGAAGGTGCCGTGCTCGTTCTGGTAGTCGTCCGCGTTCCTGTCCCACCATCCTCGGTTGGCGCGGCTGCTCTCCGTGGCACCGGAGTCGCGGCGGGTTGCTTCGGCCTCGGCCGGGGATTCCTGCTCTTGGATCATCGTGTCCGTCGTCGTAGTCTGCGAGGAGTCGTCGCGGAGCCCTGTGGCCTCAGCGAACGCTGATTGTGCCGGGTATGAGAGGTTCAACCCCGGGTGTGCGCCTTCGCGCATTGACCGTGCCCGGCTGCCCCCGTATGCTAAAGGTTGCGCTGCGGGCTTGCGCGCCTCAGACGTAGCAGCCGCGCTCGCATCTGTGTATCCCTCGGTTGTCGAGGCGCTTTCCCTTTGTCCGGGGCGGCGCTTCCTTGGCTGTCCGGCTTCTACAGGTGGCGATACGGGCTCCCGGCGTAGCAGTACCTACGACTCACTGTCCGCACCGGAGCCCTTTCCCACATGACGAGCAGCACCGAGACCACCGCCACCACTCCGCAGGTTGCGGTCAACGACATCGGTAACGAGGAAGCCTTCCTCGCCGCGATCGACGAGACGATCAAGTACTTCAACGACGGCGACATCGTGGATGGCGTCATCGTGAAGGTCGACCGGGACGAGGTCCTGCTCGACATCGGTTACAAGACCGAAGGCGTCATCCCGTCCCGCGAGCTTTCGATCAAGCACGACGTCGACCCCAATGAGGTCGTCAAGGTCGGCGACGAGATCGAAGCCCTTGTTCTCCAGAAGGAGGACAAGGAAGGCCGCCTGATCCTCTCGAAGAAGCGCGCCCAGTACGAGCGCGCCTGGGGCACGATCGAGAAGATCAAGGAAGAGGACGGAATCGTCACCGGTACCGTCATCGAGGTGGTCAAGGGTGGTCTCATCCTCGACATCGGCCTCCGTGGCTTCCTGCCGGCCTCCCTCGTCGAGATGCGCCGCGTCCGCGACCTCCAGCCCTACGTGGGCAAGGAGCTCGAGGCCAAGATCATCGAGCTGGACAAGAACCGCAACAACGTGGTCCTGTCCCGCCGTGCCTGGCTGGAGCAGACCCAGAGCGAGGTCCGCCAGACCTTCCTCACGACCCTGCAGAAGGGCCAGGTCCGCTCCGGCGTCGTCTCCTCGATCGTCAACTTCGGTGCGTTCGTGGACCTCGGCGGCGTCGACGGTCTCGTGCACGTCTCCGAGCTGTCCTGGAAGCACATCGACCACCCCTCCGAGGTTGTCGAGGTCGGCCAGGAAGTCACCGTCGAGGTTCTCGACGTCGACATGGACCGCGAGCGTGTCTCCCTGTCGCTCAAGGCGACGCAGGAAGACCCGTGGCAGCAGTTCGCCCGGACGCACCAGATCGGTCAGGTCGTCCCGGGTAAGGTCACCAAGCTCGTTCCCTTCGGCGCGTTCGTCCGTGTCGACGAGGGCATCGAGGGTCTGGTCCACATCTCCGAGCTGGCCGAGCGCCACGTGGAGATCCCGGAGCAGGTCGTCCAGGTCAACGACGAGATCTTCGTCAAGGTCATCGACATCGACCTGGAGCGCCGCCGCATCAGCCTCTCGCTGAAGCAGGCCAACGAGTCCTTCGGCAACGACCCGGCCTCGGTCGAGTTCGACCCGACGCTCTACGGCATGGCCGCGTCCTACGACGACCAGGGCAACTACATCTACCCCGAGGGCTTCGACCCCGAGACCAACGACTGGCTCGAGGGCTTCGAGACCCAGCGCGAGGCGTGGGAGGGCCAGTACGCCGAGGCGCAGTCGCGCTTCGAGCAGCACCAGGCCCAGGTCATCAAGTCCCGCGAGGCCGACGAGGCCGCTGCCGCCGAGGGTGCTGCCGCACCCGCCGCCGGTGGCAGTGCTCCCGCCGCCTCCGGTGGTGGCTCGTACTCCTCGGAGTCCGACGACAACTCCGGCGCCCTGGCGTCGGACGAGGCGCTTGCCGCGCTGCGTGAGAAGCTGGCCGGCGGCCAGAGCTGACGCTCCGGCTCGCTCCGCGTAAGCGGTAGCGGTAGCTGAGTCGTACGTAAGGCCCGTCCCCTCAGGGGGGCGGGCCTTACGCGTGTCCGCGCACGAGTGGCCCCGGGGGAGCGTCCCTGGGGTGAGCGGAGGGCAACGTGGAGGACACACAGGTATCTGACGGTCCGTAACACGTCATTGTCAGGATCCCGGCACACCTGAAGTCGGGAAGGGGTACCGGGACATGAGCCAAGCGCCTGACAGCACCACGGGCACCAGCCGCCGCGGTTTTCTGCGCCAGGTGGGCGCCACGGGAGGGGCGGGCGCGATGCTCGCCACCATGGGGGCCCTGGGCCTCGCCCCCACCGCCGAGGCCGCGAGCCGCGAACCCGAGTTCCACGCGCCCAGGACCGGGGACTTCACCCTCACCGGCAGGGGCGCGGCCAAGGTCGTCATCGTCGGCGGCGGCATAGCGGGCCTGACCACCGCGTACGAACTCGGCAAGGCGGGCTACGACTGTACGGTCCTGGAGGCCAGGGACCGCACCGGCGGCCGCAACTTCACCGTACGCGGCGGGGACACGAACCTCGACGCGTACGGCAACCGGCAGACCGCCCGGTTCACCGACGGCCAGTACCTCAACGCGGGCCCCGCCCGGATCCCGCAGTGGATGATCACCATGGACTACTGCCGTGAACTGGGCGTCCCCGTCGAGGTCTTCACCAACGCCAACGCCAACGCGTACATATACAACGAGAAGGCCGGGATGACGGCCCCGGCGCGCTACCGCACCGCCAAGGCCGATGTGTACGGCTATGTCTCCGAGCTGCTCGCCAAGGCCACCGACAGGGGCGCGCTCGACGAGGAACTCACCGCCGACGACCGGGAACGGCTCCTCGAATTCCTCAAGGGCTTCGGGGACATCGGCGCCAAGCTGTCGTACAGCGGCAGCGCGCGCCGCGGTTACCTCGTCGACCCGGGCGCAGCCGGCACACCGGGCGTGCGGCTGGGGCCGGTGCCCGCCGCGTCGGAGGTCTTCGCCAGCGGGGTCGGCCGGTACTTCTCGTTCGAATTCGGCTATGACCAGGCGATGCTGATGTTCCAGCCGGTCGGCGGCATGGACCGGATACCCGCGGCGCTGACCAGGGCGGTCGGCGCCCGGCGGATCCTGACCGGCGCGGTCGTCCAGCGGATCACCGACAGGGCCGCCGGGGTGAGCGTCTCGTACACGCACGGCGGCCGGGTACGGACCATCGACGCGGACTACTGCGTGGCCGCTCTGCCGCCCAACATCCTCGCGCAGACCCGGCACAACCTCGGCGCGGCCGTCCAGAGCGCGCTGGAGGCGTGCAGGCCGGTCTCGGCGGGCAAGATCGGCCTCGAATACCGCAGCCGCTGGTGGGAGAGCGACCACCGGATATACGGCGGCATCACCGAGACGGATCTCGACCTCGCCCACATCTGGTATCCGTCGCACGGGCATCACGGCCGGCGCGGCGTGCTCGTCGGCTACTACAACACCGGTACGGCGGCCGACACGTACGCCCGGCTCACACCCAGTGAGCGGGAGGCGCGGGCGGTGGCGCAGGGGGTGCGGATCCATGGCGCGAAGTACCGGAGCGAACTCGCCTCGTCCTTCTCCCAGCACTGGCGGCAGACCCCCTATCTGGAGGCGGCCTGGCACTCCCTGGCCGGCGGACCCGACGCGGCCGTCTTCGACCCGCTCAACAAGCCCGCCGGCCGCGTCCACTTCACCGGCGACTACCTGTCGTACGCCGACGCCTGGCAGCACGGGGCCTTCACCTCCGCCCGCAGGACCGTCACGGCGCTGCACGCGCGGGTCCTCGGCGGGGCGTGAGCCGCAGGGCCGGGTTAGCACCGTGGGGCGCGGGGAATGCTCGCGCTCCGTGGTGCGTTCTCTCGTGAGAACACGAGGAGGAGCGGTAACCGTGCTTGATCCGCAGGGTTTGTACGAATGGGAGCCCAAGGGCCTCGCCGTCGTCGACATGGCACTGGCGCAGGAGTCGGCGGGCCTGGTCATGCTGTACCACTTCGACGGCTACATCGACGCGGGGGAGACGGGCGACCAGATCGTCGAGAACCTGCTGGAGTCACTGCCCCACCAGGTGGTGGCCCGCTTCGACCACGACCGGCTGGTCGACTACCGCGCACGGCGTCCGCTGCTCACCTTCCGCCGCGACCGCTGGACCGCCTTCGAGACACCGGCGCTGGAGGTCCGGCTCGTACAGGACGCCACCGGAGCGCCGTTCCTGCTGCTGTCGGGACCGGAGCCGGACGTGGAGTGGGAGCGCTTCGCGCTGGCCGTCCGGCAGATCGTGGAGCGTCTCGGGGTGCGGCTGTCCGTCAACTTCCACGGCATCCCGATGGGCGTTCCGCACACGCGGCCCGTGGGCATCACACCGCACGGCAACCGTACGGATCTCATGCCGGGCCACCGCAGCCCCTTCGAAGAGGCGCAGGTCCCCGGCAGCGCCGAGTCGCTCGTCGAGTACCGGCTGATAGAGGCGGGCCACGATGTCCTCGGTGTCGCGGCGCACGTCCCGCACTATGTCGCGAGGTCCTCGTACCCGGACGCGGCGCTGACCGCGCTGGAGGCGATCACCGCGGCGACGGGCCTGGTGCTGCCGAGCGTCGCGCACTCGCTCCGTACGGAGGCGCAGCGCACCCAGACCGAGATCGAGCGGCAGCTGGGCGAGGGCGACGAGGATTTGGTCACGATGGTGCAGGGGCTTGAGCACCAGTACGACGCGGTCGCCGGCGCCGAGACGCGCGGCAATCTGGTCGCGGAGCCGACGGAGCTGCCGTCGGCCGACGAGATCGGCCGGGAGTTCGAGAAGTTCCTCGCGGAGCGGGAGGGCGACGGCGGTCTCTGACCGCGCGCCCGCGGGGGTACGGACGGGGTGTACGGGGGTGTACGGGCGGGTCCTGGTTAGGCTGGGGCCATGCTGAGGCTGGGACTTACGGGCGGAATCGGTGCGGGCAAGAGCGAAGTGTCCAGGCTCCTGGCCGGTTACGGCGCGGTGCTGATCGATTCCGATCGGATCGCGCGGGAAGTGGTGGAGCCCGGGACGCCCGGACTGGCCGCCGTGGTCGCCGAGTTCGGCCCGGGCGTGCTGACGGACAGCGGCGCCCTCGACCGCCCGAAACTCGGCGGGATCGTCTTCGGCGACCACGACCGGCTGCGCTCCCTCAACGCGATCGTGCACCCGCTGGTCCGGGCCCGCTCCGCCGAGCTGGAGTCGGCGGCGGGGCCCGGGGCGATCGTGGTGCACGATGTGCCGCTGCTCGTCGAGAACGGGATGTCGGCCCTCTTCGACCTGGTGCTCGTCGTGGACGCCGCACCGGAGACCCAGATCGAGCGGCTGGTGCGGCTGCGGGGGATGACGGAGTCCGAGGCGCGGGAGCGGATGGCCGCGCAGGCGACCCGTGAGGAGCGCCGGGCCGCCGCGGATCTCGTCATCGACAACGACGGTCCCCTGGAGCGTCTGGAGCCGAGGGTCCGCGCGATCTGGCGGGACCTGCTCGACCGTGCGGCGAGCACCCCGGGGGAATAGCTTCGCCGGATCCGGCGTTGAACGCCCGCAGCTAGGGAAGGATGCGATCGTGCCAGAGAGTCCGGAAACCCACGTCATCGACTATCGCGCGGCCGAACAACTGCTGGCCGCACGGGATCCGCGCGGGGCTGTGAAGCTGCTGGACTCGGTCATCGGAGCCCACCCGGAGAACACGGCGGCCCGGCTGCTGCGCGCCCGCGCGTTCTTCGCCGCCGCCCAGCTGCGCCCCGCCGAGCTCGAATTCGAGCTGGTCCTGGAGCGGGAGCCGGACAACGCCTTCGCGCACTTCGCCCTTGCCCGTACGTTCGAGCGCTCGGGCCGGCCCGAGCTGGCCAAGCGGCACTTCAGGCTGGCGGCGGCGCTGGATCCCAAGCCGGAGTACCTGAAGGCGGCGCGCTTCGACCTCGACGGAACCGGCGCCGGGGACTGAGCCGCCGGCTCAGCGCCCGCTGCCCGCAGTCCGCCCGCCCGCCGTCCGCCCGCCCGCAGTTCGCCCGCCCGCCGCGCCTCCGCGCCGGGGTATGTGCGCGCGAGCGCGGCCCGTACGGTTGCGCAGCTGACGGAGCCGGTCGCGTTCCCGCTCGCGGTTCTCCTCAAGGACCACGTTCCGGCCGTGCCCCGGCGGATACGGCGGGACGTCGGGGCCCGGCTGGAAACGCGGGCCCTGGCGGATCCGCCGCAGCACCACGGCGAGGTCGGTCACGACGATCAGCGCGAGCACCCCGCAGGCCAGCGCCCACCAGGTCTGCCCGGCCACCGCGAACGCCGCCGTACCGCCGGCGGTCCAGAGCAGCCCCCACACGCTCAGCCAGAAGCGCATCCGCAGCGCGCTGCGCGCGGTCACCGGTTCGCTTCCCGTACGCATGGCACATGCACCTCCCGTCCGCCATATATATCCACTATGTACCCGCTGGGCGTGTCTGTTATCCGGACCGCGATTGGCGTGATATCGCCATCGCGCGGCGGAACGGTGGTCCGATCGCGCACGTTTGCCGTACATGAGCACTCAGAAGCGTGTGGGATGTGAGGGCACCGGGCCGGGGGCGATCACCCCGGACGGCTGCGCCGTCGATCTTTACTCCCGGCTCTCCGTGGGCCGGGAGCCCGATGTCATCGCGGCGGCCGTCCCGCCGGGGGCGTCGCTGCTGGAGCTGGGCAGTGGCGCGGGCCGGGTCACACACGCGCTGATCGAGCGCGGCTTCGCGGTGACGGCGGTGGACGAGTCCGCCGAGATGCTGGAGCGGATCCGGGGCGCCCGTACGGTACGGAGCCCGATCGAGACGCTGGAGCTGGACGAGACGTTCGATGTGGTGATGCTCGCGTCCTACCTGGTCCACTTCGGTGAACACCGGGTGCGGGACGCCCTGTTGCGCACCTGCCGCCGGCATGTCGCCGACGACGGGTGTGTGCTGATCCAGCGCGAGGGCCTGGACTGGCACACGGCGGTGCCCTGGGAGCGGGTCGACGAGGCGGCCGGCTGCACGGTACGGATGGTGTCGTGCGAGCCGGTGGGGGACGGGGTGGACTCCCTGCGCGTCGAGTACGTCTTCCCGGACGCGACCTGGACGCAGACGTTCCGCTCGCGTGTGCTGACGAAGGAGGCGTTCGAGGGGTATCTCGGCGAGGCGGGGCTGGCGGTCGACGCGTATCTCACGGACGACGGCACCTGGGTGCGGGCCGTACCGAAGTAGCGGCCCAGGAGCACTCCAGGAGCATTCACAGGAGCCCACCGGTCCCGGGAGCGGGTATCAGCGCACCTCAGTGCACCAGGGTGTAACTGCGCCACGCCCGGGCGCCGGGGGCGATCACGTCGGATGTCGCCGTGGGGATGTAGACCGTGTTCCGTCCCGCGCAGTCGCGGGACGGGTACATCACGAGATCGACGCGGGTGCGGTTCGTGACCTTGACCGCGCCCGCCGCGGCGAACCGGTGACAGCCCCTGACCGGCGGGCTGTCCACCTGGACCTGGCGCTTGTCGGCCGTCTCGTAGGCGATGGTGCCCAGCCCTGTCCGGTCCAGCGCGGAGCAGCCGGTGGCGCCGGTGAGAGCGAGGAGGGCCGCGGTGGTCAGGGCGAGGCGCCGGTGATCGATCACGGACATGGGCGGCCTCGTCTCTGCGGAAGCGGACGTACGGGCGGGGCGTACGGCGGCGGGCGGGTGGGTGCGCCCGGCGCTGGCCACACTGCCCGATCCGGGGAACGGCGGCACCCGGTGCGCGGCCGGGCGGGCTACTGAGAGGGCTGCGGAGCGGGCCTGTGACGCCCCGCGTCTCCTTCTTGTGTCACGCCTCTCGCCCCGGGGTCATCCAAGGCATACCGTGGTAATAGCACCATCGGTCCGGCGTCTGGGGGCCCATCATGGCCGAGGAACTGGTCATCGCGATCGTCGCGGTGATATGCGCGTGCGCGCTGTACGCGATGGCGGCCGCCCGGGTCGTCAAACAGTACGAGCGAGGCGTGGTCTTCCGCCTCGGACGGCTGCGGGAGGGCATCCGGGGGCCGGGATTCACCACGGTCGTCCCCTTCGTGGACAAGCTGCGCAAGGTCAATATGCAGATCGTGACGATGCCGGTGCCCGCACAGGACGGCATCACCCGGGACAACGTCACGGTGCGCGTCGACGCGGTGATCTACTTCAAGGTCGTGGACGCGGCCGACGCGGTGATCCGGGTGGAGGACTACCGGTTCGCCGTCTCGCAGATGGCACAGACCTCCCTGCGGTCGATCATCGGCAAGAGCGATCTCGACGACCTGCTGTCGAACAGGGAGAAGCTCAACCAGGGGCTGGAGCTGATGATCGACAGCCCGTCCATCGGCTGGGGCGTACAGATCGACCGGGTCGAGATCAAGGACGTCTCGCTGCCGGAGACGATGAAACGGTCCATGGCACGGCAGGCGGAGGCGGACCGGGAGCGCCGCGCCCGTGTCATCAACGCGGACGCCGAACTCCAGGCGTCGAAGAAGCTCGCCGAAGCGGCCAAACAGATGTCCGGCCAGCCCGCCGCGCTCCAGCTGAGGCTGTTGCAGACGGTGGTCGCCGTCGCCGCCGAGAAGAACTCGACGCTCGTTCTGCCGTTCCCCGTCGAGCTGCTCCGGTTCCTGGAACGGGCCACGCCCGCCGAGGCCGTACAGGCTGTCCAGACGGTCTCCGGAGCCGTCCAGGCGGCTCCTGCCGCCGCCGCGGAACCGGCCGCCGCGGAACCGGCCGGCGCCTCGCTCGCCCCGTCCGCCGCCGCGGAGCCCGCCCCGCCCGCCGTCGCGGAGTCCGCCCCGCCGGTGGCGGAGGCCGAGTCCCCCGTCGTGGCCGACAGCCCCGGCAAGCGCGAGCCCGTGCCCCATCGAGGCTGAACCCCGCGCCGTAACCCCGTACAGCACAGCGCCCGGCCCGGCTCTCCCGGCCGGGCGCCGTGCTGTCCGCCGGGCGATCGAGGCCGACTGTCAGACCCCCCGCCTAGACTCGCAGAAGTAGTCGGATCCAGCGGCGATCCCAGGTGGGAGGGGATGAACGGCCATGACGCAATTCCCGCACGACCTCGCTCCGGCGTCCGCGCCCTCGCCCGCTCTCGTGCGGTGTGCGGCGGTCTTCCTGCCCGCCGGGCTGCCCCGGGAGGGGCGGGTCGCCTTCTGGTCCCCGGGGGACGATCCGCCGCCGGCGGCGGACCGGGAGCTGACGGTCGTACGGCGCCACGGGGCCGGGGTGCGGCGGCGCACGGTGCCCGCCGTGCTGCTCTCCGTGACCGACGCGGTCCCGTTGCTGGCCCGTGCCCGGCACGACAGATCCGCGCATCCCGCCGCCGCGTGCTGGGGCGCCGCCGCGCTGCACGCGCTCCAGCTCACCGCGCGCGGCCGGCTGCTCCCCGGCCTCACCGCCTCCGACCACGACGCCTGGCGGGCCGGACCGCTCGACGCCGACGACATCGCGCAGCTCAGAGCCATCGCCGCCGCCATGCCGCCCGAGGCGCACGCCGTACCGCTCCCGGCGGAGCGCCCGCTCCAGCTGCCCGACCCCGAAGCGCTCGTGCGGGCGTTCCTGGACGCCGTGGCCGACTCCCTGCCGCGCACCCCGGCCGCCGCGCACGCCGCGGGCGCCCCGTTCGCGGCCCGCGCCGGGCAGCATCTGCCCGGGGCCAGGACCTGGGCGGCCGAGGCGGCGGCCGGCATGGACGCGGGCGTGCGGGTCTCGCTGCGGCTCGACCTGTCCGCGTACGAGCTGTTCGACCACGAGGAGTCGGCGGCGCGGACGGCGACACCGCCCGGACCGGAACCGGTGGACGGGGACACCGCGCGGCGCGCCGGGGCCGCCCTCGTACAGATCCACAGCCTGGCCGACCCCACCCTGGTCATCGACGCCACGGCCCTGTGGGCCGGCGAGGGGGCCGAGACCTTCGGGCCGCGCGCCCGGATCGACGCCATGCTCGCGCTGCGGCGCGCGGCCCGCGTCTGGACGCCGCTCGCCCGGCTGCTGGAGCGCGACGTCCCCGACGCGCTGCCGCTCTCCGAGGATGAGCTGTACGAGCTGCTCGGCCCGGGAGCCGCCCGGCTGGCCGCCGCGGGCGTCGCCGTGCACTGGCCCCGGGAGCTGGCCCGTACGCTGACCGCCGCCGCGGTGGTCCGTCCCGCGCCCGGCTCCGCGACGGACGGCACGCTCTTCTTCGACAGCGCCGAACTGCTGAAGTTCAACTGGCAGCTGGCGCTCGACGGGGATCCCCTCACGGAGGGGGAGATGGACGCGCTCGCCGAGGCGCACCGCCCGATCGTGCGGCTGCGTGACCGGTGGGTGGTGGTCGACCCCGCCCTCGTCCGTAAGGCGCGCAAGCGCGAACTGGGCCTGCTGGAGCCGGTCGACGCGCTGGCGGTGGCCCTCACCGGCACCGCCGACGTGGACGGCGAGACGGTGGAGGCCGTGCCGACGGGCGCGCTCGCGGTCCTGCGCGACCGGCTCGTCACCGGCCCCGCCGCCGTTCCCCAGCCGCCCGCCCTCGCCGCCACCCTCCGGGACTACCAACTGCGCGGGCTCGCCTGGCTCGACCTGATGACCTCGCTCGGCCTCGGCGGCTGCCTCGCGGACGACATGGGCCTGGGAAAGACCATCACGCTCATCGCCCTGCACCTGCACCGCGCCCGGCCGGCACCGACCCTCGTCGTCTGCCCCGCCTCCCTCCTCGGTAACTGGCAGAGGGAGATCACCCGCTTCGCGCCGGGCGTCCCCGTGCACCGCTACCACGGCACCGGGCGCACCCTCGACGGCGTCACGGACGGCTTCGTCCTCACCACGTACGGCACGATGCGCGGCAGCGCCGAAGCCCTGGCCGGCCACGCCTGGGGCATGGTCGTCGCCGACGAGGCACAGCACGTGAAGAACCCGTTCTCCTCCACCGCCAAGGCGCTGCGCACCATCCCGGCGCCCGCCAGGATCGCGCTCACCGGCACCCCCGTGGAGAACAACCTCTCCGAGCTGTGGGCCCTGCTCGACTGGACCACGCCCGGACTGCTCGGTCCCCTCAAGGCGTTCCGGGCCCGTCACGCACGCGTCGTGGAGAACGTGGAGAACGCCAAGAGCGCCGACATCAAGGACGTCGCGAACGAGGAGGCGGTGGAGCGGCTGGCCCGGCTGGTCAGACCGTTCCTGCTGCGCAGGAGGAAGTCCGACCCCGGCATCGTGCCCGAGCTGCCCCCGAAGACCGAGACCGACCGTCCCGTCGCCCTCACCCGCGAACAGGCTTCCCTGTACGAGGCGGTCGTCCGCGAGACGATGGCGGCCATCGCGGAGGCCGAGGGCATCGCGCGCCGCGGCCTGGTGATGAAACTGCTCACGGCCCTCAAACAGATCTGCAACCACCCCGCGCAGTATCTGAAGGAGGACACGGCCCGGCTCACCGGCCGCTCCGGCAAGCTCGCCCTCCTCGACGAGCTGCTCGACACGATCCTCGCCGAGGACGGCTCGGTCCTGATCTTCACCCAGTACGTGGCGATGGCGCGGCTGCTCTCCGCCCACCTCACGGCCCGCGCGATCCCCTCCCAGCTCCTGCACGGCGGCACGCCCGTCCAGGAGCGCGAGCGCATGGTGGACCGGTTCCAGTCCGGCGAGGCCCCGGTCTTCGTCCTCTCGCTGAAGGCGGCAGGCACCGGCCTCAACCTGACCAGGGCCGGCCATGTCGTCCACTTCGACCGCTGGTGGAACCCGGCGGTGGAGGAGCAGGCCACGGACCGCGCCTACCGCATCGGCCAGACGCAGCCCGTGCAGGTCCACCGGCTGATCGCGGAGGGCACGGTCGAGGACCGGATCGCCGAGATGCTCGCCTCCAAGCGGGCGCTGGCCGACGCCGTCCTCGGCTCGGGCGAGGCCGCCCTCACCGAACTGACCGACCGTGAACTGCGCGACCTCGTCTCCCTGCGGAGGACGTCATGACGACACCGCGCGTGCCGCGCGCCCTCCGCGGTACCCGCACCGCCCGTGTCCCCCGGCACGACGACCGCCGCCGTACGTTCCCCGCGCTGCCGCCGCGCCCCGGCACACAGGGCGAGTTCGCCGCCACCTGGTGGGGCAACGCCTGGGTGGAGTCCATGGAGGAGACCGCACTCGACGCCGCCCGGCTCCAGCGCGGCCGGGCCTACGCGGGCAGCGGCCATGTCGACGCGATCACGGTCACCCCCGGCCGCGTCACGGCGTACGTCCACGGCTCCCGGCCCCGCCCGTACCGCACGGAGATCCGGCTGCGCACCCTCGGCGACGCGGGCTGGGAGGAGCTCCTCGACGCGGCGGCGGACCGCCCCGACCACATCGCCGCCCTCCTCGACAAGGACATGCCGCACACCCTCGCCGCCGCCGCCGACCTGCTGCCCACCGCCGGCGACCTCACCCCGGACTGCTCCTGCCCCGACGACGGCTACCCCTGCAAACACGCCGCCGCGCTCTGCTACCAGACGGCCAGGCTCCTGGACGAGGACCCGTTCGTCCTCTTCCTGATGCGGGGCCGCGGCGAACACGAGGTACTCGCCGACCTCACCCGGCGCAGTCTCACCCGCGCGGCCACCGAACGGGCCGCGAGCCCGCCGCCGATGCCCACGGTCCCGGCGGCGCGGGCGTTCGCGCCGCGCGCCCGGCCGGCGCTGCCACCCCCGTTCCCCGTCCCCGCGCAGCCCGGCCGCCCGCCCTCCTACCCGCAGGTGAGCGGCGCGCCCGACCCGCTCGCGCTCGACCTCCTCGCCAGTGAGGCGGCGGCCCGCGCGCACACCTTCCTCACCACCGGACTCGACCCCGTCGGCGCGCTCACCCCCTGGCAGGACGCGGTGCGCCTGGCCGCCGCGCACCCCGGTTCCGGGCTGACCGCCTCCACGCGCGCGCTCTACCGGGATCTGGCCGCCGCGCTCGACCGCACCCCCACGGACCTGGCCCGCGCGGTGGCGGCCTGGCGCCAGGGTGGACCGGCGGGCCTCGCCGCGCTGGAAGACCCCTGGGACCCGCCCGCGGGCCCCTTCGACCGGGCCAGGCCCGCGCTCGTCGCCGCGGACTTCCCGCACTTCAGGCCCTGGCGGAACAGGCTCTCCACCGGGTCCCTCCAGCTCCGGTTCGGCCGCGACGCGCTCTGGTACGGATACGAGTCGGACCGCGACCGCGAGGACTGGTGGCCGCGCGGCACCCCCGACACCGACCCGGTGGGCGCACTCGCCGCCCTGCTGGGGAGGTGACCGGTAAGGTCAGGACGTCCGTACTGTTCAGCGGTCGAAGGGGGCCCGGTGGGAGCCGAGTTGGCCATGGCGGTGATGACGGCGGTGCTCCAGCAGGTGGCGACGGACGGCTGGACGCGCGCTCGTGACGGGATGGTGGGCATCGTCCGGCGATGGCGCTCCGGGGCCCCGGACTCGCCGGACTCCCTCGAATCCGAGCTGGAGTCGGCGCGGACCGCGCTCGCCGAGGCCCGGCGGCGGAACGACGACGCGACCGCCGACCGCCTGATCGCCGACTGGAGCGACCGGCTGCTGCGCGACCTCGGGACGGACCCGGGCGCCGAGCCCGAACTGCGCGCCCTGCTGGACGAAGTGGCGCCCGGCGCGGTGACGTTCAACGGAGAGGTCAGCGCGGGGTCCGCGATCCAGGCGGCGGAGATCGGCACCCTGAACCAGCATCTCCACTTCCACGGCCGGGGCGCGGGTCCGGGAGCGGGTCCGGGCGCGGATCCGGACGGCGAGCAGCCGGTCCCGCCGTCCATGACGCACCCTCAGCTGCCGATGGAAGAGCCTCCGTTCGAGAACCGGGACACACAGCGGACCCGGGTGCTGAGAGCCATCGACGAACGCGGCGAAGCCCCGCTCGTCAGCCCGCTGACCGTCGTGCTCACCGGCGTGGCCGGCATCGGCAAGACCGCACTGGCCGTCCGGCTCGCCTGGGAACTCGCCCCCCGATTCCCCGCCGGGACCATCTACGTCGATCTCGACCAGTGGCGCACCGAGGGCACCATCGACGTCGAGGCCGTGCTGCGGCACCAGCTCCGCCGCCTCGGCGTGGCCGAGGACTGGCTGCCGGCGGAGTACCCCGCCCTGGTCGAGCGGTACGAGGAGAAGACGCGCGGCGCGCGTATGGCGCTCGTCCTCGACAACGTATGGTCCGACAACGAGATCGCCACCCTGCTGCCGGCCTCCGCCGACGCGCTCGTCCTCATCACCGGACAGCGGCGGCTGCCCCTGCTGGAAACGCGGGGCGCGATCGGCCTCGCCCTCGGACCGCTCTCCTCGGCGCACAGTGCCGCGATGCTCCGGAAGATCGTGACCGATGTGACCGGTGTGACCGACGGGCAGCCGCACGAGTCCGCCGAGACCGTGGCCGCGCTCGCCCGGCTCTGCGACGGATTCCCCGCCGCCCTGCGCGCCGCGGGCACCCTGCTCCACCTGCACCGGCACCGAAGTGTCGAACGGCTTGTCGCGGATCTCACCTCCCAGCTTCATGAGAGGGGCCTGCCCGTGGTGGAAGCGGTCTGGAACGCCAGTTACGGAGAACTGCCCGCGCCCGCCGCCCGGCTCTACCGGCTGCTGCCGGGGCACCCCGGCTACGACATCACGGTGGAGGCCGCCGCCGCGCTCCTCGGGACCGGGCGGTACGACGCGGAGGACGCGGTCGAGGCTCTCGCCGGGGCCGGGCTGCTGGCCGTATCACCAACGGCGTCCGAGCGGCGCGGCCGGACCCGGTTCCGGCTGCACGGACTGCTGCGCTCCCACGCCGCGCGCTGCGCCGACCGGCACGGCGACCGGGCCGAGACGGAGGAGGCGCTGCGCCGGCTCCTCGTCTGGTACCGGCGGCAGGCGGAGCGGGCCGACCGTGCCATACAGGCGGACCGGATGCGCCTCGCCGATCCCGTACCGGAGCTGCCGTACGCGCCCGATCAGGCCTTCGCGGACGAGGCGGGCGCTCGGGGCTGGCTCGACACGGAACGCAAGGCGCTCTACGGATGGGTGCGGATCGCGGCCGACCTGGGCGAGGACACCCACGCCTGGGCGCTCTGCGAACCGCTGTGGAAGCACTACGAGGACCACGGCAATCACGACGACGCGATCCGGGCGTACACGGCCGGCCGGGACGCCGCCGAGCGCGCGGAGCGGCCCGACGCGCTGATCCGGCTGCGCTGCCAGCTGGCGCAGGCGCTCTGGCGAGCGGGCAGGGCGCCGGAGGCGGACAGCGAGACGGAGCAGGCGGTACGCGCCGCCGCGGCGGCCGTCCCCGGCACCAGACTCCAGGCGTCGGCGCTGGAGTTCCGGGGCAAGTTCCTCGCCTGGCGCGGTGAGCCCGACCGGGCCGTCACCTACTTCCGGCAGTCCCGCGACATCCATGGCGCGCTGCTCCCGGTCCCGAACACCTACGGCGTTCTGCTCCAGGGCTTTCTGCTCGGCCGGGCCCTGCGCTCCGCGGGCCGGCTGTCCGAGGCGGAGGCGGAGCTGGACCGCGCGCTGCTCCTGGCGCGCGAGGGCCGCCACGACCGGTTGACCGCCCGGTGCCTGGCCGAACTCGGCCGGATCCACCGTGCGCTGGGCCGCACCGACCGGGCTGTGGCCGCGCTGACGGAGGCGGCCGGTGTGGAGCGGCACAGGGACGCCACCTACGACGAGGCGCGGCTCCACGGGGAGCTCGCCGAGCTGGCTGAGGCGAACGGCGACGCGCTCGCGGCGGAGCGGCATCGGACGCGGGTGCGCGAGCTGCGGGAAGGCGCGGGGGCCGCGCCGGAGGGTCACTGAGCACGCTGCCTGGCGGGCCGCTGACCGACAGATGCTGGCCGACAGCCGCTGGCCGGGCGGCCGGGCGGCCGTCAGATTTCCGCGTCGCCGATCGCCGCGTCCGCCGCGCCCGCCAGCATGACCGCAACCCGCCGTCCGCCCACCACACAGTCGAGCGTCACGGGCAGCACCGGGCCGGGTCCGGCCGGGCCGCCCGGGTGGGTCTCCAGCCAGTCGTGGACACCACAGAGCACGGCGGCGGGATCGACCCGTACCAGCGGCTCGCCCCGGGGCGGCTCGGCGGCGGAGATCCGTACGGAGAGCAGGTCCGCGCCCTCGGCGTGCGGTGACGCGCGACGGCGCAGGACGCAGTGATCGTGCGCGAGCACCGCGGCGGCGGTCCGGCAGCCGGGCAACTCCGCCAGGATATGCGCGGTCCACGTGGCCACGGTCCAGCCCGGTGCCGGCGCCGGTACGTACGCGGGCGCCGCCGACCGCGCGCGCCGGACGACGATGCCGGCGCTGCGCATCTCGTTCAGCGTCGAGAAACCGTCCTCCGCCATCACATGGCCGCCGTGCGGCCCGCCGTCCAGCGGATAGCGCGCCACCGAGACCGTGTTCCCCGCCGTGCCGACCCGCACGCCGAGCGCGGTCGGCCGCCGCGCCGCGATCCGGGGCACCGGCAGCGGCCTGACGGCGGGCGGTCCGGGGTACGGGTCGAGCCCGAGCAGCGCGTAACAGCGGGCCCGCAGCCGCTCCAGCGAGCGTCCCTGCTCGGCGAAGGCGCCCGCCGCGAGCGCGACGGAGTCCCCCGGCCGGTATCCGGCGACCGCGGCGTCGAGCTGGTCCTCGGCCGGGGCGTCGTCCGACCAGTGGGGCGCGTGGGAGAGGAGTCCGGCCATGGGGCTGGCGGGGATCAGCTCCGTACCGCCGTCGTAGCAGCCGATCACCGGCCGGTCCTGGGCCGCGGCGTAGAGCGCGGTGGAGCCGTGGTCGGTCAGCACGCAGTCGGCGGCGACGAGAACCGCGGCCCACTCCTCGTACGGCCGCGCCACCAGCAGCCCGGCGTCCGGCGCGGGCGCGAGCCACTGCCGCAGCGCGAACTCGCCGAGGTCGCTGTGGACATTGGGATGGGCGACCAGCGCCACCTGATAGGCGTCGTAGGGCAGTTCGGCGGTCAGCCGCCGGGGCAGCCGGGGCCGGCGCGCCAGCAGAGACTCCGGTCCCCAGGTCGACACCACGGCCACCAGCCGTCTGCCTCCGGTCCCCAGCGCGTCGCGGTACGCCTCCCGGCGCGGCCCGGACGCCAGGATCCGGTCCAGCGTCGGATCCCCCACGACCGCCGCGCGCTCCGCCACTGCGGGCGACTCCCTGGCGAGCGCGGCCAACTGGTCGGGGTGCGCGAGGGCGTGCAGCGCCGCCAGCGGAGCTCCGTCGCGCAGCAGCTGGCGCGGATGCAGCCCCGATGCCGAGTCGCCCTCGGAGGTGTGCGGCAGCCGCTTGTTGAAACCCGCCCCGTGCGGCAGCAGCACCAGCGGTCCCGGCAGCTCGTCCAGCGGCCCGTTCGGACTCGCCGCCACCACCAGATCGTGCCCGCCCCGTACGGCCCGCTCCCAGGGAACGGTCCTGGCCCCGGCCCCGTCGAGCGCGGCGAGCGCGTCCGTACCGAAGTCCGACCCGGGCACCAGCGTGAAGCGGGGCCGCACCCGGGGGTCCCCGGCGAACACGGGCAGCGCGTCGAGCAGCCGGTTCAACGCGGTGGCGGACCGCACGGCGTACAGCACGGTGCGCTGGTCGGTGGCCGCTCCGGGGGTGCGGCCGGCCGTGCCGTGTTCCCCAACTGCCCATGCGGCTGAGGGCCCGTACGGTGGCTCCGGCGACATGCTGGAGATCGTAGCCCGTACGCGTTCGACCGGGCCCCGCCCGGCGCACGACGCGGCCGGGGCCGGGGGTGGCGGTACCCCCGGCCCCGGCGCTGGACACCTGTGGCCCGGATGAGGTCAGGCGGTGTGCAGGGTCAGGCCGTAGCGGCTGAGGATCGGCTTGATCGGCTGGTAGAACGTGTTCCCGCCGGTGGAGCAGTTTCCGCTGGCGCCGGAGGTGATGCCCTGCGCCTGGTCTCCGGTGATGAACGAGCCGCCGGAGTCGCCGCCCTCCGCGCAGGCGCTGGTCTGGGTCAGGCTGTAGACGAGCTGGCCGTTGCCGTAGTTGACCGTGATGTTCTTGCCCTGGAGAGTGCCGCAGCGCCAGTGGGTCGTGGAGCCGGAGCGGCAGATGTAGGCGCCGACCGGGGCCTCGTTGGAGCCGCGGACGAGCGCGTCGGAGACGGTGCCCCAGCCGAGGACGACCGGGACGGTCCACCAGCCGCTGCCGACGTTGACCCAGGCGTAGTCGTTGCCGGGGAAGGTCGAGCCCTGGAAGTTGCCGATGTACGAGTTGTCCCAGCCCCTGACCTGGGCGCCGGTGGAGCCGCAGTGGCCGGCGGTGACGAAGCCGCCGTACACGGAGAAGCCAATGGAACAGCGGACATTGCCGGTGTAGTAGGGGTCGCCGCCGACGGTACCCGCGGCGGTGGTGGTCACGGCCTCGGCGGTCTCCTCGACCGTGACGGGGCCGGCCTGCCGGGCGCGGGCCAGGAAGGCGCGGACATCGTTGTCGTCACGCTGGTCCGCGACGACGGACACCACGACCTTGTTGGTCTGCTCGTTCACGCCCCAGCTGCTGACTCCGTCGGGCACGGAGGCGGCCAGCGTGTCGATCTTCTTCTTGACCGCGTCGAGCTGCTTCGCGCTGTGCTCGACCAGTTGTACGGTCGCGCCGGTCGCGCGTACGGCGGCGGCCGTCCGCTCGCTGGTGACCGCGACGGTCAGCGTGTCGCTCTCCGAGTCGTACCAGGAACCGCCGTACGACGAGCCCGCCGCGCGTACGGCCTTCTTCTCGACCGCGGTCGCGGTCTTGGTCGCGGCGATCCGGTCTCTGGCCTGGCCGGCGGTGAGGCCCAGGTCCTTCTGCATGGCGGTCAGGAGCCCGGCGGAGGCCGGCGCCTCGGCCGTGGTGGAGGTGGCGGGGGAGGAGGGCGCGGCGACGGCGGGGGCGAGTCCGGCGGTCGCCCAGGTGCCGACGAGGAGGAGTGCGGACAGGCCGGTGCGTATGGCAGTCGTGCGTTGCATGGGGTGGGCCCTTCTTGTTCCAACGAGGTGGGGGTGGAACAGCACGTACCGGAGAGCGCCCTTGGGCACTTTCAGGCGGGAGCGTAGCGAAGGAACCTTGGCAGGTCCATACCAATTGCAAGGGTGCGATCGCGTCAACTGCCGTTTCCGGCAGGGCGATCGGGGCGAACGATTCAGACAGATGATCTGTTGGTTGGATAATTGTTCGATGGCTGGTGTGTGACCTTGTTAGGGTCCACACATGGCGAAGCTCAATCAGATCATCGCAGTCGAGAAGGGCGTCAAGTCCAAGGCGCACCAGGACCTGACGGCAGTTCAGCACGGGCTCCAGAAGCCGGCGCTGCTGGCCGGTATCTCCCGTACGTATCAGGCCAAGGACGAGGAGGGGGAGCAACTCCCTCCCGAGTCCACCCGCGTTCAGGTTCAGGCCGAGGATGTCCTGAAGGAGACCGCCAGGACCCTGACCCGGCTGTTCGATGTGACCGCCACCAAGGACTGGGCGAACTGCTCGGCGCGCGCGGATGTCACCGTCGACGGCCGGGTGCTCCTGGGCGATGTGCCGGTGGCGTATCTGCTCTTCCTGGAGAAGCAGCTGACGGAGCTCAACGCCTTCGTCCGCAAGCTCCCGGTGCTGGACGCGTCGGAGTCCTGGAGCCAGGATCCGTCGACGGACGCGTGGAAGACGGAGGCGGTACGGACCCTCCGTACGAAGAAGGTCCCCCGCAACCATGTGAAGGCGGAGGCCACCGAGAAGCACCCGGCGCAGGTCGAGGTGTACTACGAGGACATACCGGTCGGCTACTGGACCACGGTGAAGTTCAGCGGCGCCCTGCCCGCCCGCCGGGTGAACGAGCTGCTGGACCGCGTCGAGAGGCTTCAGCAGGCGGTGAAGTTCGCGCGCGAGGAGGCCAACGGCGCCGAGGTCACCGACCAGCGGGTGGGGGACGCGGTGTTCGGCTACCTGTTCGGGTAGCCTCAATGATTCCCCGGCCGCCTGTTCTCAAGTGTGAGCCGGGGTGCGCGAGGAGCGCAGGCTGAAACTGAAGCTTGTCGTGAAGGCGCGGTCTGTCCTTGAGGCGACCGCGTTCAATCTCAGACTATTGCTCCAGACTCAGCATTCGCCGCCGATCGCCGGAACGAACGGGCTCGGGCCCCGGACGTCGAAATACCGGTTCAAGTCCGGTCTGCGCAGCTCGATGCGCGGTGGTCCAAAGGCAGGACGCGGCGACTTCATGACTGCCCCGGGTTCTTAAACGCTCCGGCGTGCGACATGGGTGGCATTTCAGGGCCCGGAGGCCGGCTACGCCTCCGGGTCCGCTCCTTTTCGGCGGTCACCCCGTCTCCGCGTCCGTACGCGGCGGCCGTCACTGCCGGTATCCGCTCAGGAAGCGGCCGATCCGGCTGATCGCCGCGTCGAGATCGTCCGCGTACGGGAGCGTCAGGATCCGGAAGTGGTCGGGGCGCGGCCAGTTGAAGCCCGTTCCCTGGACCACCTGGATCTTCTCGCGCAGCAGCAGGTCCAGGACGAACCGTTCGTCGTCGTGGATCTTGTGGACCTTGGGGTCGAGCCGGGGGAAGGCGTACAGCGCGCCCTTCGGCTTGACGCACGAGACGCCGGGGATCTCGTTGAGCTTCTCCCAGGCCCGGTCGCGCTGCTCGTGCAGCCTGCCGCCGGGTGCGACGAGTTCCTTGATGGACTGCCGGCCACCGAGCGCGGCCTGAATGGCGTACTGGGCGGGCGCGTTGGGGCACAGCCGCATCGAGGCGAGCATCGTCAGCCCTTCGAGGTAGCTGCGGGCGTGCTGCTTGGGGCCGGTGACGACCAGCCAGCCCGAGCGGAATCCGGCCACGCGGTACGTCTTGGAGAGCCCGCTGAACGTCAGGACGACCAGGTCGGGCGCGAGGGCCGCGGCGGTGTGGTGGACGGCGTCGTCGTAGACGATCTGGTCGTACATCTCGTCGGCGAACACCATGAGCCCGTGGCGGCGGGCGAGATCGAGGATGCCCTCGATGATCTCGCGCGGGTAGACGGCGCCGGTGGGGTTGTTGGGGTTGATGATCACGACGGCCTTGGTGCGGTCGGTGATCTTCGCCGCCATGTCGTCCAGATCCGGGTACCACTCCGCCGACTCGTCGCAGAGATAGTGCACGGCCCGGCCGCCGGCCATCGTGGTGACCGCGGTCCAGAGCGGGAAGTCGGGGGCCGGGATGAGGACTTCGTCGCCGTCCTCCAGCAGGGCCTGCACGGACATGGCGATCAGCTCGGAGGCGCCGTTGCCGAGGAAGATGTCGTCGACGGTGACCTCGGTCAGCCCCAGGGTCTGGTAGCGCTGGGCGACGGCGCGGCGCGCGGAGAGGATGCCGCGCGAGTCCGTGTAGCCGTGTGCCTGGGGCAGCATCCGGATCATGTCCTGGACGATCTCCTCCGGCGCCTCGAACCCGAAGAGCGCCGGGTTGCCGGTGTTGAGGCGCAGGACGCTGTGGCCGGCCTCCTCCAGGGCGTCGGCGTGCTCGATCACCGGGCCGCGGATCTCGTAGCAGACCTCGTTGAGCTTGCTCGACTGCCGGAATTCCATGCGGTGGCCTCCCAGACCTTGTTGCGATACTTGGTTTTACCAAGTGCGAGCTTGGAAAGTCCAACGATATGTCTAGACTGAGTCGCATGCCACGCCGTCGAAGCTACGACCAGTACTGTGCCGCCGCCCGCGCCCTCGATGCCGTGGGTGACCGCTGGACCCTGCTGATCGTCAGGGAACTGCTGGCGGGCCCCCGCCGCTACACCGATCTGCACGCCGATCTGCCGGGTGTCAGTACCGATGTCCTCGCGTCCCGGCTGAAGGATATGGAACGGGACGAACTGGCCACGCGCCGCAAGCTGCCGCCGCCCGCCGCCGCGTACGTGTACGAGCTCACCGAGCGGGGGCGCGGGCTGCTGCCGGTCCTCGGGGCCCTGGCGGAGTGGGGCGCGCCCGCGCTGAGCGAGCGCCGGCCGACCGACGCCGTACGGGCGCACTGGTTCGCCGTACCGCTGCTGCGGGCGCTCTCGGGGCCGGGCGGGCATGTTGATGAGCCGGCGGATGAGCCGTCGGGTGTGCTGGAGGTCCGGCTCGACGAGGGGGTGTTCCATATGCGGCTCGGTGGCGGCCCGGACGCCGGGGAGCGGGTGTACGGAGACGGTCCTGCCGAGCGTCCCGACGCCTGCCTCGTGCTGGATTCGGTGGCCTGCCGCGAGCTGAGCGACGGTTCGCTGACGGTCGCGGACGGGGTGCGGGCGGGGCGGATCGAGGTGTCGGGTGAAGGGGTGCTCGCCAAGGCGCTGCGCGGGGAGTGAGCGGGGGCCGGTGGCGGCGTGTCGCCGTTTCCGGCGAGGAGAAAAGGGGAAGATTCACCCCTGATGTCACATTTAAAGACGTTCGTATCGACCGTGTTCGTGTCGATCGCGTTCGACGCGGTCGCACCGAGGGGATCGATGGGATCGACGGTGGCCCACAGGGTGGGATGAGCGACGATGACGCGACCGCAGGCACCCACGGGGGCGGACACCGCCTCGGCGGTCATCGACGCGCGGGGTGTCGTGGCGCGGTGGAGCGACGGCGCCCGCGCCCTGCTCGGCTACGGCCCGGCGGAGATCGTACGGCGCCCCGCCCGTACGCTCCTCGCCGGTGACGGCTCCGGTGACGGCTCCGGTGGTGACACGGGTGACGGCTCCGCCCGCGCCCGCGTCGACGAAGCCCTGCGCGCCCTGGACACGTCGTCCCGGTGGAGCGGTACGGCGACACTGCGGCACCGCGACGGATCAGCCCGGGACGTACCGCTGCTCGCCCACCGCCGCACCGCGCGCGACGGCGCCGCCGAGTGGTTCGTCGTCTCGCGTCCCGACCGCTCGGCCCTCGGCCCCGGGGCGGACGGCCTGGACGAGGAGCTGCTGGAGCAGTCCTTCGTACAGTCCCCGTGCACGGAGGGGATCTACGACACGCTGCTGCGTGTCCGGCGCCTGAGCGACAGCATGCAGGGGCTGCTCGGCCTGTCGGAGGACGAGGTGCGCGGGCTGCGGCCGACGGAGATCGTTCCCGGCCGCGTGGCCGAGGACACCGAACGGCAGATGCGCCGGGTACTGGAGACGGGGCGGCCGGAGCAGCTGGAGCTCTCCGCGCGCGTCCCCGGTATCCCCGATCACACCCGACGCCTCTTCCTGTCGCTCTCCATCGCCCCGCTGCGCGACGCCGCCGGCGGGATCCGGGGCGTGATCGTGGCGGCGCACGACAGGACCCGGCAGTACCTCACCCGGCAGCGGCTGCTGCTGGTCAACGAGGCCAGCTCCCGGATCGGCACCACCCTCGACATCGGGCGCACCGCGCAGGAGCTGGCCGATGTCGCGGTCCCCGTGCTCGCCGACTTCGTCACCGTCGATCTGCTGCCCACCGTCAGCGACGGCGGCGAACCGCTCCCCGGTCCGCTCACCGGCGACGTCACGCTGCGCCGCGTCGGCGCGGCATCCGTGCTGGAGGGCTGTCCGGAACTGGTGGTGCCGCTGGGGGAGAGCGGTGTCTATCCCGCCTCGTCACCGGCCGCCGAGGCCCTGCGCACCCGGCGGCCGATCCTGGAGACGGTGACGGACCCCGGTATGGCGCGCTGGGAGAAGCAGGCCCCGGGCCGGGCCGCCAAGATGCGGGCGTTCGGGTTCCACTCCACGATGGCCGTCGCCCTCAGCGCCCGCGGCACCACGCTCGGGGTGGCCACCTTCTCCCGTCACCAGCGGCCGGAACCCTTCGAACAGGACGATCTGCTGCTCGCCGAGGAGCTGACGGCGCGGGCCGCCGTCTGCGTCGACAACGCCCGCCGCTACACCCGCGAACGCGGGATCGCCCTCGCCCTCCAGCGCAGCCTGCTCCCGACCGCCCTGCCCGAACACGCCGCCGTCGAGGTCGCCTTCCGGTATCTGCCGACCGACACGGGGGCCGGGGTGGGCGGCGACTGGTTCGATGTGATCCCGCTGTCCGGCTCGCGTGTCGCCCTGGTCGTGGGCGATGTGGTCGGGCACGGCGTCCAGGCGTCCGCGACGATGGGCCGGCTCCGTACGGCCGTCCGCACCCTGGCCGATGTCGACCTCCCCCCGGACGAACTGCTCACCCACCTCGACGACCTCGTCACCCATCTCTCCGCGGAGGCCGAAGCCGCGTCCGAGCAGCGCCAGGACGCCGAGCGCGAGACCAGCGGGGACGTCGGCGCGACCTGCCTCTACGCGGTCTACGACCCGGTCTCCCGCCGCTGCTCGGTGGCGCGCGCCGGACATCCGGAGCCCGCCGTGGTCAGCCCCGACGGGACCGTGACCTTTCTCGACGTGCCCGCGGGACCGCCGCTCGGGCTGGGCGGACTGCCGTTCGAAGCGGCCGAGGTGCGGCTGGCGGAGGGCAGCCTGCTGGCCCTCTACACCAATGGCCTGATCGCGTCCCGCGAGCGCGCGCCCGACGAGTCGCTGTCCGCGCTGCGCGACGCCCTGGCCCGGCCCGCCGCCCCGCTGGAGGAGATCTGCGACACCGTACTGGCCTCGCTGCTGCCCGGCAGGCCGGCCGACGATGTGGCCCTGCTGCTCGCCCGGACGCGCGCGCTCGGCGCGGACCAGGTGGTCACCTGGGAGCTGGCCTGCGATCCCGCCATCGTGGCGGAGGCCCGCAGAAACGTCTCCGCCCAACTGGCCGCGTGGGGGCTGGAGGAGGCCGTCTTCACCACGGAACTGGTGGTCAGCGAGCTGGTCACGAACGCGATCCGGTACGGGGTGGCGCCCATTCAGCTCCGGCTGATCCACGACGGCAGCCTGATCTGCGAGGTCTCCGACGGCAGCAACACCGCGCCGCACCTGCGCCGGGCGCGGGTGTCCGACGAGGGCGGGCGCGGCCTGATGCTGGTGGCCCAGCTGACCCAGAGCTGGGGGACGCGACAGGGGGAGGGCGGTAAGACGATCTGGGCGGAACAGACGCTTCCGGTGGAAGCCGCCGATCTGCTCTGAGCGATGTGGTGGGGGAGTGCTGAGCGGTGCCGGGTTCTGAAGCGATGCCCGGTACTGAGCGATGCCGGCCGGATATCTCCACAACTGACCGGGCGTATGAGCGACGATGACCGGGTGCGATTCGAAGCGATCACCTGGGAGCGGCTGACCGACGCGCTCGCCGAGCGGGTGCTGAAGTCCGGTCCCGCGGACGGCGGTTCCTGGACGCGTGTCGCCGTCGACGGCGCGCCGGCCGCGGGGACCGGCGGCATGGCCGGCGCGCTCGCCGACGCGCTGCGGCTGCGCGGCCGTTCGGTGCTGGTCGTCGGCGTGGCCGGCTTCCTGCGGCCCGCGTCGCTGCGGTACGAGTACGGGCGCGAGGACCCCGACACGTACTACAGCGGCTGGTTCGACACGGGCGCGCTCTGGCGGGAGGTCTTCGGGCCGCTGGATCCCGGCGGTACGGGTCTGGTCCTGCCCGACCTCTGGGACCCGGCCGGCGACCGGGCGACCCGCAGCCCGCGCGTGGCACTCCCGCCGGACGGGGTGCTGGTGCTGCACGGGCCGCTGCTGATGGGCCACTGGTTCCCCTTCGATCTCACGGTCCATCTGCGGCTCTCGCCGGCCGCGCTCCGGCGCCGTACCGAGGCCGGCGAGCAGTGGACGCTCCCGGCGTTCGAACGGTACGAGGCCGAGGTGGACCCGGCGCGGGCCGCCGACGTGGTCGTACGGGCCGACGACCCGCGCCACCCGGCCTGGGGCGGCCCGCAGGGGTAGAGGGCAGTCAGGAAGGGTAGGCGGGGCGCCCGCCCGGGTCGGCTCTCACCTCTGCGGGCGCCCGCCCGGGCCGGCTCTCACCCGGGGCCGGCTCCCACCCCTGCGGGCGCCCGCCCGGGAGGGTGACCGCGTGCGCCCCCGCGCGGCAGCCCTCCGCCGCCGCGCTCGCGGGGGACGCGCCCGCGAGGAGGGCGGCCAGATAGGTGCCGGTGAAGGCGTCGCCCGCGCCCGTCGAGTCGACGGCGCGGGCCGGGACCGGAGGCAGCCGTGCCGTGACGGCGCCCGCGCGCGCCACCAGCGCCCCGGCGTCGCCGAGCGTGACCACCGCGAGCGGGACCCGGCGGCTCAGCTCGGCGGCGGCCACCGCCGGGTCGGACCGGCCGGTGAGGAGTCTCGCCTCGTCCGCGTTGGGGAGAAGCGTTTCCGCGCCCTCGACGGCGGTCAGGAAGCGGTGTACGCCCCACTCCTCGATGAACCCCGCGGAAGCGGGATCCACGCTCACCGGAATGCCCCGCTCCGAAGCCGACTCCATCGCCGCCGCGGCCAGCCCGCGGCTCGAGTCGGCGAAGAACAGATAACCGGAGAGATGGAGCCGGCCGACACCGTCCAGCAGGGACGGCGACCAGTCCGCCGGCGTCAGACACAGGGTGGCGCCGCTGTCGGTGAGCAGCGTGCGTTCGGCGGCGGCGTCGACCAGGCAGATCACCGTACCGGTCGGCTGCCGCTCGTCGCGGACGAGCCGGGCCCGTACCCCTGCGCGCCGCAGCCGCTCCCCGTGCCAGTCGTGGGCGTCCGCGCCCACCCGCGCCAGCAGCCGTACGTCCGCGCAGCCGGCGCGCGCGGCCCAGCACGCCGCGTTGGCCCCGGCGCCGCCCGGCATCGTACGGATCTCGGCCGCCGTGTCCGTACCGTGGGCGAGCGGCGTACGGTAGCGCGCCACGACGTCCGTGACCACGTCGCCGACGACGAGCAGCGCGCCGCCCTCGCTCCCGGGGGTGCCGCCCGCGCGGGCGACGCCTCCAGGGGCGCCACCGGGGGCGCCGCTCACCGGGCCGCCGCGGTCCGCGCGACGGCGATCCGCGCCGCCAGCCGTACGTTGCCGCGCACCGCCGCGAGGTTTGCCTCCAGGGACGCGCCGCCGGTCCGCCGCATCAGCTGGTCCAGCAGGAACGGGGTGACGGCCTGCCCGCCGATGCCCCGCTCCCGGCACGCTTCGAGCGCCTCCGCCAGTACCCGGTCGTGCAGCGCCGGATCCAACTGCTCCGCTTCCGGCACGGGGTTGGCCACGATGACCGCCGACTCCGGGCCGCCGAGCGCGTCCTGCGCGGCCGTCACCGCCGCGGCCTCCTCGGGGGTGTGGACCGTCCAGTCGACCGGCTCGCCCGACGAGGCGAGATAGAAGCCGGGGAAGCGGTCCGTTCCGTAGCCGAGGACCGTGACGCCCAGGGTCTCCAGCCGCTGGAGCGTCGCCGGTACGTCGAGGATCGACTTCACGCCCGCGCAGACGACCGTGATCCGGGTCCGCGCCAGCAGCCGCAGATCCGCCGACTCGTCCTGGGTGTCGGTCCAGCCGCGGTGGACCCCGCCCAGACCGCCGGTGGCGAAGACCCGGATCCCGGCCCGCGCCGCCAGGAACGCCGTCGCGGAGACGGTCGTCGCCCCGCTGGCACCGGACGCGAGCGCGGGTGCCAGATCCCGGTGGCCCAGCTTCCGTACGGAACCGTCCTCGGCGATCCGCTCCAGCTCGTCCTTGACCAGGCCCACCCTGGGCCGGCCGTCCAGCACGGCCACCGTGGCGGGCACGGCGCCCCCTGCCCGTACGAGCGCCTCCAGCTCCTCCGCGACCGCCAGATTGCGCGGTCGCGGCAGTCCGTGCGCGATGATCGTCGACTCCAGGGCGACCACGGGACGGCCCGCGGCGAGCGCCTCACGTACCTCGGGGGACAGGTCGGGTGCGGTGCGGTGCGATGTGGTGTCTGGCATGTCCCCATCCCTGGCACGCGGGGCGCCCGCGCAAACGTCTCCGCGCGAACGTCCGGCGTGCGACGTCCGCGTGTGAACGCCCTTGCCCAGAGGGTCAGTACGCCGTCCAGCGTGATCACCGCCGCGGCCACCTCGCGCGCGCCGAGCAGCTGAGCCGTCAGAACAAGGGCTCGGGATGCACTCCCTCCAGCGCCAGCAGCCGCCGCTTCGTCTCCAGGCCGCCACCGAATCCGCCGAGCCCGCCGCCGCTCTCCACCACCCGGTGGCACGCCACGACCACCGGCAGCGGATTGGAACCCATCGCGGCGCCCACCGCCTGCGCGGCGCCGGGCCGGCCCACTCGCGCGGCCAGCTCGCCGTACCCGACCACCGCGCCGTACGGCACGCCCACGGCCAGCTCCCGCAGCACCTGCCGGTTGAAACCAGAGGAGAGCGACCAGTCCAGCGGCAGCCCGAAGTCCCGCAGTTCGCCCGCGAAGTACGCGGACAGCTCGCGTATCGCCCCGGCCAGCCGGCCCGACGCCGACTCGACCGGCTCGGCGCCCAGCCGGGTCCGCAGCCCGTCGAGCGCCTTCTCCCGCACGGGGCCGTCGGCGTGGAAGACCACGCTCACCAGCCCCCGCTCCGTCGCGGCCAGCAGCAGCGGCCCGATGGAACTCGGCACGACGGCCCACTCGACCGACGGCCGTGACTCCCCGTACTCGTTCATGCCACCACGGTACGGTCCACCACTGACAACGGGCCCCCGCCCCGACCGGCAACGGGCCCGGCCCGGCTCAGCCCACCGCCTCCCGCACCACGTCGGGCCGGTTGGTGATGATCCCGTCCACGCCCATGTCCGCGACCCGCACCGCGCCCGCCGCGTCGTCGACGGTCCAGGTGCTGACCGCGAGCGGCTTGCCGTGCGGGCCCTTCAGCCGGTGCGCCGCTGCGACGTACGCGCCGGTCAGCGAGGTGTGCGCCGGGTTGATCTGGTCCGCGAACGCCGCGTACGCGGGCAGCTCGGTCACCGCCGGTGAGCCGAGGAACCCCGTCGTGATGTCCGGCCGCCGCGTGTGCACCGTACGGACGCTGTCCGCGCCGAAGCTCTGCACGACGAGCCGCCGCGTGACGTGCGCCCGGTCCAGCCAGCCCTCCTCGCGCAGCACCCGCAGGATGTCCCCCTCGATGCCCGGATACCGCTCGGGCCCCTTGATCTCCAGCAGCAGATTCTGCCGGTTGGCCTCGACGGCGCGCAGATAGCGCCCGAGCGTCGGCACGCGCGCGCCCGTCCACTCGGGGCCGAACCAGCCGCCCGCGTCCAGCCGCGCGATCTCCGCCGCCGTGAAGTCACCGACCCGCCAGGGCGCCCGGTCGGGGAAGACCCGCTCCGCGTCCGTGGTCCGGCGCAGCGTCTCGTCGTGGATCACGACCAGCTCGCCGTCCTTGGTGCGCTGGACATCGTTCTCCACCCAGTCGATGCCGAGGGCAGCCGCCGTGTCGACGGCCGCGAGCGTGTTCTCCGGCGCGTACGCGGAGGCGCCGCGATGGGCGATGACCAGCGGAACGGTGATGGCGGAAGGGGCGGGAGAGGTACCCGCCGGAGCCGCGGCGGCGCTCGGCGCCAGGAGCACGAGGGAACCCAGTAACGCGAGTGAGGCAAACGTCATATCGACAAGTCTCCAGGCATCTGTTTGATTCGTGCGTCTGCCGTCCTACCCTCCCGGAACCAGCGCATCCGTACAGTTAGGCACAAGGGGCGAAGGGCACAGACTATGCAGGGCACCATCGACGGATTCAGTTATGGCCTCGTCACACCCGTGGCGGCCTTTCTCATGGCCTGCCTCGGCGCTGCGCTCGGCCTGCGCTGCACCGCGAGATCCCTGCGCACCTGCCGTCCCTGGAAACCCGGCGGACTCGCGCTCGGCGCCGCCACGATCGGCTCCGGCGTCTGGACCATGCACTTCATCGCGATGACGGGGTTCACCGTCGCCGAGGCCCGGATCGGCTACGACGGGCCGACGACCTTCGCCAGCCTGGCCGTGGGCATCGTCATGGTCGGGATCGGGATCTTCATCGTCGGCTACCGGGGCTCGACCCCGATGGCGCTGGGCACCGGCGGCACGATCATCGGCCTCGGCATCGCGACCATGCACTACCTCGGTATGGCCGGGCTGCGGGTGGACGGGCGCGTCGACTACGACACCGGGATCGTCACCCTCTCCGTACTGATCGCCGTCGTCGCGGCGACGGCAGCCCTGTGGGTCATCGTCTCGTACCGCGGCCTGATGGCGAGCGTGGCCGCCAGCCTGGTGATGGGCTTCGCCGCCACCGGCATGCACTACACGGGCATGGCCGCCGTCCATGTCCATCTGGCCGAGAACGTCGGCGCGCCGGGCGGCGAACCCGCCGCCGAGCTGCTTCTGCCGATGCTGCTCGGCCCGGCGGTCTTCCTGCTGCTGTCCGCGGTGGCGATGCTGTTCGACCCCCTCATGGTGACCGGCGGCCGCAAGCGCGGTCGCGCCGCCAAGGCCGCCGCCGACCCCTGCGGGAGCGTCGGCGTCCCCGCCCAGCGGATGCGCCCGTCCTCGCCCCGCCGCGACCTCGCCGACCGGGCCGCCGCCCGCTCGGGACGGGCCCGCCGAGGCTCCCCGGACCTCCACGACTGGTGACCGGCCGGTCGCGGGGACCCGGCTGTCAGTGGGGAGCCGTACGGTGGATCCATGCGGCCCGTTTCCAAGATCGAACGTACGGTGGCGCCTTTCGAGGTCGTCAGCTCCTACCAGCCCAGCGGCGACCAGCCGACGGCCATCGCCGACCTGGAGCGGCGTGTCCGCGCGGGTGAGAAGGATGTCGTCCTGCTCGGTGCGACCGGCACGGGAAAGTCGGCGACGACCGCCTGGATGATCGAGAAGCTCCAGCGCCCCACCCTGGTGATGGCGCCCAACAAGACGCTCGCCGCCCAGCTGGCGAACGAGTTCCGGGAGCTGCTCCCCAACAACGCCGTCGAGTACTTCGTCTCGTACTACGACTACTACCAGCCCGAGGCGTACGTCCCCCAGTCGGACACCTACATCGAGAAGGACTCCTCCGTCAACGAGGAGGTGGAGCGGCTGCGCCACTCGGCGACGAACTCCCTGCTCACCCGCCGCGACGTGATCGTCGTCGCCTCCGTCTCCTGCATCTACGGCCTCGGTACACCCCAGGAGTACGTCGACCGCATGGTGCCGCTCAAGGTCGGCGCCGAGCTGGACCGCGACCAGCTGCTGCGCCGCTTCGTCGACATCCAGTACACGCGCAACGACCTGGCGTTCACCCGGGGCACCTTCCGGGTCCGCGGCGACACCATCGAGATCTTCCCGGTCTACGAGGAGCTGGCCGTCCGGATCGAGATGTTCGGGGACGAGATCGAGGCGCTCTCCACGCTCCACCCGCTCACCGGCGAGGTCATCAGTGACGACCGGGAGCTGTACATCTTCCCGGCCAGCCACTACGTGGCCGGACCCGAGCGGCTGGAGAAGGCGGTCAACGGGATCGAGCACGAGCTGGAGACCCGGCTGGCCGAGCTGGACAAGCAGGGCAAGCTGCTGGAGTCCCAGCGGCTGCGCATGCGCACGACGTACGACATCGAGATGATGCGCCAGATCGGCTCCTGCTCCGGCATCGAGAACTACTCGATGCACTTCGACGACCGGGATCCCGGCTCCCCGCCCAACACCCTCCTCGACTACTTCCCCGAGGACTTCCTGCTGGTCATCGACGAGTCGCATGTCACGGTGCCGCAGATCGGCGCGATGTACGAGGGCGACGCCTCCCGCAAGCGCACCCTGGTCGACCACGGCTTCCGGCTGCCGTCGGCTCTCGACAACCGGCCGCTGAGGTGGGAGGAGTTCCAGGAGCGGATCGGCCAGACCGTCTATCTCTCGGCCACCCCGGGAGCCTACGAACTGTCCCGCTCCGACGGCTTCGTGGAGCAGATCATCCGGCCCACCGGGCTCGTCGACCCGGAGGTCGTCGTCAAGCCCACCGAGGGCCAGATCGACGACCTGGTGCACGAGATCCGCGAGCGCACCGCCAAGGACGAACGCGTCCTGGTGACCACCCTCACCAAGAAGATGGCCGAGGACCTCACCGACTACTTCCTGGAGCTGGGCATCCAGGTGCGCTATCTGCACAGCGACGTCGACACCCTGCGCCGGATCGAGCTGCTGCGCGAGCTGCGCGCCGGCGAGTACGACGTCCTCGTCGGCATCAACCTCCTGAGGGAGGGCCTCGACCTCCCCGAGGTCTCGCTCGTCGCCATCCTCGACGCCGACAAGCAGGGCTTCCTGCGCTCCGGCACCTCACTGATCCAGACCATCGGCCGGGCCGCGCGCAATGTGTCGGGCCAGGTCCATATGTACGCGGACAGGATCACCCCGGCGATGGAGAAGGCCATCGACGAGACGAACCGCCGGCGGGAGAAGCAGACCGCGTACAACACCGAACGCGGGATCGATCCCCAGCCGCTCCGCAAGAAGATCAACGACATCGTCGCGACCATCGCGCGCGAGGAGGTCGACACCGAGGCACTGCTCGGCACGGGCTACCGCAAGGGGAAGGACGGCAAGCCCGGCAGAGCGCCGGTGCCCGCGCTCGCCACCCGGACCGCGAAGGGCGCGAAGGGCGGCGGAACGGGGGCGGTGGTCACCGACCGGCCCGCCGCCGAACTGGCCGGGATCATCGAGGAGATGACCGACCGGATGCGTGCCGCCGCCGCCGAATTGCAGTTCGAGGTGGCCGCCCGGCTGCGCGACGAAGTCGGCGAGCTGAAGAAGGAATTGCGGCAGATGAGAGAGGCGGGACTGGCCTGACACACCGGGACATCCGGTGTGTTGCAAGACCGACACAGATGCCGTGGGGGCCTGCTGCGGAGTCCGCGTCGCTGCGTAGGGTGCTTCGCAACCGCATACGGACGGTTGCGGGGGACCATTCGAAAGGGGACAGCGCGTGGCTGACGTATCCAAGGGCAGTGCGCCCGGGGGGCCCGGGGTCAATCTGACCAAGGGGCAGGCCATCAGCCTGGAGAAGAAGGGCGGCGGCACCCTGACCGCGGTGCGGATGGGGCTCGGCTGGCAGGCCGCGCCCCGCCGGGGGCTGTTCGGCTCCCGTACGCGCGAGATCGACCTCGACGCCTCGGCGGTGCTCTTCGCCGACAAGGAGCCGGTCGACGTGGTCTTCTTCCGCCATCTCGTCAGCGACGACGGCTCGGTGAAGCACACCGGGGACAATCTGGTCGGCGGCGCGGGACAGGGCGGCGACGACGAGGCGATCCTCGTCGATCTGGAGCGCGTCCCCGTCCATGTCGACCAGATCGTCTTCACGGTGAACTCGTTCACCGGCCAGACGTTCCAGGAGGTCCAGAACGCGTTCTGCCGCATCGTCGACGAGACGAACGGCCAGGAGCTGGCCCGCTACACCCTGGACGGCGGCGGCCAGTACACGGCGCAGATCATGGCGAAGGTCAGCCGCTCGGGCGCGGGCTGGCGGATGACGGCCCTGGGCAACGCGGCCAACGGCCGTACGTTCCAGGACCTGATGCCGGCGATCCTGCCGCAGTTGTAGGCACACCGGCCGCACACCATCCCGGCGCGGTCCCCGGCACGGCCCACGGCCGCCGGGGGCCGCGCCGGCGCGACCGCGCCTTCACCACCACCACTGCTGACGAGGAGACAGAGCCCATGACGGCCGAGCTGGTCCGGGGGCAGAACCATCCGCTGCCCGACACCCGGCTGGAGATACGGGTGACGGCCGGCGCCCCCGTCCTGGGCTGCGTCACGCTCGGCGACGAGCACGGCACCACCCCGGACGCCGGCTGGACCGCGCATCCCGGCTCGCCCACCCTGCCCGGTGTCGAGGTCTCCCGCCAGGCCGCCGCCGCGCTGCGCTTCCACATCGACCTGGCGGCCCTGCCCGAACAGGCCCAGCTGGTACGGGTGGTGCTCGCGCTCCCCGAGAGCGCCGCCGGACCCGCCCGCTTCGGCGGAGCCGCCGCACCCTACGCCGCGGTCACCTCCACCGACGGCGCGGAGATCGCCGACTTCACCCTCACCGGACTGGACGCCGAGTCCGCCGTCATCGCGCTGGAGCTGTACCGCCGCCAGGGCGCCTGGAAGGTGCGGGCCGTCGGCCAGGGGTACGCGGGCGGCCTCGCCGAACTCCTCGCCGACCAGGGGCTGCCGCGTGCGGGGGAGACCGCCGCCGGCATCCAGGAGGCGGTCGCCCGGCACCTGGCCGGGGCCGTACAGGCACCCGCTGCCCCCGCACCCGCCCCCGGAGCTGTGAACTACACCCACCCGAACCGCCGCCGCACCGCGCCCGCCGCCGCCCCGGCTCCAGCACCGGAACCCGCTCCGGCCGGTGAGCCGCCCCGGCCCGTCGCGGGCGACGCCACCGGCTGGACCATGGACGAGCGCCTCTACAACCAGGTCTGGGGCATGTTCGAGGACCTGGCCCGTACGGTCGCCGCGTACCGCAGCGCGATGGACTTCGCCCGGTCCCGGCTGGACCGGGAGCTGGACCAGGCCCTCGCCGACCCCCGCCGGCGGGTCGGCGCGGAGGCCGACGCGGCCCGTGCCGAAGCCCGGGGCAGACACGACGAACTGGCCGAGCGGGCCCGCGCCGTCCTCGACCGCGATCTCGACCGGCTCACCGCGGAGTCCGAGGTCGTCGAACCGGCGCTTCCGCCGGCCTACGCGCGCTGGGACAGCCCCGTCTGGCACGCCTACCGCCCGCCCCGGGAGATCCCGATGGCGCTGCGCCTCGGCGATGTCCATCTGCCCGAGCGCCCCGGTCTGCGGATCCCGATGCTCATCAGGCTGCCGCTGGAGCGCGGGCTGTGGGTCGACAGCGGCCGGTCGGGCTCCGCGGCGGCCCCGGCGGACGACGGGCCCCGGCCGGGCCCGTCGGCCATGGACACGGCGGTCACGCATGCCACGCGCCTTCTCGCGGTCTACCCGCCCGGTGAATTCACCGTCCATGTGATCGACCCGGCCGGTTCGGCGACCGCCGCGCTGGCCCCGCTGACCGCTTCCGGCGTGCTCGACGGGCCGCCCGCCGCCGGTGCGGCGGGCGTGGCGTCGGTCCTCGCCAGGCTCACCCAGCGGGTGGATCTGGTGCAGATGGCGGTGCGCGGAGGCGCCGCCGGGGCGCTGCCGCCGGGGCTGGACATCGCCGAGCAGCTGCTGATCATCAATGACTTTCCGCACGGTTTCGACGACCGCGCGGTGACGCAGCTGCGTTACCTCGCCGACGAGGGCCCCTCGGTCGGCGTGCACCTGATGATGGTCGCGGACCGCGAGGACGCCGCCGGTTACGGTCCGGTGCTGGATCCTCTCTGGCGCTCCCTGCTGCGGATCACCCCGCTGCCCGACGATCATCTGGCGGATCCCTGGGTTGGTCATACGTGGACATATGAGACGCTTGGCGTGCCGCCCGGGAGCCGCGTGATGCGCCAGGTGCTGGGACAGGTGGTGGATGCCCGCCGCTCTTGGCGTCGCTGACCTGCGAATTTTGTAGTCCCTTACCTTTTTCTTTACCATTTCTTGGGTTTTGCTGTTACTGTTCTCGGCGTGGACGTTTCTCTGAACTTGTGGGTGCTGACCATCCTTGGTCTGTGCGCCCTGATCGCTGTCGACTTCTTCATCGGGCGCAAGCCCCATGACGTGTCGATGAAGGAAGCCGGCATCTGGACCGTCGTCTGGATCGCCCTTGCCGCGCTGTTCGGCCTCGGCCTGATGGTGTTCGGCACGGGCCAGGCCGCCGGCGAGTTCTTCGCGGGCTTCATCACCGAGAAGTCGCTCAGCGTCGACAACCTCTTCGTCTTCGTTCTGATCATGGCGAAGTTCTCGGTGCCGTCGCAGCTCCAGCAGCGCGTGCTGCTCATCGGAGTGCTGATAGCCCTTGTCCTGCGGGCGGGGTTCATCGCGGCGGGCGCCGCGATCATCGCGAGCTTCTCATGGGTCTTCTTCATCTTCGGCGCGTTCCTGATCTACACCGCCTGGAAGCTCATCCAGGAGGCGCGCTCCGACGACGAGGAGGAGGAGTTCGAGGAGAACCGCCTGCTGAAGTCCGTCGAACGGCGCTTCGGGGTGGCCGACCGCTACCACGGCACCAAGCTCTTCATCCAGGCCAACGGCAAGCGCATCATGACCCCGCTGATGGTGGTCATGCTCGCCATCGGCACCACGGACGTGCTGTTCGCGCTGGACTCCATCCCGGCGATCTTCGGACTCACCCAGGACCCGTACATCGTCTTCACCGCCAACGCCTTCGCGCTGATGGGACTGCGCCAGCTCTACTTCCTCATCGGCGGGCTGCTGCGGAAGCTGGTGCACCTCAGCTACGGCCTGTCGGTGATCCTCGGCTTCATCGGGGTGAAGCTGGTGCTGCACGCGCTGCACGAGACCGGGGTGCATGTCCCCGTGATCTCCACACCGGTCTCGCTGGCCGTCATCTGCGGTGTGCTGGTCATCACCACCATCACCAGCCTGATCGCTTCCAAGAAGCAGGCGGAGCGCGAGGCGGCCGAGGCCGCCGACGGCAAGGACAACATCCAGGTCTGAGCGGCCGGGCGCCGGCGGGGCCGACCAGCCGCGCGCCCGCCGCTACCAGCCGCGCGCCCGCCACTCCGCCAGGTGCGGGCGCTCGGCGCCGAGGGTGGAGTCGTTGCCGTGGCCGGGGTAGATCCACGCCTCGTCCGGGAGGGTTCCGAAGATCTTCGTTTCGAGGCCGTCCATCAGACTGGCGAACTCGACCGGGCCCCCGGTCCGCCCCGGACCGCCGGGGAAGAGGCAGTCGCCGGTGAAGACATGCGGGTGGCCGAACGGGTCGTCGTAGACCAGCGCGATGGAGCCGGGCGTGTGGCCCACCAGATGCACGGCACGCAGCGCGATCTCGCCGACGCGGATCGTGTCCCCGTCCTCGACCGCGACATCGGTCGCCACGGGGATGCCCTCGGCGTCGTACCGCCCGGCGTAGGTGCGGGCGCCGGTGGCCGCCACGACCTCCGCCAGCGCCCCCCAGTGGTCGCCATGACGGTGGGTGGTGACGACGGACGCGATGCCGTCGTCACCGATCAGGGTCAGCAGGGTCGCGGCGCCATGGGCCGCGTCGATCAGCAGCTGCTCGCCGGTGGCCCGGCAGCGCAGCAGATAGGCGTTGTTCTCCATCGGCCCGACGGCCACCTTGGAGATGATCAGGGCGGACAGCTCGTGCACGTCCGCCGGTCCGCCGACCTTCACCGCTCCGCTGTACGTCATACGGTCAGCCTATAGCGGGGGGATGGCCGGAAGGGCGCCGCCCGGGAGGTCGAGCGCGGCCCCGTCACGCCGTCCCGCCAGCCATCCCAGCAGCTCGGGGGCGGGGCCGGAGACGGCGAGCGGCGCTCCCTCGGTGCCGCCGGTGTGCCAGGTGCTGCCGTCCGGCGCCGTCAGTGTCAGCGGCGGCAGGCCGGGGCTACCGGTGAAGCGCTCGGCCAGGAAGCCGATCTCGCGCCCGGTGAAGTCCGCCGGGAGATCTTCGAGGTCGCGGCCGATCCCCAGATCGACATGGTGCAGCTCGATCTCGATCCAGCGGCGGAACGGGACGCGGGAGGCGACGTCCGTGACGCCGTTGCGCAGCGCGACCGTCCGGCCCCAGTCGGCGGTGCGCGCGGCGGTGCGCTGGAACAGGTCCGCGCTGTGCCGTACGTCGGCGAGCTGGACCGCGAGGGGCCGCGGCGCGTCCCGCTCGATGTCCGCGTCGCGGGTCGCGGCGTCCGGATACATCGGCCGGCCTCCGAGCACGTTCGCCAGAGCGTCCGCGTTACGGGCGAGATGCGCCAGCACATGACCGCGGCTCCAGCCCGGCAGCCGTGACGGCGCGGCGGCGTCCGCGTTGTCCAGTGTGGCGACCGCGTCGAGCAGCCGATCCGTCGCTTTCCGTACAGATGCCAGGTCCTGCTCATGATCGGTCATGGCGCGACGATAACGCGGCCACTCGATCGGGTGAAGGTGGCTGGGAGCCGCCGTAAATCGAATGTACGTGCTATAGGCTCGGAAGAGGCATCCTGGCATAGAGGCAATGCCGTCCGGCGTTCCACCACCGGACCCTCCGAGCCGGGCATTCACACCGCCCGGCCCGCGATTCATCCGTCCCGGCGACCCCCGAGATCCGGACCCCACGGTCCGGAGGGGGCTCCGCCCCTGCTCTTCTCCAGAAAGGTGCGGACCGGCGTGGCCGACCGTCTCATCGTCCGTGGCGCGCGCGAGCACAATCTCAAGAACGTCTCGCTCGACCTCCCCCGTGACTCACTCATCGTCTTCACCGGGCTCTCCGGGTCGGGCAAGTCCTCCCTCGCGTTCGACACGATCTTCGCCGAGGGGCAGCGCCGGTACGTGGAGTCGCTCTCCTCGTACGCCCGGCAGTTCCTCGGCCAGATGGACAAGCCCGACGTCGACTTCATCGAGGGGCTCTCCCCGGCCGTCTCCATCGACCAGAAGTCGACCTCCCGCAACCCGCGCTCGACGGTCGGCACCATCACCGAGGTCTACGACTACCTCCGGCTGCTCTTCGCCCGGATCGGCAAGCCGCACTGCCCCGAGTGCTCCCGGCCGATCTCCCGGCAGTCGCCGCAGGCCATCGTGGACCGGGTGCTCGAACTGCCCGAGGGCAGCCGCTTCCAGGTCCTCTCGCCGCTGGTGCGCGAGCGCAAGGGCGAGTTCGTCGACCTCTTCTCCGACCTCCAGACCAAGGGGTACAGCCGGGCCAGGGTCGACGGGCAGACCATCCAGCTCACCGAGCCGCCCGCGCTCAAGAAGCAGGAGAAGCACACCATCGAGGTGGTCGTCGACCGCCTCACGGTCAAGGACAGCGCCAAGCGCCGGCTCACCGACTCCGTCGAGACCGCCCTCGGGCTCTCCGGCGGCATGGTCGTGCTCGACTTCGTCGACCTCCCCGAGGACGACCCCGAGCGCGAGCGGATGTACTCCGAGCATCTGTACTGCCCGTACGACGATCTCTCCTTCGAGGAGCTGGAGCCCCGCTCCTTCTCCTTCAACTCGCCCTTCGGCGCCTGCACCGACTGCACCGGCATCGGGACGCGCATGGAGGTCGACCCGGAGCTGATCGTCCCCGACGAGGACAAGTCCCTCGACGAGGGCGCGATCCACCCCTGGTCCCACGGCCACACCAAGGAGTACTTCGGGCGGCTGATCGGCGGTCTCGCGCAGGCCCTCGGCTTCCGTACGGACATCCCGTGGGCCGGCCTGCCCCAGCGCGCCAAGAAGGCCCTGCTGTACGGCCACAAGACCCAGGTCGAGGTCCGCTACCGGAACCGGTACGGGCGCGAGCGCGCCTACACCACCCCCGCCTTCGAAGGCGCGGTCACCTTCGTCAAGCGCCGCCACACCGAGGCCGAGAGCGACACCAGCCGCGAGCGCTTCGAGGGCTACATGCGCGAAGTGCCCTGCCCGGCCTGCGAGGGCACCCGGCTCAAGCCGATCGTCCTCGCGGTCACGGTCATGGAGAAGTCCATCGCCGAGGTCTCCGCGCTGTCGATCAGCGAATGCGCCGACTTCCTCGGCCGGCTCACACTGAACGCGCGCGACAAGAAGATCGCCGAGCGCGTGCTCAAGGAGGTCAACGAACGGCTGAGGTTCCTGGTCGACGTCGGCCTCGACTACCTCTCGCTGAACCGCGCGGCGGGCACGCTCTCCGGCGGCGAGGCGCAGCGCATCAGGCTCGCCACCCAGATCGGCTCGGGACTGGTCGGCGTGCTCTACGTGCTGGACGAGCCGTCCATCGGTCTGCACCAGCGCGACAACCACCGGCTCATCGAGACCCTGGTGCGGCTCCGGGACATGGGCAACACCCTGATCGTCGTCGAGCACGACGAGGACACCATCAAGGTGGCCGACTGGGTGGTCGACATCGGCCCCGGCGCGGGGGAGCACGGCGGCAGGGTCGTGCACTCGGGCCCCTTGAAGGGGCTGCTGGCCAACAAGGAGTCGATGACCGGCCAGTACCTCTCCGGCAAGCGGTCCATCCCGACCCCGGACATCCGCAGGCCCGTCGACCAGGGCCGCCGGCTCACCGTGCACGGCGCCCGGGAGAACAACCTGCGGGACATCGACGTATCGTTCCCGCTCGGAGTGTTCACGGCGGTCACGGGGGTCTCCGGATCCGGCAAGTCGACCCTGGTCAACGACATCCTCTACACGCACCTGGCGCGCGAGCTGAACGGCGCCAAGTCCGTCCCCGGCCGGCACACCCGGGTCGACGGCGACGATCTCGTCGACAAGGTCGTGCACGTCGACCAGTCGCCCATCGGCCGCACCCCCCGGTCCAACCCGGCCACGTACACCGGTGTCTTCGACCATGTCCGCAAGCTCTTCGCGGAGACGATGGAGGCCAAGGTCCGCGGCTACCTCCCCGGACGCTTCTCCTTCAACGTCAAGGGCGGCCGCTGCGAGAACTGCTCGGGCGACGGCACGATCAAGATCGAGATGAACTTCCTGCCGGACGTCTACGTCCCGTGCGAGGTGTGCCACGGCGCCCGCTACAACCGGGAGACCCTGGAGGTCCACTACAAGGGCAAGTCCATCGCCGAGGTCCTGGACATGCCGATCGAGGAGGGGCTGGCCTTCTTCGAGGCCGTTCCGACGATCGCGCGCCATCTGCGGACGCTCAACGAGGTCGGGCTCGGCTATGTCCGGCTCGGGCAGTCCGCGCCGACCCTCTCGGGCGGCGAGGCGCAGCGCGTGAAGCTGTCGAGCGAACTCCAGAAGCGCTCCACGGGCCGCACGGTCTACGTCCTGGACGAGCCGACGACCGGTCTGCACTTCGAGGACATCAGCAAGCTGATCACGGTCCTGTCGGGGCTGGTCGAAAAGGGCAACTCGGTGATCGTCATCGAGCACAACCTGGATGTCATCAAGACGGCGGACTGGGTCATCGACATGGGCCCCGAGGGCGGCAGCGGCGGCGGTCTGGTCATCGCCGAGGGCACCCCGGAGCAGGTGGCCGGGGAGCCGGCCAGCCACACCGGCAAGTTCCTGCGCGAGATCCTCGACGCCGACCGCATCAGCGACGCGGCACCGGCGAAGAAGACCACGGCCAGGCGGACCACCGCGAAGAAGACACCGGCCAAGGCACCGGCCACGGCACCGGCCACGGCACCGGCCAAGAAGGCCGCGGCCCGCACCCGCCGCGCCTGACGGCCCTCCGGCCGGCCGGTCCCGCGTAGCCCCGCAGCCCGTGCGCGGGCCCCGTACCGTACGGGGCCCGCGCACCGACCGGCGGCCCCCGGCCGGACGCGGGAACGGCGCCGGTATCGTCGGGTATGCCCGCCCGCCCCCGTCCCGCCCGCACCCCCCGACCCGTGGAGCCACCATGTCCGGCCCGTCAGCCCCCCGTCGCACTCTGCTCAAGGGGGCCGCGCTCGCCGGTGCGGCCGGGCTCGGCGTGGCCGCCTGCACGACCGAGTCGAAGCTCGGGCACGCCCAGGCACCCACCCCGACCGAGCCCGTCGACCTCGGGGACGCCTCCGCGGTGCCGGTCGGCGGCGCCACCCTCTACCGGAAGCAGCGGCTCGTGGTGAGCTGCCCGGCGGCGGGCACATACAAGGCGTTCAGCGCGCAGTGCACCCACGGCGGCTGCCTGCTGGCGAAGGTGGAGGGCACCGAGGGCGACTGCACCTGCCACGGCAGCAAGTTCGACGTCACCACCGGCGAGCCGATCCACGGCCCGGCCACCGCGCCGCTGCCCGAGGTGCCGGTGTCGGCGCGCGGCGGCCGGCTCGTCGCGGGACCCGGCGCCGGCCCGGCCGAGGGCCTCAAGCGCTGAGACCGGCGGACGGAGACCGGCAGGCCGCGACAGCCCCGGGCCCCGCCAGGAGGCCGGTCACCGTCGGCCACCCCCGCTGTCAGTGCCCGACAGTAGGGTGGAGTACATGGCCGACCCCTCCAGCTACCGCCCCAAGCCGGGACAGATCCCCGACTCGCCGGGGGTCTACAAGTTCCGCGACGAACACCGCCGGGTGATCTACGTCGGGAAGGCGAAAAGCCTGCGCCAGCGGCTCGCCAGCTACTTCCAGGACCTCTCCGGACTGCATCCGCGCACCCGCTCCATGGTCACCACGGCCGCCTCCGTCGAGTGGACCGTCGTCTCCACCGAGGTCGAGGCGCTCCAGCTGGAGTACTCGTGGATCAAGGAGTACGACCCCCGGTTCAACGTCAAGTACCGCGACGACAAGAGCTATCCGTCCCTCGCCGTCACGCTGAACGAGAAGTTCCCCCGGGTCCAGGTCATGCGCGGCGCCAAGAAGAAGGGCGTGCGCTACTTCGGACCGTACGGACACGCCTGGGCCATCCGCGAGACCGTCGACCTGATGCTCCGCGTCTTTCCCGTACGCACCTGCTCCGCAGGGGTGTTCAAGAACGCGGCGCGCACCGGCCGCCCCTGCCTCCTCGGCTACATCGACAAGTGCTCGGCGCCCTGCGTCGGCCGGGTCACCCCCGAGGAGCACCGCGAACTGGCCGAGGAGTTCTGCGACTTCATGGCCGGCCGCACCGGTACGTACATCCGCCGGCTGGAGAAGCGGATGACGGACGCCGCCGAGGAGATGGAGTACGAACGGGCCGCCCGGCTGCGGGACGACATAGAGGCCCTGCGCCGCGCGATGGAGAAGAACGCCGTCGTCCTCGCCGACGCCACCGACGCCGACCTGATCGCCCTCGCCGAGGACGAACTGGAGGCCGCCGTACAGATCTTCCACGTCCGCGGCGGCCGGGTCCGCGGCCAGCGCGGCTGGGTCACCGACAAGGTCGAGGCCGTCGACACGGCCGGCCTCGTGGAGCACGCGCTCCAGCAGCTCTACGGCGAGGAGCGCGGCGACACCGTCCCCAAGGAGGTGCTCGTCCCCGCCCTCCCGGAGGACGCCGGCGCCGTCACCGAGTGGCTCAGCGCGCGCCGCGGCGCCCAGGTCTCGCTGCGCGTCCCGCAGCGCGGCGACAAGAAGGACCTGATGGCGACGGTCGGGCGCAACGCCCAGCAGTCCCTGATCCTGCACAAGACCAAGCGCGCCAGCGATCTCACCACCCGCTCCCGCGCCCTGGAGGAGATCTCCCGGGCCCTCGGACTGGACAGCGTGCCGCTGCGCGTCGAGTGCTTCGACATCTCGCACCTCCAGGGCGACGACGTCGTGGCGTCCATGGTGGTCTTCGAGGACGGCCTCGCACGCAAGAGCGAGTACCGCCGCTTCGAGATCAAGACCTTCGAGGGCCAGGACGACGTCCGGTCGATGCACGAGGTCCTCACGCGCCGCTTCCGCCGCTATCTCCAGGAGAAGGAGCGGACGGGCGAGTGGGCCGAGGAGACCGGGGAATCCGGCGAACCCCGCCCCGAGGACGACGGCCGCCCCAAGCGCTTCGCCTACCCGCCCCAGCTCGTCGTGGTCGACGGCGGACAGCCCCAGGTCGCCGCCGCCCAGCGCGCCCTCGACGAACTGGGCATCGACGACGTCGCCGTCTGCGGCCTCGCCAAGCGCCTCGAAGAGGTCTGGCTGCCCGGCGAGAGCGACCCGGTGGTGCTGCCGCGCTCCAGCGAGGGCCTCTATCTGCTCCAGCGGGTACGGGACGAGGCGCACCGCTTCGCCATCACCTATCAGCGGGCCAAACGGGCCAAACGGATCAGGTCGGGCCCGCTGGACGACGTCGCCGGCCTCGGCGAGTCCCGGAAACAGGCACTCATCAAGCATTTCGGCTCGGTGAAGCGCCTCCGGCAGGCGACAATCGATCAGATCTGCGAGGTTCCCGGTGTGGGCCGCAAGACCGCGGAGGCGGTCGCCGTCGCCCTCGCCGCCGCGGCCCCGGCCGCACCCGCCGTGAACACGGCAACAGGAGAGATCATGGAAGACAACGGGGGCACCACGCATGACTGAGCACGACCGGGACGGAGCTGCGCACGTGAGTACGGGCACCACGAAGGAGAACGGTGAGGCCGTCGAGGCGGCCATCCCCGAGCTGGTGATCATCTCCGGCATGTCCGGCGCCGGCCGCAGCACCGCGGCCAAGTGTCTGGAGGACCTCGGCTGGTTCGTCGTGGACAACCTGCCGCCCGCGCTGATCCCCACCATGGTGGAGCTGGGCGCGCGCTCCCAGGGCAATGTGGCGCGGATCGCGGTCGTCGTGGACGTCCGCGGCCGGCGCTTCTTCGACAACCTCCGCGAATCCCTCGCCGACCTCGACGCCAAGGAGGTCACCCGGCGGATCGTCTTCCTGGAGTCCTCCGACGACGCCCTGGTCCGCCGCTTCGAATCCGTCCGCCGCCCGCACCCCCTCCAGGGCGACGGCCGCATCGTCGACGGCATCGAGGCTGAGCGCGATCTGCTGCGCGAGCTGCGCGGCGACGCCGACCTGGTGATCGACACCTCCAGCCTCAACGTCCACGAGCTGCGCAGCAAGATGGACGCGCAGTTCGCGGGCGACGAGAAGCCGGAGCTGCGGGCCACCGTCATGTCCTTCGGCTACAAGTACGGCCTGCCCGTCGACGCCGACCTCGTCGTGGACTGCCGCTTCCTGCCCAACCCGCACTGGGTCCCCGAGCTGCGCCCCTTCACCGGGCTCAACGACGAGGTCTCCACCTACGTCTTCAACCAGCCGGGCGCCAAGGAGTTCCTCGACCGCTACACCGAGCTGCTCCAGCTGATCGCCGCCGGCTACCGCCGCGAGGGCAAGCGCTATGTGACCGTCGCCGTCGGCTGCACGGGCGGCAAGCACCGCTCCGTCGCGATGTCCGAGAAGCTCGGCGCGCGACTGGCCGCGGAGGGTGTCGAGACCGTCGTCGTGCACCGGGACCTGGGGCGCGAGTGACCGGACGGACCTTCCGTATGCGCCGGCTGCGGCGGGGCGTACCGACGCTGTCGGCGCGCGGGCGCGGGCGCGGTGCCCAGCCGAAGGTCGTCGCCCTCGGCGGTGGCATGGGGCTGTCGGCCTCCCTCGCCGCCCTCCGCCGGATCACCGGCGATCTCACGGCCGTCGTCACCGTCGCCGACGACGGCGGCTCCAGCGGCCGGCTCCGCGACGAGCTGGGCGTCCTGCCGCCCGGCGACCTGCGCAAGGCTCTGGCGGCGCTCTGCGGCGACGACGACTGGGGCCAGACCTGGTCGCGGGTGATCCAGCACCGCTTCCAGTCCAAGGGCGAGCTGCACGAACACGCGGTCGGCAATCTGCTGATCGTCGCCCTCTGGGAGCAGCTCGGCGACCATGTCCAGGCCCTCGACCTGGTCGGCAAGCTCCTCGGCGCCCACGGCCGGGTGCTGCCCATGTCCGCCGTACCGCTGGAGCTCCAGGCCCTCGTACGGGGCCACGACCCGGCCCGCCCGGACGAGGTCGACACCGTACGGGGCCAGGCGACCGTCGCCCTCACCCGCGGCGAGGTGCAGTCCGTCCACCTCGTGCCGAACGATCCGCCGGCCGTCCCCGAGGCGGTCGCCGCGGTCCTGGACGCCGACTGGGTGGTGCTCGGTCCCGGGTCCTGGTTCTCCTCCGTGATCCCGCACCTGCTGGTGCCCGAACTGCTCGACGCGCTCGTCGCGACCAAGGCCCGCCGGGTCCTCTCGCTGAACCTCGCTCCGCAACCGGGCGAAACCGATGGCTTCTCACCGCAGCGTCATTTGGAGGTTTTGGGGCGACACGCCCCTAAACTCGCCTTGGACGTGGTGCTGGCCGACGAGGCCGCCGTGCCTGACTGCGAGTCTCTCTCCGATGCCGCGAAACGGTTCGGTGCCGCGGTCGAGCTGGCGCCGGTGGCAGCGCCCGACAGCTCGCCGGTCCATGATCCCGAGCTGTTGGCAGCCGCGTACGACCGTATTTTTCGGATGCATGGAAGGATCGGCCCATGGCGATGACGCCAGCGGTGAAGGACGAGATCGCCCGCCTCCCCGTCACCCGGACGTGCTGCAGGAAGGCGGAGGTCTCGGCGATCCTTCGGTTCGCGGGCGGGCTGCACCTGGTGAGCGGCCGCATCGTGATCGAAGCGGAGCTGGACACCAGCATCGCCGCGCGCCGGCTGCGCAAGGACATCCTGGAGATCTTCGGGCACAACTCGGAGCTGGTGGTGATGGCCCCCGGCGGGCTGCGCCGCGGCAGCCGTTACGTCGTACGGGTGATCACCGGCGGTGATCAGCTGGCCCGGCAGACCGGCCTGGTGGACGGCCGGGGGCGCCCGATCCGCGGGCTGCCCCCGCAGGTCGTCTCCGGCGCCACCTGTGACGCGGAGGCCGCCTGGCGCGGCGCGTTCCTGGCGCACGGCTCGCTCACCGAGCCGGGCCGCTCCTCCTCGCTGGAGGTGACCTGCCCCGGGCCGGAGGCCGCCCTCGCGCTGGTCGGCGCGGCCCGCAGGCTCCAGATCGCCGCCAAGGCCCGCGAGGTGCGCGGTGTGGACCGCGTGGTCGTCAGGGACGGGGACGCGATCGGCGCGCTGCTGACCCGGCTCGGGGCGCACGAGTCGGTGCTGGCCTGGGAGGAGCGGCGGATGCGCCGCGAGGTCCGCGCCACGGCCAACCGGCTCGCCAACTTCGACGACGCGAACCTGCGCCGTTCCGCCCGCGCGGCGGTCGCCGCCGGCGCCCGGGTGCAGCGCGCGCTGGAGATCCTCGGCGAGGAGGTGCCCGAGCACCTCGCCGCCGCCGGCCGGCTGCGCATGGAGCACAAGCAGGCGTCGCTGGAGGAGCTGGGCGCGCTCGCCGACCCGCCGCTGACCAAGGACGCGGTGGCCGGGCGGATCCGGCGGCTGCTGGCCATGGCCGACAAGCGGGCGCAGGATCTGGGGATCCCGGGCACCGAGTCCAACCTCAGCGAGGATCTCGCCGACGGCCTCGTCGGCTGACGCGAACACCGGTGCGACCCGGGTACGAACCCCGGCGTGAACGCGTCCGCGGGCTGATCCGGGCGGTGCCGGGTCTGTCCGTACTCGCCGGTAATGGCGGGTGCGGGCCGGGCCCGGCTCCCGGGGCGACTCGGATGTCACCACGCGGCCCGGGGAGAGGTAGGGTCATAAGCGGTCGGGGACATCCCATACAACTCGCCGGCGTCGAAACCCGGCGTACCAACGAGGAGATCGGTTCGTGACGATCCGCGTAGGCATCAACGGCTTTGGCCGCATCGGTCGTAACTACTTCCGCGCGCTGCTGGAGCAGGGTGCAGACATCGAGATCGTGGCTGTCAACGACCTGGGTGACACTGCGACCACGGCGCATCTGCTGAAGTACGACACCATCCTGGGCCGCCTCAAGGCCGAGGTGACCCACACCGCCGACACGATCACGGTCGACGGTCACACCATCAAGGTGCTCTCCGAGCGCGACCCGGCCGACATCCCCTGGGGTGAGCTGGGCGTCGACATCGTCATCGAGTCGACCGGCATCTTCACCAAGAAGGCCGACGCCGCGAAGCACATCGCCGGTGGCGCCAAGAAGGTCCTCATCTCGGCTCCGGCCTCGGACGAGGACATCACGATCGTGCTCGGTGTCAACGAGGACAAGTACGACCCGGCGAACCACCACATCATCTCCAACGCCTCCTGCACCACCAACTGTGTGGCGCCGATGGCCAAGGTTCTCCTGGAGAACTTCGGCATCGTCTCGGGCCTGATGACCACGGTCCACGCGTACACCAGCGACCAGCGTCTGCAGGACTTCCCGCACAAGGACCTGCGCCGCGCCCGCGCCGCCGCCGAGAACATCATTCCGGCGAGCACCGGTGCGGCCAAGGCCCTCGGCCTGGTCATCCCGGAGCTGGCGGGCAAGCTCAACGGCATGGCGATGCGCGTTCCGGTCCCGACCGGTTCCGTCACCGACCTGGTCGTCGAGACGGAGCGCGTGGTGACCAAGGAAGAGGTCAACGCCGCGTTCCAGAAGGCCTCGCAGGGTGAGCTGAAGGGCTACCTCGACTACACCGAGGACCCGATCGTCTCCTCGGACATCGTCAACTGGCCGGCCTCCTGCACCTTCGACTCTTCCCTGACCATGGTTCAGGGCAACAGTGTGAAGATCATCGGCTGGTACGACAACGAGTGGGGCTACTCCAACCGTCTGGTCGACCTGACCGTCTTCGTCGGCGGCCAGCTCTGATTCAGGGCCTCTGAATCCAGGGCCGACAGGCATCTCGATATGAGCGACAGGGCTCGGTCGGCGCACACGCGGCGCTGTTCGAGCCCTGTTGGCCTGTCCAGACATTCCAAGGAGTGCAGCAGCAGATGAAGACGATCGACGAACTTCTCGCAGAAGGGGTCGCCGGCAAGCGCGTATTCGTCCGCGCCGACCTCAATGTGCCGCTGGACGGCACCACCATCACCGACGACGGCCGTATCCGCGCCGTCCAGCCGACGATCGCCCGGCTCGCCGAGGCCGGCGCCCGCGTGATCGTCGCCTCCCACCTGGGCCGCCCCAAGGGCGCCCCGGACCCCGCCTTCTCCCTCGCGCCCGCCGCCGCGCGCCTCGGTGAACTCCTGGGCACCGACGTGGCGTTCGCGACCGACACGGTCGGCGAGTCCGCCACCGCCACCGTCGCGGCGCTCACCGACGGCCGGGTCGCCGTCATCGAGAACCTCCGCTTCAACGCGGGCGAGACCGCGAAGGACGACGCCGAGCGCGGCGCCTTCGCCGACCAGCTGGCCGCGCTGGCCGATGTGTACGTGGGCGACGGCTTCGGCGCCGTCCACCGCAAGCACGCCTCGGTGTACGACCTGCCGGCCCGGCTGCCGCACGCCGCCGGATATCTGATCGCCACCGAGGTCGGGGTGCTCAGGAAGCTCACCGACGACGTGAAGCGGCCGTACGCGGTCGTCCTCGGCGGTGCCAAGGTCTCCGACAAGCTCGCGGTCATCGACCATCTGCTGGAGCGCGCCGACCGGATCCTGGTCGGCGGCGGCATGGTCTTCACCTTCCTCAAGGCGCAGGGCCACGAGATCGGCTCCTCGCTCGTCCAGGAGGACCAGATCCCGGCCGTCCGCGAGTACCTGGAGCGGGCGAAGGAGCGCGGCGTGGAGTTCGTGCTCCCCGTCGACGTCGTGGTCGCGGCCGGGTTCCCCGACCTGAAGGCCAAGGCGCCGACCCACCCCGAGACGGTGGCGGCGGACGCCATTCCGGCCGGCCGGATGGGCCTGGACATCGGCCCGGAGACCGGCCGGCTCTACGCCTCGAAGCTCGCCGACGCGGCCACCGTCTTCTGGAACGGTCCGATGGGCGTCTTCGAGCACCCCGACTACGCCGAGGGCACCCGGGCCGTCGCCCAGGCCCTCGTCGACTCCCCGGGCTTCTCGGTGGTCGGCGGTGGCGACTCCGCCGCCGCCGTCCGCATCCTGGGCTTCGACGAGAAGGCATTCGGCCATATCTCGACCGGTGGCGGCGCCAGCCTCGAATACCTCGAGGGCAAGACGCTTCCCGGCCTCGCCGCACTGGAGGACTGACAGTTCATGAGCACTTCGAACGGAACGACCGGCCGCACCCCGCTGATGGCGGGCAACTGGAAGATGAACCTCAACCACCTTGAGGCCATCGCGCACACCCAGAAGCTGGCCTTCGCGCTGACCGACAAGGACTACGACGCCGTGGAGGTCGCCGTCCTGGCGCCCTTCACCGATCTGCGGTCCGTGCAGACCCTGGTCGACGGCGACAAACTCAAGATCAAGTACGGCGCCCAGGACATCTCGGCGTACGACTCGGGCGCGTACACCGGGGAGATCTCCGGCCCGATGCTCGCCAAGCTGAAGTGCGCGTACGTCGCGGTCGGGCACTCCGAGCGGCGGCAGTACCACGCCGAGTCGGACGAGATCTGCAACGCCAAGGTGAAGGCCGCGTTCAAGCACGGCCTGACCCCGATCCTCTGCGTCGGCGAGGGCCTGGACATCCGCAAGGCCGGTGACCAGGTGTCCTACACCCTGGCCCAGCTCGACGGCGGCCTCAAGGACATCCCGGCCGAGCAGGCCGAGTCCGTCGTGATCGCGTACGAGCCGGTGTGGGCCATCGGCACCGGCGAGGTCGCCACCCCCGACGACGCCCAGGAGGTCTGCTCGGCCATCCGCGGGCGGCTCGCCGAGCTGTACTCGCAGGAGCTGGCCGACAAGGTCCGCATCCAGTACGGCGGCTCCGTAAAGTCCGGGAATGTCGCCGCGATCATGGCGCAGCCGGATGTGGACGGGGCCCTGGTGGGCGGCGCGGCGCTGGACGCCGACGAGTTCGTCAAGATCGTCAGGTTCCGCGACCAGTGAGTATGCGGTAGCAAGGATCCGTCGTACCCTGGCGGGGGCCGGGAGGCACAGCCCCTCGGCCCCCGCCATCCGTTGTCCGGCAGGTCGGTCCTGCCGGTTCTGCCCGTCCGAGGAAGTTGGTCCAGCCGTGGTCATGGGGTTCTCGATCGCCCTCATCATCTTCAGCCTGCTGATGATGCTGCTGGTGCTGATGCACAAGGGGAAGGGCGGCGGCCTCTCCGACATGTTCGGTGGCGGAATGCAGTCGTCCGTCGGGGGTTCCTCGGTCGCCGAGCGTAACCTCGACCGCATCACCGTTGTTGTCGGTCTGCTGTGGTTCGCGTGCATTGTCGTGCTTGGTCTGCTGCTGAAGCTGGACAGCTGAGCATACGTACGGTACGGCACCCGGGCGCGGCCTATCATGAGGTTCCGCGCCCGGCGGCTGAGGGAGTAACTCCCTTCACTGGACGCGCGTTGGGCCTTACGTAGACTGTGGCCAGCCCGGCAGCGGAGCTGCCTATCGACGCATTGCGGCACCATCACGCAGGGAGTTACGACCGTGGCAAGTGGCAACGCGATCCGGGGAAGCCGGGTCGGCGCGGGGCCGATGGGTGAGGCCGAGCGCGGCGAGTCCGCGCCCCGCCTGCGCATTTCCTTCTGGTGCTCGAACGGGCACGAGACGGTGCCGAGCTTCGCCAGTGACGCGCAGGTTCCGGAGACGTGGGACTGCCCGCGCTGCGGCTTCCCGGCCGGTCAGGACCGGGACAACCCGCCGGACCCGCCGCGCACCGAGCCGTACAAGACGCACCTCGCGTATGTACGGGAACGGCGCAGCGACGCGGACGGCGAAGCGATCCTTGCCGAGGCCCTCGCCAAACTGCGTGGCGAGTTCTAGCCACTTTTTCCGGCCGGACACGGAACAGGTGTCCGGCCGAACCATTTTTGCCCGGCATTGTCCTGGTTTTCGGGCTGCCGGCGTCCGGGCCTCACTGTCAGTGCCACCCCTTACGGTCTGAATCAAGGTCGACCGGAAGGGGGAGTGGTGACGGCTGTCGACACGGAGGAGGCGGCGGCGCCGCCATGGCGCGGAGGGTTCGGCAGGCTCTGGTCGGCCGCGATCGTCTCGCGCTTCGGTGACGCGCTGCGGGCCGCGGCCATGCCTCTGCTGGCCGCCTCGCTCACGGACGATCCCCTGCTGATCGCCTCCGTGACCGCCTGCGGCTATCTGCCGTGGCTGCTGTTCGGACTGCTCGGCGGGGCGGTCGCCGACCGGGTCGACCAGCGGCGGGCGATGTGGGGCGTCGATCTGGTCCGGGGCGCGCTGATGGCGGCCTTCGCGATCGCCGTGGCCCTCGGCCAGGCGTCGATCGCGCTCCTGCTCCTGCTCGCCTTCGTCCTCACGACGCTCCAGACACTCTTCGACAACGCGGCGACGGCCCTGCTGCCGTCGCTGGTCGAGCGGAACGAACTCGGCAGCGCCAACGCCCGCCTGATGACGGGTCAGCAGATAGCCGGGAGCCTGGTCGCGGCCCCGCTGGTGCCCGCGCTGCTCCTGGTGGGCGTGGCCGCGCCGCACGCGGCCAACGCCGTCACCTACGGTCTGGCGGGACTGCTGATCGTCTCGCTGCGGGCCGAGGCCCCGGAGCGGCCGGCGCGCACCGCGGGCTCCACCCTGCGGGGCGAGATCGCCGAGGGGCTGCGCTTCCTGGTGCGGGACCGGACGCTGCGCGGGCTGTGCCTGGCGACGACGCTCTGCAACATCGGGATGAGCGCGCTGATCGCCACCCTGGTGCTGCATGTCACGGGCTGGCTGGGCGCGGGGAACAGCGGGTACGCCCTGACGCTCACCGCCTTCGGGGTGGGGAGCGCGGTGGGCGGGCTGCTGGCGAAGCGGATCGCCGAGCGGACCGGCAGGGTGCGTGCCATGTTCCTCGCCGGAACGGTGCAGATCGGCTGTCTGGTCGTCCTGGGATCGGTACGCGAGATCTGGGCGGCGGTCTGCTGCCTGGGGGTCTTCGGAGCCATGAACATGGTGTGGAACGTGCAGCAGGCGACCCTGATGCAGGAGCGCAGCCCCCGGGACATGCTGGGCCGGATCAGCTCGGCCTTCCGCACACTCGCGACGGCCGGAGCGCCGCTCGGCGCGCTGCTGGGCGGTGCCGCGGCGGCCGGCTGGGGACTGAACGCCCCGGCTCTCCTGACCGCCGGGTTCTTCGTACTGGCTGTCGCATCACTCGGCTCCCTGATCAATTAAGTTGGGAGGACAGCGGGGTTCGCGTACACGTACGACAATGAATGGGCTGATGTCCGAATGAACGCAGAGGGACGTACCAGGCTCAACCGGACGCCCGAGTGGAGCGCGCTGGGCAAGCACCGGGAGCAGCTCGGAGAGGTGAGCCTGCGGGAGCTGTTCGCCGCCGATCCGGCGCGCGGTACCGGCTACACCCTCCAGGTGGGCGATCTTCACCTGGACTACTCCAAGCACCTGGTGACGGACGAGACGCTGGCGCTGCTGCGTGAGCTGGCGGCGGCCACCGGGGTCGCCGAGCTGCGCGACGCCATGTTCCGCGGCGAGAAGATCAACACCACCGAGGACCGCGCGGTGCTGCACACCGCGCTGCGCGCGCCCCGTGACGCCGTGATCGAGGTGGACGGCGAGAACGTCGTACCGGCGGTGCACGCCGTACTGGACAAGATGGGTGCCTTCGCCGAGCGGATCAGGTCCGGCGAGTGGACCGGCCACACCGGCCGCCCCATCAAGAACATCGTCAACATCGGCATCGGCGGCTCCGACCTCGGGCCCGCGATGGCGTACGAGGCGCTCCGCTCCTTCACCGACCGCGAGCTGACGCTCCGCTTCGTCTCCAACGTGGACGGCGCCGACCTGCACGAGGCCGTACGGGACCTGGACCCGGCCGAGACGCTGTTCATCATCGCGTCCAAGACCTTCACCACCATCGAGACCATCACCAACGCCACCTCCGCGCGCGACTGGCTGCTGACCGGCCTGCGCGCCGATCAGAGCGCCGTCGCCAAGCACTTCGTGGCGCTCTCCACGAACGCCGGGAAGGTCGCCGACTTCGGCATCGACACGGCGAACATGTTCGAGTTCTGGGACTGGGTCGGCGGGCGCTACTCGTACGACTCGGCCATCGGGCTCTCCCTGATGATCGCGATCGGCCCCGACCGGTTCCGCGAGATGCTCGACGGCTTCCACCTCGTCGACGAGCACTTCCGTACCGCCGCGCCCGAGGAGAACGCGCCGCTGCTGCTCGGGCTGCTCGGCGTCTGGTACGGGGCGTTCTTCGACGCGCAGTCGCACGCGGTCCTGCCGTACAGCCACTACCTGTCGAAGTTCACGGCCTACCTCCAGCAGCTGGACATGGAGTCCAACGGCAAGTCGGTCGACCGGGACGGCAACCCGGTGGAGTGGCAGACCGGGCCCGTCGTCTGGGGCACGCCGGGCACCAACGGGCAGCACGCGTACTACCAGTTGATCCACCAGGGCACGAAGGTCATCCCGGCCGACTTCATCGGCTTCGCCCGGCCGGTCGCCGATCTGCTGCCCGGCCTGGTCGCGCAGCACGACCTGCTGATGGCCAACTTCTTCGCGCAGACCCAGGCGCTCGCCTTCGGCAAGACGCCCGAGGAGGTACGGGCGGAGGGCGTGCCCGAGGAGCTGGTGCCGCACAAGACCTTCCGCGGCAACCACCCGACCACCACCATCCTCGCCGGGGACCTCACCCCCTCGGTCCTGGGCCAGCTGATCGCGCTGTACGAGCACAAGGTGTTCGTCCAGGGCGCCGTCTGGAACATCGACTCCTTCGACCAGTGGGGCGTCGAACTGGGCAAGGTGCTCGCCAAGAAGATCGAGCCCGTGCTCACCGGGGACGAGAAGGGCGAGGAGCTGGACGGCTCGACCGCGGCGCTCGTCGCCACGTACCGCTCGCTGCGCGGTCGCTGAGCCGATGACCGGGAGGGGGAGACGGTGGCGATAACGGGGGAGACGGTCCGGCTCCGGCCGCCGGACAACACGCTGGATCCGCGCGCCGTCGGCTGGTGGCGTACGCAGTGGCTGCTGCTCACGCTCGGGCCCGTCACCGTCCTGGCCGTGCTGGGGGTGTTCATCACCCCGGCGCGGACCTGGCTGCTGGCCGGGGCCGCCACGCTGGCGGTGCTGGGGCTGCTGTGCACGCTGCTGATACCGGTGTGGTGGTTCCGGGTGCACCGCTGGGAGGTGACGGACGAGGCCGTCTACGTCCGCACCGGCTTCTTCTGGCAGGTGTGGCGGATCGCGCCGATGTCCCGGATCCAGACGGTGGACACCGTGCGCGGTCCGCTGGAGCAGCTCTTCCGGCTCTCCACGGTGATCGTCACCACCGCGTCGGCGGCGGGCGCCGTGGAGATCCGCGGGCTCGACCACGAGCTGGCGGCGGAGCTGGCCGAGCGGCTGACGCTGATCACCCAGGCCACCCCGGGGGATGCCACATGAGCGGGCCCGTGGAGTTCGCGGGGGCCGACGGGCCGACCGGTCCGGATGGGGCGACGGGGTCGGCCGGTCCGGCCGAGGCCGGCGGTCCGGTCGCTGCGCCTGCGGCACCCGCGGCACCCGCAGCCGCCGAGGAGGAGTGGCGGCAGCTCGCGCCGCGGGCCCTGCTGGTCCACGCCTTCGTCATGGCGGGCGTCGTCGGCGGCGGTGGGGTGCCCGCCTTCTTCGCCCTGACCGCCAGAATGCCGCTGCGGCAGGCGCTGTCCTGGCTGCTGGCCGGCGCCGTACTCCTCGTCCTCGCCGCGACGGCCGCGGAGTACGTCCGGTGGCGCCGCACCCGCTACCGCATCGGCCCCGAGCGGGCCGAACTCCACACGGGCCTGTTCGTGCTCGAACGGCGCTCGCTGGCCCGCGAACGGATCCGCAGCGTCGATCTGACCGCCAGCCTCCTCCCGCGGCTCCTCGGCCTGGTCACGGTCCGGATCGGTACGGGCGAGCACGCGGGCGCCGAAGCCACGCTGGAGCTGGACCCCGTCACCAGGGCCGAGGGCGAGCGCCTCCGTACGGAACTCCTCGGCCGCGCCTCCGCCGAGGCACCGGGGGCGCACCGCGAGGGCTTGCTGGCGGCGCTCGACCCGGCCTGGCTGCGGTACGCGCCGATGTCGTTCGTCGCCCCGGTGCTCGGCGGGGCCGCGATCGGGGCCGTGTTCCAGGTCAGCGACTGGTTCGGCGCGCAGAAGCAGGTGTTCCACTGGCTCGACGACCGCTTCCACGACACCCCGTTCGGCTGGATCGTCGCGACCGTCGTGGCCGGAGCCGCGCTCGCCGGTGTGATCGGCGCACTCGGGCTGTGGACCGAGATGTGGTGGAACTACCGGCTGGAGCGGGAGCCCGGCGGCACCCTGCGGGTCCGGCGCGGCCTGCTCACCTCCCGCTCCGTCTCCATCGAGGAGCGGCGGCTGCGCGGGGTGGAGCTGGTCGAGCCGCTCGGGATACGGCTCGCGGGCGCGGCCCGGCTCGACGCGGTCGCCACCGGCCTCTCCCAGGGCGGCGAGGAGGACAAGCACGCCGACCAGAAGTCCCTGCTCCCCGCCGCGCCGCGCGCGGTCGCCGAGTCCGTGGCGGCGCGGGTCCTGCGCGAGCCGGAGTCCCCGACGCGGCCGGCGGTCCTCACCGCGCACCCCCGCGCAGCCCGGGGCCGGCGGCTGCGGTGGGCGCTCGCCGCCGCGCTGGCCCCCGTCGTGATCCTCGCCGTCCTCGGCGCGCTGTTCACCGACGTACTGCTGTACGTGGCGCTGGGCTGCGCCGTGGTGCTGCCCGCGCTCGCCGTCGCGCTCGCCCTCGACGCGTACCGCAATCTGGGCCACGGCATCGGCGGCGGCTATCTGGTCGCGCGCTCCGGCACCCTGCGCCGTACGACGGTGGCCCTCCAGCGCGGCGGCGTCATCGGCTGGACGGTCACCCAGTCGTACTTCCAGCGCCGCGCCGGGCTGCTGACGCTGACGGCGACCACGGCGGCGGGCCAGGGCGCCTACCACGTCCACGACGCGGCGACGGGCGAGGGCCTCGCCTTCGCGGCCGAGGCCGTACCGGGACTGCTGGAGCCCTTCCTCGTCCGCGAGAACCCCACCCCACCGGGCACCGCCCCGAGCATGGAGACGACGACCGCATGACCACCACCAGCCGCAGTACGGTCCTCACGGCCCTCGCCACCGCCGCCGTGAGCGGCCCGCTGCTGACCGGGGTGGGCGCCGCGCCCGCCCACGCCGCCGACGATCTGTACGCCTCCAACACCGACCTCTACACCCGGCTCGCGGGCAGGGAAGGGGCCGACTTCGGCCGCCGCTACAAGCGGCACGAGAAGTCCGACAACAGCATCACCACGGCCTACCCGTTCCACCGCACCACCGTCATGGCACTGCACGGCGGCGGTATCGAGACCGGCACCTCGGAGCTCTGCCTGGGCATCGCGGGCTACCACCCGGCCACCTTCGAGATCAGCCCGGCGGCCGGACCGGTCTACGACTACTGGATGTTCGAGGGTCTGCGGTCGAGCAACAACGGCGAACTGCATGTCACGTCCGTCAACTGCGACGACCGGGTGGCCCTCTCGATGGCGGGCGGCAGCCTCAACGTACTGAGCCTGCACGGCTGTACGGCCGCCCAGGCCGGCGTCGCCGGTACCCGGCCCGAGGCCGTGGTCGTCGGCGGGCTCCACACCGCCTTCAAGGACTATCTGCGCGCGGCCTTCGACAGCGCCGGGTTCCAGACCGTCGACGGCTCGACCGTGCCCGCGCTGGCCGGGGTGCAGCCCCAGAACATCGCCAACCGCACGGTCCTCGGCAAGGGCGGCCAGCTGGAGATCACCACCGAGCTGCGCCAGGCGATGTTCGGCGTCAACACCCGCGCCGGGCGGCCCGGTTCCACCACCGAGGTCTTCGACCGCTTCGTGGCCGCCACCCGCACGGCGATCGCGCGCCTGGAGGCACGGACGGACCAGGCCGTTCTCTGAACGCTCCGAGCACCGCAACGGCGTCGGCCCGCCCCCGGGATACGGGTGCGGGCCGACGCCGTTGCTGTCTCGTTCGTACGGTCAGGCCGAGGCCGGCGGATAGAGGCCGCGCGGCAGCGCCGAGGCAGCCGCCGCGTCCAGCAGCCAGAGCGTGCGGCCACGGCCGTACGCGCCCGCCGCCGGGGCCTGGATCTCGCCCGCGCCGGACAGCGCTATCTCCGCCGCCTTCGCCTTGTCCTCGCCCGCCGCCAGCAGCCACACCTCGTGCGCCGCCCGGATCGCGGGCAGCGTGAGCGAGATACGGACCGGCGGCGGCTTGGGCGCGCCGTGTACGGCGACGACCGTGCGCTCGGTCTCCCGCACGGCGGGCAGCTCGGGGAAGAGCGACGCGACATGCGTGTCGGGCCCGACGCCCAGCATCAGGACGTCGAACGTCGGCACCGGACCGTGGTCCTCGGGCCGGGACGCGGCGGCCAGCTCCGTGGCGTACGCGGCGGCAGCCGCCTCCACATCGCTGCCGTAAGGCCCGTCCGACGCCGGCATCGCGTGCACCCGCGCGGGGTCCAGCGGCACCGAGTCGAGCAGCGCCGCCCGCGCCTGGGTGATGTTGCGCTCCGGGTCGCCCTCCGGCAGGAAGCGCTCGTCCCCCCACCACAGATCGAGCCGGGACCAGTCCACCGCGTCCCGGGCGGGCGCCGCCGACAGCGCGGCCAGCAGCCCGTTGCCGTTGCGGCCGCCCGTCAGCACCACCGAGGCGGTGCCGCGGGCGGCCTGGGCGTCCACGATCCTCGTGATCAGCCGGGCCGCGGCGGCCTGCGCCATCAGCTCCTTGTCGCGGTGGACGACAAGCTGGGGCGTGTTCACTTCGAGGCCGCCTTCTTCACCGGCATGCTCGCGGGCGTGACGGCCGAGGCCGGCGCGTGCTCCGAGGAGCCCGCCTCCCGGGTCGGCAGCGGCGGCAGCGCGGGCTTCGCCGGGTCACCCAGCCGGTGCACGCCGAAGCGCAGCGCCGACGCGTAGGTGTCGTCCGGGTCCAGCCGGCGCAGCTCTTCCGCGATCAGCTCGGCCGTGTCACGCCGCTTCAGGGCGACCGCGCGGTCCGGCTGGCCCTGGATGGACAGCGTCGCGAGCCCGCCGTCCGGGCGGTCCAGCGCGATCGGCCCGCAGGTCGTCTCCATCCGTACCGCCGTGAGCCCGGGACCGCCCGAGACACTGCGCCGCACCGGGACCCGCAGCCGGTTCGCCAGCCACATGGCCAGCAGCTCACAGCTCGGGTTGTGCTCCTCGCCCTCGACCTCGACCGAGGTGACCTCGCAGTCCACCTGGTCCAGGGCGGCGGCGACCATCGAGCGCCACGGAGTGATCCGGGTCCACGCCAGGTCCGTGTCGCCCGGGGTGTACGCGTCGGCGCGGGCCGTCAGCTCCTCCACCGGGTTCTCGGAGGCGTAGGTGTCGGTCACGCGGCGCTGGCCCAGCTTGCCCAGCGAGTCCTTCGCCGGGTTGACCGGGGAGTTGACCGGCCACCACACGACGACCGGGGCGTCCGGCAGCAGCAGCGGCAGGACCACCGACTGGGCGTGGTCCATCACATCGCCGTACAGCCGCAGCACGACCGTCTCGCCGGTGCCCGCGTCCGCCCCGACCCGTACCTCGGCGTCGAGGCGGGCCGTGGCGCGGTCGCGCGCCGAGCGGGAGACCCGCTTGACGACGACCAGCTTCCGCGAGGGGTGCTCGCGGGACGCGTCGTTCGCGGCCTTGAGCGCGTCGTACTGGTTCTCCTCGTCGGTGACGAGGACCAGGGTGAGGACCATTCCGACAGCGGGGGTGCCGATCGCCCGGCGCCCCTGCACAAGGGCCTTGTTGATCTTGCTGGACGTGGTGTCCGTAAGGTCGATCTTCATGGCCGACGCCAGCTCCGTCCGTCTCGTGCGAGCATTTCGTCCGCCTCGACCGGACCCCAGGTCCCGGACTCGTACTGCGCGGGCTTGCCGTGCGTGTCCCAGTACCGCTCGATCGGGTCGAGGATCTTCCAGGACAGTTCGACCTCCTCCACACGCGGGAAGAGGTTCGAGTCGCCGAGGAGCACATCGAGGATGAGCCGCTCGTACGCCTCGGGGCTGGACTCCGTGAAGGACTCGCCGTAGGCGAAGTCCATCGAGACGTCCCTGACCTCCATGGAGGTGCCGGGCACCTTCGAGCCGAACCGCATGGTCACGCCCTCGTCCGGCTGGACGCGGATGACCAGGGCGTTCTGCCCCAGCTCCTCCGTGGCCGTGTGGTCGAAGGGGGAGTGCGGGGCGCGCTGGAAGACGACCGCGATCTCCGTGACCCGGCGGCCGAGCCGCTTTCCGGTCCGGAGATAGAACGGGACGCCCGCCCAGCGGCGGTTGTCGATTCCCAGCTTCACGGCGGCGTACGTGTCGGTCTTCGACCGCGTGTCGATGCCGTCTTCCTGGAGGTAGCCGATGGCCTGCTCGCCGCCCTGCCAGCCCTCCGCGTACTGCCCGCGCACCGTGTCCGCGCCGAGGTCCTGGGGCAGCTTCACCGCGCCGAGCACCTTGGTCTTCTCGGCGGCCAGCGCGTCCGCGTCGAAGGAGGCGGGCTCCTCCATCGCGGTCAGCGCGAGCAGCTGGAGCAGGTGGTTCTGGATGACGTCACGGGCGGCGCCGATGCCGTCGTAGTAGCCGGCCCGGCCGCCGATACCGATGTCCTCGGCCATGGTGATCTGGACATGGTCGACATAGGACCGGTTCCAGATCGGCTCGAAGAGGGTGTTGGCGAAGCGGAGCGCCAGAATGTTCTGGACGGTCTCCTTGCCGAGGTAGTGGTCGATCCGGAAGACCTCGTTGGACGGGAAGACCTCGTGGACGACCTTGTTCAGCTCGATCGCCGACTCCAGGTCGTGCCCGAAGGGCTTCTCGATGACGGCACGCCGCCAGGAGCCCTCCGTCTGGTCCGCGAGCCCGTGCTTCTTGAGCTGCTGGACGACCTGCGGGAAGAACTTCGGCGGTACGGAGAGGTAGAAGGCGAAGTTGCCGCCCGTCCCCTGCGCCTTGTCCAGCTCGGCGATGGTCTCCTTCAGGTTCTCGAACGCCTGGTCGTCGTCGAAGACGCCCTGGACGAAGCGCATCCCCTGGACCAGCTGCTGCCAGACCTCCTCGCGGAACGGCGTGCGCGCGTGCTCCTTGACGGCGTCGTGGACCTCCTGTGCGAAGTCCTCGTTCTGCCATTCGCGGCGCGCGAAGCCGATGAGGGAGAAGCCCGGCGGCAGCAGACCACGGTTGGCGAGGTCATACACGGCAGGCATCAGCTTTTTGCGGGACAAATCGCCCGTGACGCCAAAGATGACCAGGCCCGACGGCCCCGCGATACGCGGGAGCCGTCGGTCCGCGGCGTCACGGAGCGGGTTCGCTCCGTGGGTTGAGGTCAAGGGATCAGCCCTCCGAAGGGGCGAGGCGCTTCAGCTCCGCCTCGGTCGACTTGAGCAGGTCAATCCAGGCGGCTTCGAACTTCTCGACGCCCTCGTCCTCCAGCAGCTGTACGACGTCGTCGTACGAGATGCCGAGCTTGTCGACGGCGTCGAGCTCCGCGCGCGCCTGGCCGTACGTACCGCGCACGGTGTCGCCGGTGATCTGTCCGTGGTCACCGGTGGCTTCGAGGGTGGCCTCCGGCATGGTGTTCACCGTGTTGGGGGCGACCAGCTCGTCCACGTACAGGGTGTCCTTGTACGCGGGGTCCTTCACGCCCGTCGAGGCCCACAGCGGACGCTGCTTGTTGGCCTGCGCGCGGTCCAGGGCGGCCCAGCTCTCGCCGCCGAAGACCTCCTCGTACGCCTCGTAGGCGAGACGGGCGTTGGCGAGGGCGGCCTTGCCCTTGAGGGCCTTGGCCTCGGGGGTGTCCAGCGCGTCGAGCCGCTTGTCGATCTCGCTGTCGACACGCGAGACGAAGAAGGAGGCGACCGAGTGGATCGTCGAGAGGTCCAGGCCGGCGGCCTGCGCCTTCTCCAGGCCGGCGATGTAGGCGGCCATCACCTCGCGGTAGCGCTCCAGGGAGAAGATCAGCGTGACATTGACGCTGATGCCCCGGGCGATCGTCTCGGTGATCGCCGGCAGACCGGCCTTGGTCGCCGGGATCTTGATGAGCGTGTTGGGGCGGTCCACCAGCCAGGCGAGCTGACGGGCCTCGGCGATGGTCGCCGCGGTGTTGTGGGCGAGGCGCGGGTCGACCTCGATGGAGACCCGGCCGTCCTGCCCCTGCGTCGCGTCGAAGACCGGACGCAGGATGTCGGCGGCGTCACGGACGTCCGCCGTCGTGATCATGCGGACGGCTTCCTCGACGGTGACCTTGCGGGTGGCGAGGTCGGTCAGCTGGGCCTCGTACCCGTCGCCGCCGGAGATCGCCTTCTGGAAGATCGACGGGTTGGTGGTGACACCCACCACGTGCGACTGGTCGATCAGTTCGGCGAGATTGCCCGACGTGATCCGCTTGCGCGACAGGTCGTCGAGCCAGATCGCGACGCCTTCGTCGGAGAGGCGCTTGAGTGCGTCTGTCATGAGGTTTGCATCTCCTACTGGTTCGTATATAAGCGTCAGCGCGCGGCAGCCGCGAGTGATTCCCGGGCGGCGGAGGCGACCGCGTCGGCGGTGAAGCCGAACTCGCGGAAGAGGATCTTCGCGTCGGCCGAGGCACCGAAGTGCTCCAGCGACACGATGCGGCCGGCGTCGCCCACGAAACGGTGCCAGGTCAGGCCGATGCCCGCCTCGACCGCCACGCGCGCCTTCACGGAAGGCGGCAGCACGCTGTCCTTGTACGCCTGGTCCTGCTCGTCGAACCACTCGACCGACGGCATCGACACGACCCGCGTCGGCACGCCCGCGGCCTGAAGCTGCTCACGCGCCTCCACGGCGAGCTGCACCTCGGAGCCGGTACCGATCAGCACGACCTGCGGGGCGCCGCCCTCGGCCTCGAACAGCACGTAACCGCCCTTGGCGGCCTCGTCGTTGGCCTCGTACGTCGGCACGCCCTGGCGGGTCAGCGCCAGACCGTGCGGGGCGCCCTTGGCGTGGCGCTTGAGGATCTCGCGCCAGGCGATCGCCGTCTCGTTGGCGTCGGCCGGGCGGACGATGTTGAGACCCGGGATGGCGCGCAGCGCGGCCAGGTGCTCCACCGGCTGGTGGGTCGGGCCGTCCTCGCCGAGACCGATCGAGTCGTGCGTCCACACGTAGGTGACCGGGAGCTGCATCAGCGCGGCCAGCCGGACGGCCGGGCGCATGTAGTCCGAGAACACCAGGAAGGTGCCGCCGTAGATACGGGTGTTGCCGTGCAGCGAGATGCCGTTCATCGTCGAGCCCATGGCGTGCTCGCGGATGCCGTAGTGCACCGTGCGGCCGTACGGGTCGGCCTCCGGCAGGGGGTTGCCCGCGGGGAGGAACGACGACGTCTTGTCGATGGTGGTGTTGTTCGAGCCGGCCAGGTCGGCGGAGCCGCCCCACAGCTCGGGGATGATCTCGCCGAGCGCCTGGAGGACCTTGCCGGACGCCGCACGCGTCGCGACGGCCTTCCCGGTCTCGAACGCGGGGAGCTTGTCCTCCCAGCCGGCGGGCAGTTCACCCGCGCGGACCCGGTCGAACGTCGCCGCGCGCTCCGGATTGGCGGTGCGCCAGGCGGCGAACGTCTTCTCCCACTCGCCGCGCGCCTCACGGCCGCGGTCGAGGGCCTCACGGGTGTGCGTGATGACCTCGTCGGAGACCTCGAAGGACTTCTCGGGGTCGAAGCCGAGCACCTTCTTCGTGGCGGCGACCTCTTCGGCGCCGAGCGCCGAGCCGTGCGCGGCCTCGGTGTTCTGCGCGTGCGGGGCGGGCCAGGCGATGATCGACCGGGCCGCGATGAACGAGGGGCGGTCGGTCACGGCCTTGGCCGCCACCAGCGCCTCGTACAGTCCCCGCGGGTCGAGGTCGCCGTCGGGCGACTGCGCGACGCGCTGGACGTGCCAGCCGTACGCCTCGTACCGCTTGAGGGTGTCCTCGGAGACCGCGGTCTCCGTGTCGCCCTCGATGGAGATGTGGTTGTCGTCCCAGAGCAGGACGAGATTGCCCAGCTTCTGGTGGCCGGCCAGCGAGGACGCCTCCGCGGAGATGCCCTCCTGGAGGCAGCCGTCACCGGCGATCACATAGATCATGTGGTCGAACGGCGACGTGCCGGGAGCGGCTTCCGGGTCGTACAGGCCGCGCTCGTAGCGGGCGGCCATGGCCATGCCCACCGCGTTGGCGACGCCCTGGCCGAGCGGGCCCGTCGTGGTCTCCACGCCGACCGTGTGTCCGTACTCCGGGTGGCCCGGGGTCTTCGAACCCCAGGTGCGGAAGGACTCCAGGTCGCTCAGCTCCAGGCCGTATCCGGCCAGGTAGAGCTGGGTGTAGAGCGTCAACGACGAGTGGCCCGCCGAGAGGACGAACCGGTCACGGCCCGTCCACTGGGCGTCGGCCGGGTCGTGCCGCATGAGCTTCTGGAAGAGCAGATACGCGGCGGGAGCCAGGCTCATGGCCGTACCCGGATGGCCGTTGCCGACCTTCTGTACGGAATCCATGGCCAGGACGCGGGCGGTGTCAACGGCCCGGCGGTCCACATCGGTCCACTCGAGGTCTGTTGTGGTCGGCTTGGTGCTCACCCTGAGTCAGGGCTCCTCTCCACATGTTCGAATTCCGGTGTCTGAGGGCGCACCGGTTCGCTGTTCGTTGTCGAGCCTACCCGCAGCGTCTGACATCTTTCCGAGTGCGTTTCCAGGGTGCGGTGCGTGCGGGGACTTCGCCTCTCGGCAGGCTCTCGGCAGGGTGTACGGGCCGTGTCGGGACGGCGTTCAACACGAGTCCCGGGGACCCGACCCCGGCGGCGATCGGCATGGGGGCAACGTCTACAGTGGCGTGGTACGCGCAGGTCTTTACCGGGACTTAACGCCGGTGGCCTGCTGGAATTTCTCTGTCAGGGGTGTACGTGACGGCCGTCGAGTCCCGACCCGCAGGGGTCGTCCTGACTCCGAGCTCGGGTGGCCATCGGCCGTTCGGGGCCCGCGTCAAAGCGTTCGTGGCGCTGACCAAGCCGCGGATCATCGAACTACTGCTCATCACCACCGTGCCGGTGATGTTCCTGGCCGAGCGGGGCGTGCCGGACCTGTGGCTGGTGCTCACCACCTGTATCGGCGGCTATCTCTCCGCCGGTGGCGCCAACGCGCTGAACATGTATATCGACCGTGATATCGACGCCCTGATGGACCGCACGTCCCAGCGTCCCCTGGTCACGGGAATGGTCTCGCCGCGCGAAAGCCTGTTCTTCGGCATCACGCTCGCCGTGGGCTCGACCCTCTGGCTCGGCTACCTGGTCAACTGGTTCTCCGCCTGGCTCGCGCTCGGCGCGCTGCTCTTCTATGTCGTCGTCTACACGATGATCCTCAAGAGGCGCACCTCGCAGAACATCGTCTGGGGCGGTATCGCTGGCTGTATGCCGGTGCTGATCGGCTGGTCGTCCGTCACCGACTCGCTGTCCTGGGCCGCCGTCATCCTCTTCCTGGTGATGTTCTTCTGGACGCCGCCGCACTACTGGCCGCTGTCCATGAAGGTGAAGGACGACTACGCGCGCGTGGGCGTGCCGATGCTCCCCGTCGTCGCCGGAAACCGCGTGGTGGCCAAGCAGATCGTCCTCTACAGCTGGGTGATGGTCGCCGTCTCGCTGCTGCTCACCCCTCTGGGGTACACGGGCTGGTTCTACACGGCCGTGGCCCTGCTGGCCGGCGGCTTCTGGCTCTGGGAGGCGCACGGCCTCCAGGCCCGCGCGAAGGCCGGCCTGGAGGGCGCCAAGCTCAAGGAGATGCGCCTGTTCCACTGGTCCATCACCTATGTGTCGCTGGTCTTCGTAGCTGTGGCAGTGGACCCCTTCCTGCGCTAGGCCGTGGGCACCTGTCGCCATGTCGGACTACCCGTCGGTAGCATCCTGTTCATGGCAGAGACCGAGCAGGTGGACACCGAGCAGGTGGACAAGGACCAGAACGCCCCCGACGGCGGGGCCGGCCGGGACGGCGACGACCGGGCCCGCGCCCGGCGCGAGGCCCGCGACCGGCGCCGGACGGCGAGGACCGCCAAGCGGATCGGCGCCTTCGCCCGCGCGCACGGCGGCGCCGAGGGACAGCTCGCCCACCTGGGGCAGGCCGGCACCCGTATCGTCCTCGTCGGCGAGGACGGCGCGTGGGGCGATCTCGTCGCCCCCACCCACGACATCGCGCGTGGCGCGGCCGAGCTGGCGGGCCTTACGCTCCACGAGTCCTTCGACGGTGAGTTCGCCGCCAAGGTGCGCACAGGACCGTACGAATGGAACCGGATGGCCGGACTCCAGATCGGTGGCCGCCAGAGCGCCTGAGGCGCCGGCACCGCCACCCGACCGGTGTTCACCCGTTAGGACTTCAGGAGAAGACCGGCCGACGAGCGGCCGGCGGTCCACGGTCCACGACGGGAATCCCGATGATCGAAACAGCGTCCCTGGTGGACCAGCACTGCCACGGCGTGCTCCGTACGGAACTGGGCCTCGGCACCTTCGAGACCCGGCTCGGCGCGCCGGCGGCGGGGCGGTCCGCCGCCGGCACCACCCTCTTCGACACCCAACTGGGCTTCGCGGTACGGCGCTGGTGCCCGCCGCTGCTCGGCCTCGAACCGCACTGCCCGCCCGCCCGCTATCTGGCGCGCCGCCGGGAACTCGGCGCGCTGGAGGCCGCCCGGCGGTTGCTGCGCGCCACCGGGATCACCACCTATCTGGTGGACTCGGGCGCGGGTGAGGGCGGTGAGGGTACGGACGACCTGGCCGGGCCCGAGGAGATGGCGTCGCTGGGCGCGGCCGGGGCCCACCGGATCGTCCGGCTCGAACGGCTCGCGGAACGCGTCGCGGATGTCTCGGGCGGGGCGGGCACCTTCCTCGCGGGCCTGGCCGAGACCGTCCACACCGAGGCGGCCACGGCCGTCGCCTTCAGCTGCGCGAGCGGTACGGGAGCTACGGGCGGTGCGGGTGGTAAAGGCGAAACGGGCGGTACGAGCGGTACGGGCGGTACGGAGTTCGCGCCGGAGCCGCCCGCGCCCGGCGCCGTCCGGGGCGCCGCCGCGCGCTGGCTTTCCGGGCGCCGCGCCGGGGGAGCGCTCACCGACCCCTTACTGGTGCGCCATCTGCTCTGGACGGCGATCGCCACCGGACGCCCGCTGCAACTGCTCCCGGACGGCGCCGATCCCACGGCGCTCACCGGCTTCGCGGCGGCCACGGCCGGGCTCGGCACCGACCTCGTCCTGCTCGACCCCTATCCGTACCACCGGCAGGCCGCCCGGCTGTCGGGCCTCTTCCCGCATGTGTACGCGGACCTCGGGCCCGCCCTCGCCCGGACCGGGCCCGGGGCCGCGGCCGTACTGGCGCAGAGCCTGGAGACCGCGCCGTTCGGGAAGCTGCTGTTCTCCAGCGGCGCGCGCGGACTGCCCGAACTCCAGGTGGTCGCGGTGCGCGGATTCGCCGAGGCGGCGGACCGGGTCCTCGGCGGCTGGGTCGCCGAGGGCGCCTGGTCGGCCGGGGACGCGCGGCGCGTCGCCGGGCTGATCGCCGGGGGCAACGCCCGCCGCGTGTACGGACTTCCGCCCGCCGGCGGCTGACCGGCGGGCGGAAGAAGTCCTCCGGAACTCCGGACTCAGACGGTCGAGGCCGAGAGCGTGGGGTCCGGCTGCGCGGGGATCGTGGCCGCCGTGTGGGGGCGCTCGCGGGTGCTCATCGCCACCCGCAGCACCGCGATCCACACCAGGCAGGAGCCCAACATATGGCTGCCGACCAGGACTTCCGGGGTGTCCGTGAAGTACTGCACATAACCGATGGCGCCCTGAGCGAGCAGCACCAGCACCAGATCGCGGGCGCGCGCCCGGGTGTCGGCCGGCGCGTCCACCACCCGCAGCACCAGCCACATGGCCACCGCCAGCGCGCAGACGACCCACGCGAACACCGCGTGCACATGCGCGACGGTCACATAGTCGAACGGCATCCTCGGCACCTCGCTGCTGTCGCCCGCGTGCCGGCCAGAACCCGTCACCGTCGTACCGGCCGCGATCAGCACCACCGAGGAGATGATCAGCGCCCAGGACAGCTTGCGCACCGGGCGCGGCACGCGCGGGCGGGGGGCGCCGTCGCCCTCGCCGGTACGCAGCCAGGTGAGGGTGGTGACGGTGAGCAGCGCGCTGGCGAGGAGGAAGTGCCCCGCCACGGTCCAGGGGTTCAGCTCCGTCAGTACGGTGATACCGCCGATGATGCCGTTGGCCATCACCAGCCAGAACTGCGACCAGGCGAGCCGGGTCAGTCCGGGACGCCCGGGCTTCGCGGAGCGCGCCGCGATGATCGCCCAGCCGACCGCCGCGCACAGTACGTACGTCAGCATCCGGTTGCCGAACTCGATCGCGCCGTGCAGCCCCTGCTCCGGGGTGGCGATCAGGCTGTCGTCCGTGCACTTGGGCCAGGTGTCGCAGCCGAGACCGGAACCGGTCAGCCGCACCGCGCCGCCGGTCACGACGATCAGCACGCTCATCACGACGGCGCTGAGGGCGGCGCGCCGGACGATACGGGGTGACGGCGTCCAGCGCTGGGCGATATACGCGAGGGGTGTCAACACGGCCTCTATCGTAGGACGGAGCTTGTGCAGGATTTCACGAGGGGCACGTATGCGGCGTTACGGCACGCCAAGGCCGTAACCGAGGCCCGGACGCAGTCACTCCCAGCCGTCACTCCCAGCGGAAGAACCGGCCGGCCGCGGCCAGTCCGGGCACCGCCCACAGGACGAGGATCCCCAGCTCGCGCCACGGCATCGCCGCGCCGTGCTGGAGCACGTCCCGCAGCCCCTCCGAGAGCGCCGAGATCGGCAGCAGACCGAGAACCGAGGCCGCCGCGTCCGGGAACTTGTCCAGAGGTACGACCACCCCGCCGCCCATCAGGAGCAGCAGGAAGACCAGGTTCGCGGCGGCCAGGGTCGCCTCCGCGCGGAGCGTGCCCGCCATCAGCAGGCCGATTCCGGAGAACGCGGCCGTGCCGAGCACGAGCAGCAGGAGTACGGCGACGGGGTTGCCGTGCGGCGACCAGCCCAGCGCGAGCGCGATCACCGCCAGCAGCACGATCTGGAACACCTCGGTGACCAGTACGGAGAACGACTTCGCGGTCATCAGGGCCCAGCGCGGCAGCGGCGACACCGCGAGCCGCTTGAGCACCCCGTACCGCCGTTCGAAGCCGGTGGCGATGGCCTGGCCGGTGAACGCCGTGGACATGACCGCCAGCGCGAGGATGCCGGGCGCGAGGAAGTCGACGGCCTCGCCCGCGCCGGTGTCCACGATGTCCACGGTCGAGAAGAGCACCAGCAGCAGGGACGGAATGATCACGGTGAGCAGCAGCTGTTCGCCGTTGCGCAGCAGCAGCTTCGTCTCGAACGCGGTCTGTGCCGCGATCATGCGGAGCAGCGGGGCCGCCCCGGGCGCCGGGGCGTACGTACCGGCGCCTGTGTGGGTCCCTGTGCTCACGAACGCAGCTCCTTGCCGGTCAGTTCGAGGAAGACGTCCTCCAGCGTGCGCCGCTCGACGGAGATCCCGTCCGCCATCACCCCGTGCTGCGCGCACCAGGACGCGACGGTGGCCAGCAGTTGCGGGTCGATCCCGCCGCTGATCCGGTACAGCCCCGGCGTCAGCTCGGCGGCGGCGGTGCCGTCGGGCAGCGCCTTGAGCAGCGAGCCGAGGTCGAGACCGGCGCGCCCGGTGAAGCGCAGGGTGTTCTCGGCGCCGCCCCGGCACAGCTCCTCGGGGCTGCCCTGGGCGATGACCCGGCCCGCGTCGATGATCACGACATCGTCGGCCAGGGCCTCGGCCTCGTCCATGAAGTGCGTGGTGAGGACGGTGCCGACGCCGTCGGCGCGCAGTTCGCGGACCAGCTCCCAGGTGGAGCGGCGGGCCTGCGGGTCGAGCCCGGCGGTCGGCTCGTCCAGGAAGACCAGCTCGGGGCGGCCGACCACGGCCAGCGCCAGCGCGAGGCGCTGCTGCTGGCCGCCGGAGAGCCGCCGGTAGGTGGTACGGCCGCAGCTGCCGAGGCCGAGCCGTTCGATCAGCGTGTCCACGTCGAGCGGGTGGGCGTGCAGCCGTGCCATGTGGCGGAGCATCTCGTCGGCGCGCGCGCCGGAGTACACGCCCCCGGACTGGAGCATCACGCCGATGCGCGGGCGGAGCCGGGCGGCGTCGGCGACCGGGTCGAGCCCCAGGACCCGTACGGTCCCGGCGTCCGGACGGCGGTAGCCCTCGCAGATTTCGACGGTGGTGGTCTTGCCGGCGCCGTTGGGACCGAGGACGGCCGTGACCGTACCGGCGCGTACCACCAGGTCGAGGCCGTCGACCGCGGTCTTGGTCCCGTACCGCTTCACCAGCCCCCGTACCTCTACGAGACTGTCGGGCGGGGAGCCACCCGGGGAGACCGTTTTTTGCATGTCCGGAAGTCTAGGCAGCCGCCGCGCGGCCCGGGCCCGGCGGGGTGAGAAAGCCCGTGGGGCGCCTGCCGAAGGCCCGCTTCCCACCTATTTCTTAGGTAACCCTTAGTGACGAAGGGCACCGTTGCCCAAGCGGGACGGTGGTTGTCACCGCCGACGGAATTACGCAACAATGGCGTTGTGAAATACGTTGGCGAGGCTCCTCCGGAGGAACTCGCGACCGGCGAGCACTCCACTCGCAACCGGGTCGCGCGCTCCATCCTGGACCACGGCCCGTCCACCGTCACCGAGCTGGCAGGACGTCTCGGGCTCACCCCCGCGGCCGTCCGCCGCCACCTCGACGCCCTGGCCGCCGATTCCATGGTGGAGCCGCGCGACCAGCGGGTCCACGGCTCGCGCGGGCGCGGACGGCCCGCCAAGGCGTTCGCCCTGACCGACTGCGGCCGGGACGCCTTCGACCAGTCCTACGACCAGCTCGCCGCCGACGCCCTGCGCTGGATCGCCACCGCGGCCGGCGGCGGGGAGCGCGGCGAGGCCGCCGTGGCCGCCTTCGCCCGGGCCCGTATCGCCGACCAGGGCGCCGCCTACCGCAGGGCCGTGGAGAGCGCGGAGACCGACGGCGGGCGGCTGACCGAGGCACTTGCCGCGGCGCTGAGCGCGGACGGGTACGCTGCTACGGCTCGTAGCGCGCCGAACCAGCAGGGCGAACAGCTCTGCCAGCACCACTGCCCGGTCGCGCACGTAGCCGCGCAGTTCCCCCAGCTGTGCGAGGCGGAGACGGAATTCTTCTCCGAGTTGCTCGGGACCCATGTGCAGCGGCTGGCCACCATCGCCCATGGTGACGGCGTCTGCACGACCTTCATCCCCGGGGCGACCGCACAGCACGCCGCACCACCCCCACAGACCACCCATCACGCTTCTGAAAGCACAGCCGGGAGGAACCCCGCATGACGCTCCCCACGGAGACTGCCCACCCTGAGCTCGATGGCCTGGGCACGTACGAATTCGGCTGGGCCGACTCCGACGCAGCCGGTGCCACGGCCAAGCGCGGCCTCTCCGAGGCTGTCGTCCGCGACATCTCGGCGAAGAAGAACGAGCCGGAGTGGATGCTGAAGCTGCGGCTCAAGGGCCTGCGGCTGTTCGACAAGAAGCCCATGCCGAGCTGGGGCTCCGACCTGTCGGGGATCCACTTCGACAACATCAAGTACTTCGTACGCTCCACCGAGAAGCAGGCCACTTCGTGGGAGGAGCTGCCGGAGGACATCAAGAACACGTACGACAAGCTCGGCATCCCGGAGGCGGAGAAGCAGCGCCTGGTCGCCGGTGTCGCCGCGCAGTACGAGTCCGAGGTGGTCTACCACCAGATCCGCGAGGACCTGGAGGAGAAGGGTGTCATCTTCCAGGACACCGACACCGCGCTCAAGGAGCACCCCGAGCTGTTCCAGGAGTACTTCGGCACGGTGATCCCGGTCGGCGACAACAAGTTCGCCTCCCTGAACACCTCCGTGTGGTCCGGCGGCTCGTTCATCTACGTGCCGAAGGGCGTGCACGTCGACATCCCGCTCCAGGCCTACTTCCGTATCAACACGGAGAACATGGGCCAGTTCGAGCGGACGCTGATCATCGTCGACGAGGACGCCTACGTCCACTACGTCGAGGGCTGTACCGCCCCGATCTACTCCTCGGACTCGCTGCACAGCGCCGTCGTCGAGATCATCGTCAAGAAGGGCGGCCGCTGCCGCTACACGACCATCCAGAACTGGTCGAACAACGTCTACAACCTGGTGACCAAGCGCGCCGTCGCCTACGAGGGCGCGACGATGGAGTGGGTCGACGGCAACATCGGCTCCAAGGTCACCATGAAGTACCCGGCGATCTACCTGATGGGCGAGCACGCCAAGGGCGAGACCCTGTCCATCGCCTTCGCGGGCGAGGGCCAGCACCAGGACGCCGGCGCCAAGATGGTCCACATGGCCCCGAACACCTCGTCGAACATCATCTCCAAGTCGGTGGCGCGCGGTGGCGGCCGTACCTCGTACCGCGGTCTGATCGAGATCGCCGAGGGCGCCGAGGGCTCCAAGTCCAATGTGCTCTGCGACGCGCTGCTGGTCGACACCATCTCGCGCTCCGACACCTACCCGTACGTCGACGTCCGCGAGGACGACGTCTCCATGGGCCACGAGGCGACCGTCTCCAAGGTCTCCGAGGACCAGCTCTTCTACCTGATGAGCCGCGGCATGACCGAGTTCGAGGCCATGGCGATGATCGTGCGCGGCTTCGTCGAGCCGATCGCGAAGGAGCTGCCCATGGAGTACGCCCTGGAGCTGAACCGGCTGATCGAGCTGCAGATGGAGGGCTCCGTCGGCTGACCCCGACGGACGGCCGGCTCCCCTCCGGGGCCGGCCGCCCCAGCCCCACCGGCGGCCGCCGGAACCCCCCGGCCGCGCCCGCATTTCCTACGCAGAGGCAGAGAGAGAGCACGACGACAGCCATGGCTGAGGCTCAGAACATTCCGGCGGGTTCCACCACCGCCGGTTCGATCGCGGTGGCCGCCGAGTCGACCGTCGCCACGCGCATGAGCGCGCCCCCGTCCTTCGACGTCGCGGACTTCCCCGTCCCGCACGGCCGCGAGGAGGAGTGGCGGTTCACCCCGCTGGAGCGGCTGCGCGGGCTGCACGACGGCACGGCCGTCGCGGCCGACGGCGTCACGGTCGAGGTGACCGCGCCCGAGGGCGTCGTCGTCGAGACCGTCGGCCGCGACGACGCGCGCGTCGGCCGGGCCGGTACGCCGGTGGACCGGGTCGCCGCCCAGGCGTACTCCTCGTTCGAGAAGGCGTCCGTCATCTCCGTACCCAAGGAGACGGTGGTCACCGAGCCGATCAGGATCGCCGTGCACGGCGACGGCGGCGTCTCCTACGGCCAGCAGATCATCGAACTCGGAGCCTTCGCCGAGGCCGTCGTGGTCATCGACCACACCGGCGACGCGGTCGTCGCGGCCAACGTCGACTACCTCATCGGCGACGGCGCCAAGCTCACCGTCGTCTCCGTACAGGACTGGGACGACAAGGCCGTCCACGTCGCCCAGCACAACGCGCTGGTCGGCCGCGACGCCTCGTTCAAGTCGATCGTCGTCACCTTCGGCGGCGACCTCGTACGGCTCCAGCCGCGCGTGCAGTACGCGGCGCCCGGCGGCGAGGCCGAGCTGTTCGGCCTCTACTTCACCGACAAGGGCCAGCACCAGGAACACCGGCTCTTCGTCGACCACAACGCCCCGCACTGCAAGTCCGACGCCGCCTACAAGGGCGCGCTCCAGGGCGCCGACGCGCACGCGGTCTGGATCGGTGACGTGCTCATCCGCGCCTCGGCCGAGGGCACCGACACCTACGAGATGAACCGCAACCTCGTCCTCACGGACGGCGCCCGCGTCGACTCCGTACCGAACCTGGAGATCGAGACCGGCGAGATCGCCGGCGCCGGACACGCCTCCGCGACCGGCCGGTTCGACGACGAGCAGCTCTTCTACCTGATGGCGCGCGGTATCCCCGAGACCGAGGCCCGCCGCCTCGTCGTCCGCGGCTTCTTCGCCGAGCTGGTCCAGAAGATCGGACTGCCGGACGTCGAGGAGCGCCTCATGGCCAAGATCGAGTCGGAGCTGGAGGCGGCAGTCTGATGACCTTCGTCCGTGCCTGTGGGCTGAGCGAGCTGGCGGAGGACACCCCCAAGCGGGTGGAACTCGACGGCACGCCCGTCTCCGTCGTCCGCACCGAGGGCGAGGTGTTCGCGATCAACGACATCTGCTCGCACGCGAACGTCTCCCTCTCGGAGGGCGAGGTCGAGGACTGCATGATCGAGTGCTGGCTGCACGGTTCCAGCTTCGACCTCCGTACCGGCAAGCCGTCCGGCCTTCCCGCGACGCGCCCCGTCCCCGTTTACCCCGTAAAGATCGAAGGGGACGATGTGCTCGTCTCCGTCACCCAGGAGTCCTGAGGCACATGGCAACCCTTGAAATCCACGACCTGCACGTCACCGTCGAGGCCGACAACGCCACGAAGGAGATCCTGCGCGGTGTCGACCTCACCGTGAAGCAGGGCGAGACGCACGCCATCATGGGCCCCAACGGCTCGGGCAAGTCGACCCTCGCGTACTCCCTCGCCGGTCACCCGAAGTACACCATCACCGGTGGCACCGTGACCCTGGACGGCGAGAACGTCCTGGAGATGACCGTCGACGAGCGCGCCCGCGCCGGCCTCTTCCTGGCCATGCAGTACCCCGTCGAGGTCCCCGGCGTCTCCGTCTCCAACTTCCTGCGCACCTCGGCCACCGCCGTCCGCGGCGAGGCCCCCAAGCTGCGTACGTGGGTCAAGGAGGTCCGGGAGACCATGGAGCGCCTCCAGATGGACCCCGCCTTCGCCGAGCGCAGCCTCAACGAGGGCTTCTCCGGCGGCGAGAAGAAGCGCCACGAGATCCTCCAGCTCGAACTGCTCAAGCCCAAGATCGCCATCCTCGACGAGACCGACTCCGGCCTCGACGTGGACGCCCTGCGGGTCGTCTCCGAGGGCGTCAACCGCGTCCGCGAGACCGGCGAGGTCGGCACCCTGCTGATCACGCACTACACCCGGATCCTCCGCTACATCAAGCCCGACTTCGTGCATGTCTTCGCCCAGGGCCGCATCGCCGAGTCCGGCGGCGCGGAGCTGGCCGACAAGCTGGAGAACGAGGGCTACGAGGCGTACGCGAAGGGAGGCGTCACCGCGTGACACAGACGCCGGGCCTTCTCCCCACGTCGGACCGTCTCCTCGACGAGGCGCTCCGCAAGGACTTCCCGATTCTCGATCGGGTGATCCACGGCAAGAAGCTCGTGTACCTGGACTCCGCGGCGACCTCGCAGAAGCCGCGCCAGGTGCTCGACGCGCTCGCCGAGTACTACGAGCAGCACAACGCGAATGTCCACCGCGGTGTGTACACCATCGCCGAGGAGGCCACGGCGCTGTACGAGGGCGCCCGCGACAAGGTCGCCGCGTTCATCAACGCGCCCAGCCGCGACGAGGTGATATTCACCAAGAACGCGTCCGAGTCGCTCAACCTCGTGGCCAACATGCTCGGCTTCGCCGACGAGCCCTACCGGGTGGACCACGAGACCGAGATCGTCATCACGGAGATGGAGCACCACTCCAACATCGTGCCGTGGCAGCTGCTCGCGCAGCGCACCGGCGCGAAGCTGAAGTGGTTCGGCATCACCGACGACGGCCGGCTCGACCTGTCGAACATCAACGAGATCATCACCGAGAAGACGAAGATCGTCTCCTTCGTGCTGGTCTCCAACATCCTCGGCACCCAGAACCCGGTCGAGGCGATCGTCCGCCGTGCGCAGGAGGTCGGCGCGCTGGTCTGCGTCGACGCCTCGCAGGCGGCGCCGCACCAGGTGCTCGACGTCCAGGCGCTCCAGGCGGACTTCGTCGCCTTCACCGGCCACAAGATGGTCGGCCCGACCGGCATCGGTGTCCTGTGGGGCCGCCAGGAGCTGCTGGAGGACCTCCCGCCGTTCCTGGGCGGTGGCGAGATGATCGAGACCGTGTCGATGCACTCGTCCACCTACGCCCCGGCGCCGCACAAGTTCGAGGCCGGTACGCCCCCGATCGCCCAGGCCGTCGGCCTCGGCGCGGCCGTGGACTACCTGTCCGCGATCGGCATGGACAAGATCGCCGAGCATGAGCACGCGATCACCGAGTACGCGGTCAGGCGCCTGCTGGACGTTCCCGACCTGCGGATCATCGGCCCGACGACGGCCGAGGACCGGGGCGCGACGATCTCCTTCACTCTCGGCGACATCCACCCGCACGACGTGGGCCAGGTTCTCGACGAGCAGGGCATCGCCGTCCGGGTCGGCCACCACTGCGCCCGCCCGGTCTGCCTCCGGTACGGAATTCCGGCGACCACGCGAGCGTCTTTCTATCTGTACTCCACTCCGGCCGAGGTCGATGCCCTGGTCGAGGGGCTGGAGCACGTCCGTAATTTCTTCGGATGAGGGTTTGAGGGGCTACTCGTGAAGTTGGATTCGATGTACCAGGACGTCATCCTGGACCACTACAAGCACCCTCACGGGCGCGGTCTGCGGGACGGCGACGCCGAGGTGCACCATGTGAACCCGACATGCGGTGACGAGATCACCCTGCGGGTGCGGTACGAGGGCTCGCGCATCGCGGACGTCTCGTACGAGGGCCAGGGCTGCTCCATCAGCCAGGCCAGCGCCTCCGTACTGAACGAACTGCTGGTCGGCAAGGAACTGGCCGAGGCGCGGAAGATCCAGGGCACCTTCCTGGAGCTGATGCAGTCCCGCGGCCAGATCGAGCCGGACGACGCGATGGAGGAGGTACTGGAGGACGCGGTCGCGTTCGCCGGCGTCTCGAAGTACCCCGCCCGCGTGAAGTGCGCCCTGCTCTCCTGGATGGCCTGGAAGGACGCGACGGCCCAGGCCCTGGGCGACGACTCTTTGAAGGAGACGGCATGAGCGAGAACGACACCGTGACGATGAAGCCCGCCTCCGAGGACGAGGTCCGCGAGGCGCTGTACGACGTGGTCGACCCGGAGCTGGGTATCGACGTCGTCAACCTGGGCCTGATCTACGGCATCCACATCGACGATTCCAATATCGCGACGCTGGACATGACCCTGACGTCGGCGGCCTGTCCGCTGACAGATGTGATCGAGGACCAGGCGAAGTCGGCGACGGACGGCCTGGTCAGCGAACTGAAGATCAACTGGGTCTGGATGCCCCCGTGGGGCCCGGACAAGATCACCGACGACGGCCGCGAGCAGCTGCGCGCGCTGGGCTTCAACGTCTGAGGTGACTGCCGTCCTCGGATGTGTCGCGAGACCCCCACGGTCCTTCCCCGGACCGTGGGGGTCTCGCGTTGAGCGGGTGCCGGAGGTCAACCGCGGTGACGTGCTCCCCGGCGCAGCGAGAACCCGACGAAAGACCAACGGCGGGACGGCCCATGAAGGGGAGTAGTCGGCGCGAAGGCCGCGTCGATAAAGGTGCGTACATCGGCACGGCTCAGGACGAGCGGCGACGACGCGGGACTCCTCGAGTCACGAATGGCCACCTGCCCTTCGAGCGTGGCGAGTTCGGCAACAGTCGTTGTCTCCGCCGCTAAAGCTGCCCGGCGGCCGCCCGGCGCGTACGGTGGCCAATCCCGCTCGAAACCGAGCCTGTTACCCTCGACAGTCGGTCCTTTGCGCTCAGTTGTCGACTACGGGGAGACGAAGGTATGGCGGGAACGGAATCGGCATGGGCGGGCGATCCCACGCCGGGTGGAGCCATGGGGACGCGGCTCAACCAACTGCCCGCAGATCAAGGCGGTACGGGACTCACCGGGCCCTTCGCGCCGGGGGGCCCGCGGGACCTGGCGTCGAGCCCAGCGGAGAAGGCGGCCGCAGCGAAGGCGATTGAGGAGCACATCCAGCCGGACACCCGCGCGTCGGGCGAGTGGGCGGATGAGGAGACGGCCGCTGTCGTCAAGGCGTTCAAGGCCCAGGACGGTCATGGCTGGTTGGCGGCGGCGGCCGTCAGGAAGGCCCACAAGACGTGGGAGAGCCAGGTCAAGGCCCTGATGGACAGACTTGGTTCGGAAAAGGAGGCCCTCCGTATGACGGGAACCCTTCTCCAGGGCGTGGACATTGGTACGGCCGTCAGCCTTCGCTCGTCGGCGCTCAGGAACTACTGAGCTGTACCGCACACCATCGGGAAAGCGATGCCTACGTATCACGAGATCATGAGTACGGACCTCGCCACACTCACCACGGCGGCCGACCGATGGGACGGCATGGCGGGCGAGTTCAAGAAGTGCGAGACGGCGTACAAGGCCGACGTCCACGGGGTGACGCTGGGAGATTCCTGGGTCGGATTGAGTGCAGACGCGGCCAATCGGCGATTCGACCTCACGCTCAAGCAGTTCCGGTCCGCACAGACGGAGGCCAAAGCGATCGCCTCGCTGCTGCGGGACGCCCACGCCAACCTCGTGGACCTGCAGGGTCGGCTCAGGATCGCTCGACAGGAGGCCGTCGAGGCGAAGATGAGGGTCTCGGACCAAGGTGTGGTGACGTACGACAGTACATCGCTCACCGACGGCGAGAGGAACGCTCTGCATCACGACCCCGATTACCAGGAGAGTGTACGCAAAGCCGTCAAGTCCTGGCAGGACCGTATCGACCACGCGGTGAGGGCCGTGGACGATGCTGACAAGGGCATCGAGATCGCCTTCGGGGCCGTCGTGCTCGACTCGGACATCAGCGACGGTACGGGAGGCTCTGGATTCAACGGCAAGGCGCAGGGCGACATCGAGAAGTACGAGGCGGAGAAGGCGGCCGACATCGCGACCCGCCTGAACGCGGGAGAGAGCGTCTCCCCGGCCGATCTCGACGAACTTCAGCGGTCGTTCCGTGATAACTCCGGTGACAAGGCGTACAGCCAGACACTGCTGAACCGCCTGGGCCCCGACGGGGTCATCCAGCTGACCAATTCGCTGAACGGCCTGGCCTACGACTCGGACAAGAGGAACAAGGCGCGGTATCTGGAGCTTCAGGGTGGGCTGGCCAACACCATGGCAACGGCCACGCATGTGCCCGGCTCAGTGAAGGACATGCCGCCAGGCTCGAAGGCGTTCGAGAACTGGCTCGCGAGCGACGACGGTACGTTCTACCGGAAGTGGACGGAACGGCTCGACGCGTACGGGACCAAGAACTACGGGTCCAACACCAATCCGCTCTACGGCTACCAGTCGCTCGCCGGCATGATGGAGCAGAGCGACAAAAAGTTCGACGACCAGTTTCTTTACCAGCTCACCGATGACCTGATTGCCGCCGAGAAGACGCATCCGGGGATCTTCACCGCGTGGGGGCCCGGTCACGACGGAATCAGGGCCGACGCCGTCGACGTGGTCCTCGGCGTCATGAGCCGGAACCCCGACGCGGCCACTGCCTTCTTCGATCCCGCGGGTAATGGTTCCGGCGACAGTCACGTCGACAACAACCACCTTCAGTACCTCGCCGGGAGCGGGGACGACACGCGCGAGTGGCCGAAGCACGTCTTCACCGGCGCCGCAGTCACCCAGATGGACGACCCGCTCAGCCGCACCGGGCTCGGAGCGGCTCTGGAAGCCGCGGCGACCGGCCATGTACCGCTCGCCCCGGGCCAGGAGGCTCTGCCGACCCTTACGCACACACCCGAGCGGACGCGGGTCATGAACGGCATCATCGGCACCCTTGACCAGGGGACCACCACCGAGGTTCACGAGAACTTGCGTACGCCCATCGCCCGGGCCCTCGCCGAGTACACGCCGGACACGCATGAAATCCTCGGCGGCCTCGACGGGGAGTACCCGAAGAACATGGGAGAGGGCTACTTCCACGACGCGAACGACCCCGAGCAGGCGCATCTAGCCACGCCGGTGGACAGCCTGGTTCATGTCATGCGTGGGCTGTCCGAGGACCCGGAGGCCTACGCCACCATGCACAAGGCCGAGTCCCGTTACATAGACGTCGAACTCGCCAAGCTGCCCGAGGGAAGCATGGGTTACTCGGAGAGTGTCCCTGTCTCGAAGGCGGGCGCGGCCCTGGGCGCCTACACCGCCATCCGGGAAGACATGTTCAACGATGAGCGGGCGAGTGCTTACACCGAGGCCGACTGGAAGTCCAAGGTCGCTTATCACGTCATCGGCGGCGCGCTGACTCCTCTGTACGTGACGACCGGAGGCACGACGATCGCCATCGGGGACGCGCTTCAGCGAGGCGTCGACACCTGGGCATGGCAGTGGGGCAACGACATGAAGGCGGACGCGGACGCCAAGGCGAACGAGGGCATCAACGACCGCTTCCTGAGCGCGAACACCCAGATGCAGCTCATGGTGTACGAGTGGGGCGGCGAACGCTACGACATGGACACCGAGCGTGGAAAGGACCAGGTCAGTGGCTTGACCGAGAAGATCATGTCCAGTCACACCACCGGCGTGACCAATGCCAGGGCCTATCTCGCAGGCTGAGAGCCCCGCCCGATGTGGCATGTGAAACAACGATCACCCCTGTTGGCGAAGAAGGATCGATCCCATGGCTGCTTCCCCCTCCCGCCGTACCCGCACCGCCCTGTTGTCGGCCGGTGCCGTGGCACTCGTCGCGGCGGGGGTGGGGACATGGACCTGGACACGTGACGGCGGCGGCAATACGTGCTCGACCCTGCGCGACGACAGCAGGATCCGGACTGTGCTGGGCTCCTCCTACCGTGACGACCTCGACTGCGCGGTCCTCGGGGAGAAGCTCAAGGACTCCGCGACCGGGAGCCGGGAGGGGACACACTCCGTCAAGCAGGCGCGGGCCATGCGTGACATCATCTCGGCGACCGGTGACGCCTTGAAGAGCGACGGCCTCACTCTGGACAGCGCTTTGCGGATGCCACTGGCGGAGATTCTGGTGGACTACACGCCCGACACGCATGAGATCCTCCGACAGCTCGATTTCGATTACGAGAAGCATCTGTCGGACGGTGAGCCGTGGAAGGACGATTCGGGTGTGCGCGTGACGGTGCCGAACGACACCCTTGTGCGCGTCATCCGGGCGATCTCCCAGGACCCCGCCGCCTATGCGGTCATCAGGATCGCCGAGGGACGCCATGCGGCGGGAAAGCTGGTCGCGATTCCCGGTCGAGCGGATGATCTGAAGATAAATCTCGATGCGTGTGGGAATGCGAGAACGCTCGGCTCCCTCGATGGAATCGCGGCCGACACGACGGCCGGACTGTCGAAGGAGAAGAGAACCCGGTGGGAGAACCAGGTGATCGAGGCTCTCTCGGCGCAGGTTTCCTCCTCCGGCATACCGCCCTACAAGACCGATCCCGTAGGGCACGTGACGGAGACCTGGGCGGGGAAACTGCACGTCGGTGAAGTGAAACCCTTCTCCGTGACATTCCGTGCGCAAGCCGTGGAATACGTTAATACCTGGGCGCGATACCGCACGGTGGAACCGGCACTGCTGGATAGTCTCGCGGTGGAGTGCCGGAAGAGCGCCACCAATATGTATGTGGAGACCATGCGCACCCTTGAGAAAAAAATGAACTGATCTCAGGGAAGTGGTCTTGACGTCGGGGCTCAGCGTCGGCGTCAGGACCGGTGAATGAGGCTGGGAGCCTCATTCGAAGGTCTTGAGGGGGTCCTCGCCGCTGGTCCACAGGACGCCGAGCCGCTGGCGGGCCAGGAGCCAGCCGTGCGGGGTGCGGCGGAAGTCCCAGTCGTACGGGCCGCCCATGGCGTAGGGGGAGTTGGCCTTCCCGGGCGCGGTGACGGCGACGAACCACATGTAGCCGATGCCGGTCGCCGGCCACGTCGAAGTGCATGTTGAGGATGTGGTGCTGCCCCCCGGATCATGAGGGCGCGCAGCGCTTCGGCGTCCTCCAGGGCCCGCACTCTGCGGGCCAGGTCGGCGCGGGCCGGCTCGGCGTGGTCGGCGCCTGCCCTTCCCAGGCGGCTCACTGGGCGCTCGCGGTGGGGCGGACGACGATCTCGTTCACGTCGACCTCGGGCGGCTGCGCGAGGGCGTAGGCGATGGCGTCCGCGATGGCTGAGCCTTGATCCACCGACGTGGTCTGAAAGTGATCTTCTGACTGATCCTGAGTCGGTTTCGGGTCGGTGGTTGTGGGCGGGCAGGTGGCATCTGCT